>NZ_JAAVNG010000021.1:0-17587 GCF_012923605.1 Advenella sp. EE-W14 | reverse complement strand
CATCACACCGAGGCAAAAATTACATCAACATAAATTAAATAATTCTACTGCCAACTGCTATTAAAAATGGGGTGATTACCGGTTGATTTCTGTGTTAGTCGGATTTGTTGGTTTTGGATTAACTTATACGGATGAATATAAAGAAAAAGAAAATATTAAAAAAGAAGAAAATAAAAAAATTGCTGAAGAAAAAGAAATAAAAAAACAAGAAGTTCTTATAGAGAAAAAAAGATTAGCAGAAGAAAAAGAAAAGGAGAAAGAGCAAAAAAAACTAGAAGGGCACGAGCTTTTTACAATTACTCAAAAAGATATGCCAAAAACGTATAAAAAATGGGGAAAAGCATACATTGAAAGAATTAATGCTTTGATGCCAAAAGCAGCTGAACTTGTAGTTAAGGCAAGTAATTGTGATCAATTGTCTTACGTGAATTTATCAGATAATGAAAGTATCCCAAAAGAAATAGTATATATATACGCTGATTGCAAAAATGGTGAGCGTTTTATGATGTCTGAAAGTGATATTAATAATGGAAATGTACCAAAATCCATTAACCAGATATTTGAATCATATGATGAGTTTGATTTAATAGGTAACTGTGCAAATTTAATAAAAAAATCACTTAAATTTCCATCTTCATTTGATTTGAACGGATTTTATAGTAAAGCAAAACCAACGGGTAGTTTTTTGATAGAAATTTATGTCGCTTTTGATGCGAAAAATTCATTTGGGGCAGAATTGCCACAGCAAGGTTATTGCACTATGAAAAATAATATAGTTACATTGAATTCTATTGAAAACAGGTAATGATTTTAAATAGCATTGATGGTTTTTAAAAATTTAATATTTAGGTAACATTTTATGTTTCGTGTAATTTTTTTTATTGTATCCATGTTTTTTTCATCGGTAGCAATTACGCAACCTAATGACTATCCGTTTGGCTTAACTGAAGGTATGAGTAAAGATGAATTAAAGAAAGCATTAATCGGATATGAAGAACTTAATGAGTTTGTTACAACAGCAACTTCGGTTCCGAAACCAGTAAGTTTGTTCGATAGTTATGTATTTCAGTCAACAAAAGAGACTGGGCTTTGTAGAGCTTTTGGCATGACAAAATTTACCTCAAGCAATAGGGATTTAGAGGAAGATTACAAAGTACTAAAAGAATCATTAACCAAAAAATATGGAAAATCAAAAACATTGGATAAATCTGAGCCATACACAGATGATATTCCATTAATTATGGCTGTTTCATCAGAAATAAGAAGGAAGGCTCAGCATTGGTCGTTGAGAGATGTTCCTGGCATACAGGAAATCATTCTTGAAGTATTTGCTGAAAATATTGTTGAAGGATATGTTTCAGTTGAATATGTATTTAGTAATGCCGAAAGTTGCCTTGAAATCATCAATGCTGAAGCAACAAAGGGGCTTTGATTAATAATTATTTGTTTAATCAGATATTTATAGGATGAGACATGAATTTCATAGCAAGATATTTTGAGAGTAGGTCGCAGAAAAAAGCCGCAAAAAATGAAATAAAAGCGAGAGCAGATGACTTTAAAATGTGTTTTTCTCAAGCTATTAACGAAGGATTTCATAACGCGACAGAATCAAGACTGATTGAATTACGTGATTCTTTGCCAGATTTTATTCATATTAAAGAGCGTATATCATTATTTGATGAACTGCTAAAAAAAATTCTTGATGATTATGTGGTTACTCCTGGCGAAGAGAAAAAAATAAAAAAATCAGTAAATATACTGGAAATTCCTGAGGTTTTGATTGCAGAAAAACTTGAGACTGTCAGAGTTTTGGCTATGGCTCACAATATTTCTCAAGGAGATAGCCCAATTATCACGCCTTCACGAGCTATTTTAAGAAAGACGGAAATGGCCATGGTTGAGGTTCGGGCTTGCTGGATGGGAACTCAAAAAACTCGTGTCTATAGAGGGGGGAGTAAGGGGATAAGCTTCCGCATTGCAAAAGGCGTACATTATCGTGTTGGTGCCCAACGTGGCACCAGTGAGACTATTGAAAATGAAATTATTGCATCTTCTGGGGAGTTGGTTGTTACAAACAAGCGTGTTGTTTTTACTGGTGATGTAAAGTCATTTTCGTTCAATATAGATCGGTTAATCAGTATTGACTTGACTACAGAAAAAGTTATTTTTCACCTTGAAAATAGAGTAAATCCTTACGTACTTCGTCTTTTTGGTAATGAGTCATATTTTCTCAGTGCGGCATTAACTTGGGCGGCAAATTTAGATGAGTAACCTGTATTTAGGTTTTTTGGAGGATGCTCGTATAGGTCAGGAAATTATTGCACTGGGCCTAGGGGCGGGAAGTATTGCTACAGTGACTCCGGGAAGAAGAGTTATTTGAGGAAGTGAGTAGTTGTGGTTAGTTAGAAAATTAATGGAAAAATTATGACTCAAGAAGAAAAATCTAAAAGCGAACTTGGTTATCAGGATAATAAAGATATTCCTATAAAGTCAATAAAACGTATTCATATTAATGAATTTCGCTCATTCAAAGAAAGAACAATAGAGCTAGGGTCTCAAATAACTGTTATGGTTGGAAGAAATGGAACAATGAAAACATCACTGATGGGGTTAATTGCACATCCGTTTTCTAGTGAGTCAAAAGATGCTTTTGGAAGAGAGTTAAAAACTACATTAAGTAATGTTTTTAGATTTTCACCGCAATATGATAACAAAAATTATTCATATAATATAGTTTGTGATGTTGATGGTAAAGATGATTTATTAAGTGAAAAAGTTAATATTTATTTTGTGGCGCAAAAAACAAATAGGCATAGAGTAGTTGTCTCTGGAGGAAATGATGGGGATGGTAATTTTAATTACAATACTTCATTCCTTAACTTGAAAAGATTATTGCCAATAGTTGATACAAATGCTAAGTCTATATCTGATGATGCTTTTCATTTAGATGAAGATGAAAGAATTCTACAAAAAAATTTTTATGAATCTGTTTTTCCTAGCAATGTATATGATACATTTTCTGCTGTTTTAGAGAAAAACCAAAAAACTACATTTGCACCAGCCGGTAATAATGCAACTTATGATTTTAATGGAATTTCATCTGGGGAGGATAATTTAGGTGCTGTTTTTAATAGGATGATAGGATTTCAAAGAGCATTTGATAAAAATCAAAAAACTGGCGGTGGAATATTCTGCATTGATGAATTTGATAGCTCTCTTCATCCAACTGCACAAATACGATTATTTAAATATTTGTATAGCTGGGCAAGTAAATATAAGGTTCAAGTTGTTATATCTACTCACTCTTTACATTTAATTCTTTATATTTATAGGGAACATAAAATTAATGTTGATACAAATAGAATAGTTTTTAATTTTATCAGCACTGCTCATACTGGCAATGATAATAATTATGAAATAATTAAAAATCCATCATATGAACTTGCTTATAAAGAATTAACATTAGAAGAACCTGAAGATCTAATAAAATCACACAAGATAAATATTATTTGTGAAGATGATTATGCAAAACATCTTATTCAGCGCATTGTTACGAAAAGAAATATAACAAATATGCTTGATTTTACGACAAATCTTGATGAAGATAGTAAGAATAACGGAACAGCTTATACAAGCATGATTAAGTTATGTAAAAATTATTCTTATTTGCTAAAAAATTCTATAGTTGTTTTTGATGCAGATATTAATGAAAAAATTTTATCTACCATTAAAGGGAATAATAATTATCTTGTTCTTCCAGATGAAAAAGAATTGGCAATTGAACGCAGAATTATATATTTCATTTTAAATTTATCTGGAGATAATGATTTTTTTAAAATAATAAAAAAAACTAGGGAAAAATTTCGCTCTGAATTTACTGATGCAGGAATTTTAAGCCTTACACCAGCAGATATATTGGACGAGAGGAAAACTCCCATAAAAAATTGTAAAAAATGGGCAAATAGTGATCCAATTTCTTTTAAGAAATATATAACGCAGTATGTAAAAACTATTCCTGAGCAAGCCGAAGATTTCAGAGAAAAGTTAATTTCTAAAATGAATGATATTTTAAACGCACACGGTTTACCAGAAGTAAAATGGCTTTGACTAAGCTGTACAAAAAAACTTACAATGTGGGTCAAATGGGACCAACTTTCTTCACCCCCCTTCGATATCCAGGCGGCAAAGGCAAATTTGCCCCTTTCATTGAGTCTCTCATAGAGGCCAATGGGCTTCGTGGCGGCCACTATCTTGAGGTTTATGCTGGCGGCGCTGCTGTGGCACTTGATCTGTTATTCAAAAATTACGTTTCCGACATCCATATCAATGATTTTGACCCTGCTGTTGCCTCCTTCTGGAGGGCAGCAGTGGATATGACTGACGAACTGATTGAAAAAATCAGGGCAGTGGAGGTCAACATGGATAACTGGTACCATTTCAAGGCCATCATGGAAGATGAAGGCAATACAGATACTCTCGAAAAAGGCTTCGCCACATTTTTCATGAACCGATGCAATCGTTCTGGCATCCTCAAAGGTGGTGTAATCGGTGGTAAGGCCCAGGCAGGGAACTGGAAGCTGGATGAGCGCTTTAAGAAAGACAACCTTATTCAAAGATTTGAACGCATAAAACAACATCGTGCGCATATTCATGTATACCAGGAAGATGCTAAGCTATTGCTTGAGCGCTGTGCGGATTTTTTGCCTGAAAACAATTCCTTGATTTATCTGGACCCGCCTTATTACGTTAAGGGCCAAGGCTTGTATCGTAACTTTTATGAACATCAGGATCATATCGACATAAAAGACACGCTGGGCTCTCTCAATCATAAGTGGGTTGTTTCATACGATAACGTACCTGAAATATGTGAAATTTACTCACAGAGCACCAGCCGTGAACATGCTCTTACCTATACGGCTCATGAGAAAAAAATAGGCAATGAAGTTTTGTTTTTCAGCCCAGGCTTGACTGTACCTGATGAAAATTTGCGATCTGTGGCGTAAAAAACCACAAAACTGGCTCCATATTCCCCGGGGAATATGAGGAAATAGTAAAAAAACAGCAATTTGCCAAAAAATGGCAAAAAGCCATACTATAGATTTTTAAAAAGTTTGTTATCCTTTTTTGCCAACGATTCGTTGGTTTTTGAAAGGAAATAAAATGAAAATCTACATAATTTCGCTGTTTATGTTCAGCTTAATTTTCATAGGACTATGGGGGCTTTTTAGCTCACCAAATCAGAAAAAACTCGGTATATCACTAATTATCATGGTAATTGGTATTTTTACACTTCCAATTTTAAACTATAGCCTGTGATCCACTAAAACTGCATTAAACAACCTCATTCAGCTCACGCAACACTTCAGGGTGCCGGCCAGCGATCTTCAGTAGCGTTTGTGCGGCACCACTGGGGTTGCGTCTGCCTTGCTCCCATTCTTGCAAGGTACGCACGGAAACCCCCAGCAGTTTAGCGAAAGAGTCCTGGGAGAACCCGGCATTAATACGAGCTTTTGCCACCTCAGTGACGCTAACTTTAGTGGCTCTTGCAAACTGCCGGGCTTTCATTTCTCGCACGGATTGAAGAAGTTCGTCTTCAAACTGTTTCATTTCTTTATCATTCATTTTGACACCTCATTTTTCAGTTTAAGCAAAAACTCGGTAGAAAGATTATCGAATTTCGCTTTTGTGTACGCTATCAGTAACGATATTTCGCCTGTGGGCAGCGTATTGAAATAAATGATTCGCACACCACCACGTTTGCCAACACCCTGTTTACCCCAACGTACCTTACGCAGACCGCCCGAGCCAGGGATGACATCGCCCGCTTCAGGGTTGCAGGCAATCCACTTGATAAACTCATGGCGCTCGTCATCTGTCCAGATATCAGCGATTGTTTTTATAAAAATGGAGGTTTCGTAGACGGTGTAAAACATGAATATGATTATACGTCATTGACGTATGTTTTTCAATTTATTTATGATAAGCCTTGACAGCTATACTGAGACCATTTTTTCAAAAAACAAAACCGCCCGTAGGCGGCCCCACAATTTATTTGTGGCAATCATACCTTATTTGCCTGGGTATGATCTGCAGTGCTCACGCACATACTCCAGTTTGCCGCGGCGAAACCGTATGTATGGTGAGACATGCACGCCTTTCGGCAGAGTACAATGTACCATAACAACCTCCAAAATGAGGAGATTCGGAATAGTTCGCTTGTTACAACAATCTGCTTGATGCGTTTCACACAAAAATGTAGGCGCAATAATGGAGATCCGAAGATCTCCATTATTGATTAAGCGCTATTTACATCGACACCCCGGAAAGACGAAGTATCTAGCATTTTTGGGGTAGATACGAACGCCTTTCTTAGTGATGTAAGGTGTATACACTAAGTCACATGGCTTGCCACATCTTGGGCATACATCACGTGTAGTCATACGATTCTCCTTAAAAGGACTGCCATCACGTGCGACAGGAGAAATCGTTTTTACATTTTAAAGTTGTCAATCAACTTTAATTTGCTATATAATATATAGCTTCTCTATGTAGTTACTCTTTCTGAATCAGCGGATGGAGAACTAATTCGAAGTTTTCAATACGCCAATATTGACCACTTCCCGAAAAGACTCAAAGATTTTTTTTGAGTCTTTTTTTTAAAAAAGCACCCCCTGCTTAGATCGTAAGTTATCAATGCAAACAGCCATATAATCAGAAAATAAATCTGCTTGCTCTTCAGAGTCCACTTCTTTGCAATCATTACCATAAGAATCATGCAATACTGCTTTATGAGCTAGACAAAAGTGCCCAAGCTCATGAAACAATACTCTCAACCCTTTTTTTCTTTGCTTGGCATTCTTTGACTTAATAAGCTTTAAAATTCTAGTAGGTATTCGAATGGTTAAAGTAGAGGGATCATAGTGGCCATTTGTGCACGATGGCCACTCATCATCCTCAACGATATCAATCGTGAGGCCGAATTGTTCCGCCCATAAATCAAATAAATTTTCGATTTTATCGGGAAAGAGCGGTGTATCTAGGCCGAGTGGCTTGAGAATAGCTTCGACACTATTAAAAATTTGCATATCTGTAAGATATTCCACTCTTTGCCCTCTTAGCTGATATCGGTTACTGCAAGCTGTAGTCATTCTTTCTCCTTATGTTGTGCCTGCTTTAATTCATCAAATAACTCAGCAATCCTTTTAAGTTGTGCTGCACTAAAAGGGGACTGAGCGAAACCCGCTACTAACATTTTTTGCTGCAAAGATAGCCTGTCATTAAAAGTTGTAACTCCATTAGCTGCCGCTGCTAATTTTCCTAAATCCTCAATCGGATGACCTGCTTTTTCAAAAAATTGGGAAATTTTCTCAACCCATTCTTGAGAAATTTTCTTACGACCTGTCTCCATACCACTTAAAAAAGCAGCAGTAGTACCTAGTTTTTCGGCCATGGTACTTAAATTCTCTTCGCTCTCTATTCTTGCTTTTCTCACGGCTTTGCCAAAATCGGTAAGAGCCATATATTTCTCCTGGGTAATATGTAACCTTATTTACATGATTAATGTTGGGTTAAGTTTATGATTAACATCATACACAAAAAACAAAAAATAAACAAATTTTTAAACCGAAAAGGTAAATTTATTTATTAGATTATGTTTTATTTTCGACACTAATTAAACTCATTCTCTAAAACAACCGCCTCCCGGCGGTTTTTTTTCGTCTATCGGTTTTGGGGCGTGGGGTTGGGTGTTGTTTTATAAAGCATAAAGCTTAATTAAATAATGCAAAATGCTTTACTTTATAAAGCTATTAGCTTAATATTTACTCATCGACAAACGATAAGTTCTTTAAAACCCACAAACCGATGTGTCAATCCATTCAAGCGAGCGCATCCGCCCGGCAGACGTTAGACCCCTGCCAGGGCAGAGCATCGTAAGACCCGAAACAAACCTGTCTTTAAAAGCGGGTGCGTTCACCTGAGTGTTTTCTCGCATCGGTTTTGTGGTTTTTAAAGTCTGTTTTTAAGGATGATGAAAATGCCACGGAACACGCCAATAGTGCCATTGCGCACGATCTACAGCCAAACCACCCGAAATCCAAAACATACACCCAAAGATGACCAGCCGCTTTGCGAAGAGTGCGACCACTGCCAAACGGTTCGTGATCCTTACGCCACCGGTGACTGGTGGTACGCGGTGCTGGATTGCACACAAACAACTTGCCCGTTCGGCAAAACTGAAATGGATGATTGATATGAGTAAATATTTAATCAAGGTAAATGGAAAAGTGCTTAAAGCACTGGATGCCGTATCACATAGCCAGGCACAAAAAAAGTTCTGGCTGACTTACAGAGGGCCGGAAGTAAAAAACATGGTGGTGAAGCCATGGAAGTGAAATTTACACCGGGTCCCTGGAAATACATGCCGTTTCCTGATGGAGACCACTCAACTGGATTATGGCAGGTTGGGATCTTCAATCCACGTAGCTTAATCATCGGAGTCCGTGATGAAGAATATATGAAGCTTAGTGGTATCTGCACTGAGGCTGATGCCAGACTTATTGCCACCGCACCAGATCTTCTGGAAGCGTTGATTGAAATGGTTTCCGATTTTGACGGGTGTTATGCAGAAGCTGAGCCAGCAATGATGAAAGCCAGGGCGGCAATAAAAAAGGCTACAGGAGATCAATCATGAGTAAATCAGGCCGTGACCTGCATATACATTGTGCACGCGTGTATTTGCAAGAGGCGAGACGATTCAGGCATTGCAGCTTCCATGCCATCTTGCTTGCTTGGGCAAGAAATAACCGGCTGCTTGCTGGCAATGAATCAAGCAAACAAACACTCTTGCAATTGGAGTTGATTTTATGAACCCTTACAAAGATTTAGGCGATATCTGCGAGAAAACAGATCACTCATACGAACCGCTCACTGGCAGCTGGGTACCGAATGAGCCTGGATTTGATTGGCTACTTGCAATCGCAATGCTGGTTGGTTGCGTAGTAATAATTTTATTGATGGTGTGGCTATGAACAACATTATTAGCATTCGCGCCAGTTCCTTGGCTGATTTATTTGACTGCCCTAAGCGCTGGTATACCCGGAACATCCTTAAAAAGAGTACTCCGGCAAGTTCCCGGGCAAGGTTGGGCACCAGTATTCATGCCGGCACAGAAACCTACGACTTGGCCAAGCTGCAAGGCAGTCCCATTTCAGCAGATGATGCGGCAGAAGCAGTCATTAACACCCTGTATGCAAAATATGATGGTGCTGGGGAAGAAATTGACTGGGGCGATGAAAGCCCCCAGCAATTGGAAAACATTGCCCTGGCACTGCATACAAAGTACTGCGTGGAGATCGGCAGCAAGACTGACTATAAAGCCGTTGAAGTCCGCTGCAACCCCGTCACTTTTGAGGATATCGGCATCAAGCTGACCGGTTCGGTTGACCGGATTTACCAAACGGAAGATGGCGAACTGGGTATTGCCGACATCAAAACCGGCGCCACGGCCGTATCCGCTGACGGTACCGTTAAAACCGGCCAGCACATTGCCCAGCTGGGCGTCTACAACATGCTGGCTGAATTAACCCTGCGGGAAGAAATCACCGCTGAAGCCAAAATTATTGGCCTGAACACGGGCAAAACACCAGCGGCCCAGCGAGTCGGTGTTGGGTCCATTCCCAATCCAAAAAACATCCTGCTTGGTGATGACGAGAACAAAGGCTTTCTTGAACAGGCTGCCTCAATTGTCCAGTCCGGTGTTTTTTACGCAAACCCTAAATCCATGCTGTGCAATCCGAAATTTTGTCCAGCCCACCCTAATTGCAAATATAGAGGTAGTTAATTATGTCCACCACCACACTTCAAGAAGCACGTATCGCAAAGCCAGCCCATGCCGTTACTGCCGGTTTCTTTGATACAGACGGCTTTGCTCTGGTTCAGCGTGTTGCCAAGGCGTTTTCATCTTCTGGCCTGGTGCCAGCTCAGTACCAGGGCGATAACGGGATTGCCAATTGCATGATCGCCTTGAATATGGCCCAGCGCATGAATGCGGATCCAATGATGGTCATGCAAAATCTCTACATGGTTCATGGCCAACCCGCCTGGTCCAGTAAGTTCTTGATTGCCACCGTCAACGCATGCGGTCGTTATTCTTCACTTCGTTATGAATGGAAGAATGAAGACAAGCCGGATTCAGATGAATACGGATGCCGGGCCTGGGCGGTTGAGAAGGAAAGCGGTGAGCGGCTTAACGGGATCTGGGTTACATGGAAGATGGTTAAGGCTGAAGGCTGGTCCAGCAAGAACGGTTCAAAGTGGAAAACCATGCCAGACCAGATGTTTATGTACCGTGCGGCATCTTTCTGGGTACGAACCAATGCGCCCGAATTATCGATGGGCTTTCAGACCCAAGAAGAAGCCATTGACACGATTGACGCCACGCAGGACGAGGACGGCCGTATTGTTGTCAATACAGAGTCGCTTCGCAAGGCCAATTCAGAGCAAGCAAAACCCAAAACAAAGAAAGAGGTTGATGCACAGGACGTTGATATTCGAGCTGTGAACGAGCCACGGGAAACTGCGGCCGTTAATGAGGCCAACATCGATCAGGAAACCGGAGAGGTGTTGCAAGATCAAGGCCAAGCACAAGCGTCCATTCTTTCCGATGAAGACGATGATCCATTTCTTGAGAAATCGCCAACTGAATCTTCGAGTCCCGTAAAAAATTACGTTGATACTCGCAATCGTCGCAGGGTCAATGTGGAGTAACGAATGAAAATCAATCATATCAATATTGAAAACGTTCTGGGCATATCCAATGCTGATGTTTCTCTGGACAAAAAAGTGACCTACTTCATGGGCAAAAACGGTGCCGGCAAGAGCAGCATCAAGGAAGCTATTAAGCTGGCCCTGCTTGGCCAGCCCGAGCGGGTTACCCTGAAAAAAGAATACGGGTCATTGATTCACAATAATGGCAAGGCGGGTGTTGCTTCTCTTGGTCTTGAGGGAGCAAGTAGCGATGAAGCCAGTTTTGTTTTGCCAAAAGGCGCTCATTCAGCCCCTGAATTTAAGTCTGCCATGGTTTATTGCCTGGACCCGCATTTATTTGCCGCACTGAAGCCGGAAGAAAAACGCGCATTCCTGTTTGAGCTGACCGGCACCAAGGTAAACCGTGAGGCTATCAGTAAACAGTTGGCCGAAGCCGATGTATCCGCTACCGTGATTGATTCAGTCCTGCCAATGCTTCGCCAAGGCTTTGCTGCTGCGGCCAGTTATGCAGAAGCGCAGCGCAAAGAATGCCGCGGTGCATGGCGCGGAGTAACTGGTGAAACCTATGGGGAAGTTAAGGCACAGACATGGCAGGCTGAACTGCCAAGCCGGCCTGATGATGGCGGCAACATTTCTATTGCCGAGCTTGAGCAGTCCTTGTCTGCCCTGCGGGCCACCTTGGCTGAAAATAACCAGGCACTGGGCGCGGCAAGAAAAGACCGGTCAATAAGAACTGCAGCACAAACCAATCTTGATGCCCTGAAAAAAGATGCATCGAGGCTGGAGCGAGTGAAAGCCAAGATTGCGGTTGATGATTCCGAATATGACCGCATTAAGGCGGATTATGACGAGTGCGCATTACGTGCCGGCACAGCCAAGCGCGAAGGCCTCATACACGATCTGGCTCGTTACCTGAACGGATTTGTAAAGCATTGCAGCACCGGGAATGATTCTTTTGACCGGGAAGCCGCGCAAGCCGTTGGCCGGTATGAGGATCAACACGGGGATGTGCTGGCTGGCGTTGCAAGAGACCCAGAGGCGGAAAAACGACTGCCCGAGCTTAAGGCCGCGCTGGATCTGATGGAAAGCGCGGTTCGCAATAACCAGCGTGATTTAACAATTTGCGAGCATGCCGCTGAAACATTAGAGAAAACCGCAGGCAACCAGCTACCAGGTGTAGACGCTATTGATGAAAAAATCAAAACTATTGAGGCGCTGATTAAAACCATTGATGCAGATATCCGTACCTACAGCGAAAAGCTGGAAGTTGAAAAAAATGCAGCACATGCCGCTGAATCAGCCGAAAAGCGGACAAAACAGGCGCAGGAATATCACCAGCAGGCCATGGCCTGGGGTGTTGCACTGGATCTATTATCGCCCGATGGCATACCGGCACAGATCTTGCGTGACGCACTGGGTCCATTCAATGCGATGCTATCAAGCGTAGCGGAAACATTTGACTGGGCGCCTGTTATGCTCGACGGGGATATGAACCTAACTTTTGGTGACCGACCTTATCAGCTGCTTTCCGAGTCTGAAAAATGGCGGGTGGACGCTGTCATTGGATTAACCATTTCAAGCATATCAAACCTTCGCATTGTTGTCCTGGACCGCTTTGATGTGTTGGATATCTATGGGAAAAACGAGTTAATTGATGGCCTGGATAATTTGGCAGCCGATGATTATGTGGATACAGCACTGGTGATGGGCACCGTTAAATCCAAGCCTGATTTGTCTGACTTTCCGGAGACTGAAGTGTTTTGGGTGGAAGCTGGGGAATTGGCCAATGAGCAACTTCTGAAAAAGGTGGCGTGATGAGAAAAAAACCAGCAGTCATGAAGCTGACTAAAAACAAAGAATATCGGACGCCAAAAAGCCTGTCATGGGAACGCACAGCCGAGTTTTATGGGGATCAGAGGATGTCAATGTGCGTCAGCAATGTTAAAGACAAACCGGTGAACTTGCGGAACGAAAACGTACGTGATGCAATTGATCAGGCAAGTAAAAGGGAATCAAAATGGCCAGTTTAAATAAGGTTCAAATTATTGGGAATCTGGGCCGGGATCCTGAGGTTCGCCACAGCCCCGATGGTATGGCCGTTTGTAGTGTCTCGGTTGCCACAACATCAAGCTGGAAAGACAAAAGCACCGGTGAAAAGCGGGACGATACTGAATGGCACCGTGTGGTGTTCTATAACCGCCTTGCTGAGATTGCCGGTGAGTACCTGAAAAAGGGCAGCTCTATATATATAGAGGGAAAGCTTAAAACCCGCAAATACCAGGATAAAAAAACGGGGGCGGATAAAACCTCAACGGAAATTGTCGCTGATCAGATGCAAATGTTGGGAGGTCGTGACACCAATGGTTTTGAGTCGGCCCAGCCATCACAGAGGCAGCAGGCACCACAACAGCGTCCAGTTCAGCGCCAGCAACCTGGACAGCAGGGCGCTGCTTATGTTCAGGACATGACCGATGACATCCCGTTTTGAATGAGGTAAACCAATGACGATAGAAACCATAGAGCAAGCAGTAGAACGGATCATTAAAGATATTTTCGGTCATGAATACGGCTTGAGTACTTATATTGGTAGGCATCCTCGTTTTGAGCTATTCATTAATGAGGTTGAGCAGTTGTGCAATGTTCGCCTGGGCGGTTTGTTCTTATGCGGAAAGGATGTGGTGGCCAAAGTGAAGGAGTTGCGCAATGGTTGAGTTTTTCAATCCCAGGGGAAAAACAAAAACGGTTAAGCGTTATGCATTCGGCACGCATTATGTGAACACTGCACCCGGGCAGGGGTATGGGATCCCTGCAATCGTACTCAGTAAATCAGGTGAATTTGTAAAACACAGTGATTATGAAAGGCTGAAGAAGAAGTACGAAACGCTATTGCTCAATAAGTGCAGGCTGAAATGACGAATGTCATCAGCCGGATATTGGAAACAACTTCAAGACATTGGGATAAACCTATGAATTTACCTTATCTGACAGATGTCGAAATCAATGATATTTGTGCACCACTCAGGCAGGCGCATGCGCAATGCCGGTACCTGACCGGTCTGGGCATGATCGTTCGTAAAAAACCGAATGGTCGTCCGCTTGTGGCTCGTAATGAGTTTGAACGGGCTATGATCAATCGCCCGGCATTGGTGCCGGCAAATGATGGTAGCGGCCAGCCTGACCGAGAGGCCTATCTGCGTCTTATCAAGAAGGAAAGAAATGGGACGAAAACGGCGTAATAATCCGCTGAACCTGCCAGAGCGTGTATATGCACGGCACGGTGCTTTTTATTATGTTCATCCGGATGGCAAGTGGGAGCGCATCGGGACGGATGTTGCCGAGGCCAGAAAGCGTGGGATTCTCTATTCGGACCCCGATAGCCAGTTCGGCACGATGGCATACTGGCTGGATGTGTTTCTGGTGCATTGTGAGGAACGCACTGGACTGGACAGGAAGAAAGGCGGACTATCTCCCCAAACCTTGAAGGACTACAAAAAAACGGTTGTTTACTTGAAGTCCTACTTTGGCAAGATGCTGGCCCATCAAATCAAAGGCCATCATGTTGCCGAATACCTGGACATGGGCATGAAAGCGAATAGGGGAGTGCGTGCCAATCGGGAAAAGGCAACACTGTCAGCCTGCTTTACCTGGCTTCGCACCAAGTCGGAGTCAGGCATTACTGATAACCCATGTATTGGGATTCGCAGGAATCGTGAAACCAAGCGTGATCGTTACGTGACGCATGAAGAGTACAAGGCGGTTGCCAGTATCGCTTCTCGCAATATCATTGCCTTGATGAACTTGATTTACCTAACGCTGCAGCGCCCTGAAGATATCATTGAATGGACTCCGGCCAATATCATCCAAAAACGGGAGTCTGACGGCACTGTTCGCAAGGTGATCAGGAACGACCAGGGCAAGCGCCTTGGCAATGGTGGGAAAGTGGTGGATATTCTGGTCACGCCCCAGATTGAGGCAATTTTGGAATCAATCTCCCCGAAGCCGCCCGTTTACCTGTCGGGCACCAGCACCTTTATCAGGACTCGCAAGGATTTGCCCTATACGTATTCTGGCCTGACAGCCATGTTGCAACGGTACACCCAAAAGGCTGGGGTACCGTCATTCGGTTTTTATGACATGAAGGGAAAAGGGGCCACGGACATGTGGCGTTCTGGGGTGCCGCTGGAACAGATTCAGATCCTATGTGGGCATGAGTCGATAACCACTACAGAGGTGTATGTGAAGTCGCGGTGGGTGGATACGGTTGAGCCAAACAAGGGTAAGCTGTCTGCATGAAAAGTACTGGATATCCTGCCAGAAACCGTGTTCAATATAGAAGACAGACCCGCATAAAATAAGGCTCTTGGGATAGCGGATTCACGTATAATATTTGACAATGCTCACTATGAAACCCTTATTTTATGCGGTTTACAGGCGGCTTTTTAGGTGGGACTCATAATCCTTTGGTCACTGGTTCGAGTCCAGTCGGGGGGACCAATAAAACGCTTTGTATTCAATAAATTAGCCGCTTTTATAGCGGCTTTTTTATTGCCTGCAATGGTTAAAAATGTTGTATAAATGCATCGTTAACCAGGTTATCTGGCCCTTGTTGAGCAGTGGTTTGTATTTGGTTTTTATCAAGACGTTTCTGGGTTCAGTCAGTATTAATAAAAATAAACACCAGCTGGAATCATTTAGTTGCAATCAATAGTAAAAAACTGACTGTTTTTTTTGAACGACTGATAAGAAAGTTGATCCTATTTAAAGGATCTTATTTTAATTTTTTCAGGGTTCAATCATGAAACTCAGGCAATGTGATTCTGCGAGAGTGTTTTTATGGGGTTTTTTAATATTGTGGATGGCAATATTATTTGCGGGTACAGGCAAGGCTTATGCAAATGAAACCGCTGGATTGCAGCAATTATTGACATTGCAAGATGGAAAAGGGCAACAGGCAAAAAAATGGATACAGGAAGGGCGTCCCACATTGGTAAAGCTTTGGGCAAGTTGGTGCCCCTTATGCTTGTCTGAGTTGGAGGCGACCCAGGCTTGGACGCAAGATAATGCTTTTGAAAATATTAATCTTGTTTCTGTTGTTTCGCCCGGGAGACTGGGGGAAAAATCCTTGGCGGATTTCAATGAGTGGTATGCCGGGTTGAATTACCCTAATCTTCCAGTGCTCCTGGATCCTGAAGGCAAGACAATCAAGAATGCCAGTGTTGCCGTCTATCCCAGTTGGCTTTTATTTGATAAAAACAAACAATTGGTTCGTGTTGTTAAAGGTAGTTTGCATAAGGATCAGGCACTTGTTTTAGTACAAGACCCTAAGTCTGATTTGAAAAAAGTCCTTCAGTCGTTTTACAAACCAGCTAAAGATACGGCTTCAATAACCATGAATCAGAAAACCATTTATCTGGCAGGTGGTTGTTTCTGGGGTGTTGAGGCTTATTTTGAACGTATTCCCGGTGTGATTGATGCGGTTTCCGGTTATGCCAACGGCCGTACAGAAAACCCAAGTTATGAAGATGTCATTTTCAGGCAAGCCGGTCATGCCGAAACGGTTAAAGTCACTTACGATGCCGACCGTTTGGGTTTGTCCGATATTCTTGAGTATTATTTTCGAGTTATTGATCCTACCAGCTTGAATAAGCAAGGTAATGATCGTGGAACACAATATCGTACCGGGGTGTATTTTACCGATCCTGCTGAAAAATCCATTATTCAGACTGCATTGGATGAGGAACAGAAAAAATATCGCAAGACTTTGGTTGTGGAAAACCAGCCTTTAGTGCATTTTTATGATGCCGAAGAATATCATCAGGATTATCTGGCAAAAAATCCCAACGGTTATTGTCATATTGACTTAAGCAAGGCGGAGATACCGTTAAAAAAACAGATTTCAGCAAATAAAGAGGGTAGTTGGAAAAACTTTACGAAGCCAAGTGACAAAGTGTTGCGTGATCGTCTGAGCCAAGAACAGTATCGAATTACTCAACAAAACGGAACTGAGTATGCTTTCAGCCATGCTTATGATAATTTGTTTGAACCGGGAATATATGTGGATATTGTCAGTAATGAACCTTTGTTCAGTTCCAGGGATAAATATGATTCGGGCTGTGGCTGGCCAAGTTTCACCAAACCAATAGATGAGAATGCAGTTACCAGGCATAAAGACCTTAGCTACAACATGCAACGTATAGAGGTAAGAAGTCGTATTGCCAACTCTCATCTGGGGCATGTTTTTCCTGACGGTCCAAAGGACCGGGGTGGGTTACGTTATTGCATAAACGGTGCCAGTCTGCGTTTTATTCCCTTGGGGAAAATGCAAGCTGAGGGTTATGGCAGTCTGGTCGAATTGGTTAAATAACAAAGAAAGGTGCAAGTGATGACAGGATTTAAAAACCTTATATGCGGGACTGTTTTTTTATTGAGTCTTGGTGCGGGAACATATGTATATGCCCAAATAGAGGAAGTGGGTTTGCAGCAAACTTCAGAGCAGGCAGCTGTTTGGATTGATGTGCGCACACCAGCTGAATATGCGAGCGGTCATCGGGCTGATGCGATAAATATTGAATACCAAAATCTTGGTTCGGCAATTATGTCCATAGCGCCTAATAAGGATGTGCCAATTAATTTATATTGCAGAAGTGGTCGCCGTTCAGAAATTGCCAGACAAACATTGCTGGATATGGGATACACAAATGTGATTAATCAAGGTGCTTATGAAAGTGTAAAAAAAACACTTACAAAGAATTGAAGGGCAAGCGTGTGTGTTGATGACGGTGTGAGTGTTCGTTTATTTGTTTGTGTTGTAAATTGGCAC
>NZ_JAAVNG010000020.1:0-561 GCF_012923605.1 Advenella sp. EE-W14 | reverse complement strand
CTGATACAGGTTAATCTACCTGGGCTGGAGCCCATCCGCATCAGCCGCGATGCAAAGCCAGGCCCCACCCAGCATGCCATTCTGGAAGTACAGGCAGGCCTCCAACACAAGCTGGTTTTTAATTATGAAATTTTCAAGGGTGCGGCCCGTTTAAGCCGTATTGATACCCATGTTGGGACTTTTCATTACCAGCACGAACAGCCTGAAAAACACACAGGCCTACGCCTTGTTGGCATGCAAAGACCCGACAAAATGGGCAAAGTCTATGCCTATGAAGCCCAATACCAGCATGGCAACCCGTTTTTGCTAACCGGCATTAGCATGCATGACCATACCGGTCAAAAAGCGGTCAGAACCAATTCATGGGCTTATGACGAAAAAGGCCTGGCTATTCGTTCCATAACGGGTGGCCAAGAAGATACCAACAACCATATTGAGATTGAATATATCAGTCGCCCCAAAACTGAAAATGCCCCAGGCCTCACGCGTGTTAAAAATACCGATGGCAAGCACACCGATTTTCATACTTCCATCAAGGGTGGAAAATATGTACTGGAAGCA
>NZ_JAAVNG010000014.1:0-187521 GCF_012923605.1 Advenella sp. EE-W14 | reverse complement strand
AATCTTGCCTTGCTCATAAACATCTCCTTAAGACGATATTATGAGGCTAAAAAGTGTCTAGTAAACCCTGGCCGATTCAAACCCCTCCCCACCCGCAATCGCAATCTGGTGAATGATTCCACGCATTACACCCCATTCTCACCCCCCTATAAATATCAGAAAAAGATAAGCAGCTTTTAGTCGATCTATTCCTTTACTCAGCAATAGCTTTCAATAAAAAACTCATGAGTAAAATTATAATAACTCAAGCAACTCTAAATATCCAATTCAGGCAATCCTCTCACGATACTCATCGTCTCCAAGCTCACAATAATTACCCGTTGCAACAACTCCAAGGGATAGCGCGGATTACCCATCGTCTCAATTGCCCAATCATTGGCATCATTCACAATACCCGAAGCTTTATGCGTCGTCACCGCTTGACGCTCCATGACCCAAGCAATAGCAGACTTGCCGACTCAATTATTAACAGAAAATGCGTCTGACATGAGCTAGTTTCGATCTGATTTAATGCAAGTTTTCCAAAAATCAGAAATTTGAAAAATCTTTGATAATCGTATCAATACGTCTTAGCTTGTCACCTCGACCGAAATCATTCCAAAGTCTTTTCATGGCATCTGTAATAGATTCAATATCGTATTGATCTACATCTGGCTTATTGTATCGCTTGATGCGTGTATATATCTTAGATATGGCTTTATTCTCACGTACTCCAAACTCATTACGCAACTGCGAGATAAAAGCTTCACGATCAAATTCGGCATCTTCTCTTACCGGCCCCACTTCCAGAATAAGACTTAATATTGATCTTTTCTCATCCAGATAAAACCAAAGTGCTAATGGAGACTCAGACGTCCATTGAGATGTATTTGCAACCTGAAATTCAGTTATGTTTTTCCATTCCTTTCCAACTATAATAATGCGTTGATTACTACCACCACCAGTCATTTCTAATTCAGGCGTATCAGCCAGAAAACGTTCTGCTGCCTCTCGAAGTAAAGAAATTTGTCCGTGCTCAATAATTAAATCTAACGCTGCCCGATGTTTAGCATAAATTGACCGACAAGCATCAATTAATTTTTCGTCTATCACGATATACTTCCTAATGAGAAGTGAATAATGTTTGATTGCTAAATTTATATCAGTATTCACAGATATTAAGGGATCATGCAGCAGCTTTTGCAGCTGATCATATATGGCAGCATATCCAATAGAAATCCAACTTGGATCTTCCCCATCATAACCATCAGCAGTCAAAAAAACACCACAAAAAGTTTCTTCAGGATATTGTTGCTTGACCAGCTCACGGTATCTTAATAGTTGACCATCGCTTTCTGAAGCACCAACTTTATTTTCGATAACCATTAGAAGTTTTTGTTTAGGTAACCAAACAGTGATATCAAAATGATCTCGTTCAGAATAAACCTCGGCCATATTCAAATCTGCAAGCATCACATCCAAGCGCGACATGACAGGCGAATCAGTCTGTTTCATTACATGGTCTAGGAAATTCCGTAGAAAGTATTCGCCCAAGCCATGCGGAGCCAACGGGTTTAGCAGAAATGCGAGAAATCGGGAGTGTCGAATTTCTTGTCTAGCCATTCCCACTGCCTCAAATATATTGAATTTTTCTCCTAGTTCATGCTCTTGTTCAAATAACATGACCGTGTCCAATAGCGCCAATAAACTGCTTTCGTTAGAGTTCATTAGTAATCCTTTTTTGTGTATTTTAACTTAACATCGCTTGGCCACTTTAGGTAGGTATTATCCAACAATTAGGACTTTATAAGGTAAGCATCCGCCCCATACCGTATTGACAGCTTAAAACTTGTTTTTTACAGCTGCACTCGCCAGGGCAATAACTCGTCTACGCGATTAACCGGATAGTCGGCAATCACCGACAGCACATGACACAGGTACGCCTCGGGATTGATCCCGTTCAGTTTGGCCGTGCCCAACAAACTGTAAAGCGTTGCCGCCCGCTCACCACCCGCATCCGAACCCAGGAATAGATAATTCTTGCGTCCTACAGCCACGCCACGTAATGCCCGTTCTGCCGCATTATTATCGATTTCAATTTCCCCGTCATCCAGATAGCGTGTCAAGGCCTGCCACTGGTTAAGGGCATACTGGATGGCATCGCTCGTCACAGATTTGCGTGACAGGGTCGGCAACTGCTGCATGAACCACTCATGCAAGGCAAGCACAATTGGCCATGACTTGCTCTGGCGCTCGGCCTGACGAGTTTGTGGTGGACTGCCCCGGATACCGGCCTCAATTTCATACAGACGGCCAATTTGAGTGAGCACATGATGGGTGATGTCTGAGGGCCGATGGACATGAATATCATGGAACTTGCGTCGGGCATGGGCCCAACAACCCGCTTGAATAACCTTGCCGGTTCGGTATACCTCGTTGTAACCAGCATAGGCATCGGCCTGTAAAATACCCTCGAAGTTTTTAAGGTGGGTTTGCGGATGAATGCCCTTGCGATCGGGTGAGTAGCGGAACCAGACCGCCGGGGCCTGTGTGCCGCCACTGGGGCGATCATCGCGGGCATACACCCATAAGCGGGCTTGCCGGGTTTTACCATTACCCGGTGCCAGCACCGCAATCGGGGTGTCATCGGCATGCAGCTTGCGGGCGCTAAAGACATGCTGGTGCAAGGCGTTGATCAATGGACGCAGCAATTGATGCACGCCACCCACCCAGTCGCCCAGCGTGCTCTGGCTCAAGGAAACATTCTCCCGTTCCCACATCTGGGTTTGACGATACAAGGGTAAATGATCCAGATATTTGGAGACCATGATATGGCTGAGCAATCCTGCTCCGGCATAACTGCGCGCCAAGGGACGGCTGGGTGCCGGTGCCTGTGCCATACGATCGCACTGGCGGCAACTGAAGCGGGGACGCACATGACGGACCACCCGCAAGCTGGCGGGGACATAGTCCAGCACTTCACTCACATCTTCACCAATACGTTGCCAGGCGCCACCACAATCGGGGCAGCAGCACGCCTGCGGCAGGTGCTCCTGGATATCGCGGGGCAGATGTTCGGGTAATGGTTTGCGCACCGGAGCGGTGCGCGTTGGCAGTGTAACAGGTTCTGGCTGAACGGGATGATCTCCCTGCTTGATGTGCAGTTCTTCCAGCTCCAGTTCCAGCTGTTCTATCTGGCGCACCAGTTTCTCAGACTTCTGGCCAAACAGCAGGCGCTGTAATTTGGCCAGTAATAAAGTCAAGCGTTCGATTTCCTGTTTATCGTTCAGGCGTCCTGATTTCAGGGTGTCACGCTCCAGCCGAACCGCTTCCATGTCGGCTTGCATGGCAAGCACCAAATGCTGTAAATCTTCAATGGAATCGGGAAGCGGTGGCGGTGTAGGCATAGCCGTTATTTTACCAAACAACCACCCTGACATCATTAAATAAAAAGCCGGAACGCCAGTCAATACGCCATTCTGTCGTTTTTTAGGGCGTCTATACGCGACTCGGTTTATGTGTTCTGGCGGGCCGTCGCCAATCAATCCCTTCCAGCAACATCGACAGTTGTGCGGGCGTTAAATGCACCGATCCGGACTCGGCCTGGGGCCAGACAAAATGGCCTTGTTCCAGGCGTTTGGCCAACAGGCACATGCCGTCACCACTCCACCACAGCACCTTGATGCGGTCGCCTTTGCGTCCACGAAATACAAACACATGACCACTGAAGGGATCCTGTTGCAAGACGTCCTGGGCAATGGCGGCCAAACCATCAAAGCCCCGGCGCATATCGGTCACACCTGCCGCCAGCCAGACGCGGGTTCCTGCAGGTAAGCCAATCATTTAAGCGCCTCAATGACCATAGATAATAACTGTGTCGGACACTGGTGATGGACCTGTAAGTTCCCCTTGGGTAGCGTGATGGTTAAAACCACCTGTGTTTGATCGTGCCGGTGCGGATCCTGTTCGTCAATCGTCATCTTGTGATTGGCAAGAGACGGCTCCGTCACGGTAACGGGCAAAAAGGAAGTGTCTTGATATTTGGCGGGGGTTGTTTCCAGCTGCTGGTTATGGTATTCATTACGCCAGCGGCATAATTGATTGGGATGCAAATCGTGTTCACGGGCAACCTCAGCGACCGTTAATTCATTGCTGAGCAAATGCTCAACCACGCTGCGTTTAAAATCTTTGGTGAAATGACGGCGAGAAAGACGCCGGTACGCGTCTGTAGAAGTGTGAGTGCTGTTCATAAGTTCCAACCTAAAAATAGATTGGAACCTATTGTCGTTTTTCTACGAGGAAATTCAAGACGGCACTGGGCGGAGCGTTACTTTATAAGTTGATCTTAGTCCATTTTTTTGTATGCGTTTGAAGATCTATGTTGTATGAAAATAAAAACAGATGTCTAGAAGGCTTATGCAGTAGTTTTACAAATAAAGCATCTTCAAAGCAAAATTTATATTTCCATACCTTCATATGTAAACTCATGATCTTTTTTACTGGCTTCTGGCTTTTCAAGCTGGAAGTCAGGATTGACTAAGTCATGGGCCAGCCCTTTGTACGGCATTCGTTCAATCGCATGAGGTAGTTTTTTTTCGTCATCCGTGAAGACAACGACTTCATGTTTTTCACGAGAAATACTGACGTAATAGGTGTCTTGTGCCGTTGTCCTGGAAAAGCTTTCGGCATTATAAAAGACACGATCACAGGTCAGGCCCTGGGCACTATGCGCGGTTGTGGCATAGGCATAATCCAGATGCAAGGGTTTATCTGCGGGTAATGAAATGGATCGTCCTGTTTTATCGCCAATGGTCACTGCGTTTTCAGTAACCATCAAGACCTCATATCTTTCTCCATTCGCCAAGTCCAGTTCTGGATTGTTACGGGTAACACGTACAACATCACCGGCAGATAGTTCAGCTTTATGGCGATGGTATACAGAAAGGGCGGACATTAATTTTGGTGTGATTTGAATTTCTTTATGGCTAGATAATGAGCGAACAATTAAATGGTCTTTTTTAAGGTCACATTTAATGACTTCATATACTTCACCGCGAGTCAGTCCATTTTTATAGTCACGCTCAGGCTGGACAATATCGCCCACCGTATAATATTTGGTATGTCGGCGCTGCATTTTTGTTGTGTCGTGCCTGGTCAATAACTGAAACTGATGGCCTTTTCCAGCTAGTCCCCGATATTCGTGAATCCTATTATTAATTTCGGTCCTTGAAGAATTGGTACCGGTAACGATTAATGTTTTTGCTTGATCCGCAGCGGATAATGACACGTATTCATTGGCAATGGTTTCATAGCGACTTGAACTATCACGTATCAGCGCACCAGATTCGGATTCCATTATTTTGTCGGGTATTTCAGCGACTCGATCTATTAATGCCAATGATTCTTTGGCCCGGCCGGATGCAGCCAATTCAACGGCCTTTTTTAAAGTCTCATTTTTTTGACGTTGTATATCGCCCATGACGGCTGTTTTCATGCCGTTTTCTTGCAGCATGGCAAACGCCCGGCCAGCTTCTACCGCTTTGGTTTGGGCCGTGTCTCCTAACAGGACGATACGGGCACCACTAGGCTGTAATTGTTGTAAAAGTTGCTCCATTTGTCGCACGGGTATCACCCCGGCTTCATCAATGACAACTACGGTTTTATCACCTAATTGGGATTCAAGTCGTTCTTTATCCGTAGCGGTCAGCTGTGAGGCGACGGTTTTGGCCTGGATGCCATCATTGCGTAGATTGGCGACTTGGGCACCATAAGGCGCTAATGCAATCATCTTATAACCTTGTTCGTTGAGCAGTTTTTGGGTACTTTGCAGGGCAAATGATTTACCTGTGCCTGCCAGTCCCTGGATGCCTACTATCTGGTCTTTTTCAGATAGCATCAGTGTAATTGCCTCTTTTTGACCGGGTGTAAGCGTTGTGTTTTCCAGTTCTGTTTGCAGTGTCTGGGGTTCGATAATCGTTTTAACTGCCTTACGCCCCAGCTTTTCCATCGTTAAAATATGTTCTTCGCTGCGTAGTGATGTAACAGTGGCATGGCTTTTTTCAACGAGGCTCAGGCGACCAGTTTTGATAGCTTGGTTGACGGCTTCAAAGGCGTCGGCCAATGATATTTTTTTTGCATTGGCATATTCTTTGGCCCAGTTTTCCCGCGTTCTTGGTTGGCCGTTGATCTCGGTGTTACTGATGTAATGATCCGGCTGCGTAATCAGTTTTCCCTGGCTATGCAATTTAGATAACGACCGTTCAATTTGCTCAACATCAACCAGTCCAGCCGCATGGGTGACTGCTGTTGAAAGCAAGGTTGTGTGTGACATAACGGTTTCACGCTCAGTTAAGTGTTTGATTGCCCAGATTGTGGCTACGTCGACAACCCGTTGTTTACCTTCATTATCAAGTTTTGGCGTCGCTGGTGCTTTCAGTGTTCGTTCTTTGGCTTCCAGACATTCAGCATTTAAGGCCATGCCGATATCAGTGGCTTGCTGTACCCAATGAGCGTATAGCTCAGGACGGCTGAAATCCTCACTTTTTCTTTGCCGTGTAGATAACAGGGCAGTTTCTCGTTGCAAACGCGAGGCATCTTGAATGTTGATGGCCTGTTTTTCTTTCAGTTCTTTGGCAATTTGTGCTTGCCGTTTACTGAATGCCTCAATCTGCTCTCTGGTGACGTGCGCTAATTCAATATGGTTTTTTTCATATCGAATATCGTACCCAAGCGCCTCTAGCTCTCGACTTAACGCGGCCATATAGATAGCGTCTTGCAGCGGTCTGAGTTGTACAATCTTGTCGTTGTGTAATGCAGCCCATGAACCATCATGACGTTTCGTTAAATTCATAATGACGGCATGCGTGTGGAGCTGTGGGTCCGGAACGTCAGTACCTACCGCCCTGGCCGTTTCATGCCGGAATTTTGCAATGATTAAATTGCCTGTTTTTTCCACATGGTTATTGCCTTGGATGGTTTGGCGGGACTCAGCAAGGTATTTTTCTATATATTCCAGGGTTTCAGTGACGGCCTTGTCATGTGCAGCGATCACGCGTTCATCGCCACCTACCAAGGCTTGCAAGGTTACGCTTTTGGGGGCTGAAATCGTTAAATCAAGTCCGGATCTGGCCTTGGCGTCTTTGCGTATGCTGGTGCCCGCAGTAATCCCATACCCATAATGGCCAGTTAGCATTGCCTGAAAGCGTTTATTGTCAATTGTGCCGGACAATCCCAGGTTTGCTGCCGCTTTGCCTTGCCAGACCGCAGCGGTCCCGTCCTTGCAATAGTAGTCATCCTCTTGGTCTCCATAATAATGCGCGTTTTTGGAGGCTTCACCCCGATACAAAATTTTTTTCGTGATCATCTTTTTCCTAATCGATCCTGCCCAATTGCGCAGACTCTACAAAGGGTTCTATGACCGTAGGAAATGTTTCATAGGTCATTTGAATTTTTGCGATAGGATAATCACCGGCAAAGGCTACATATCCCATCATTTCCTTGAAGGCCTGAATTTCACTGGGCGTAACGACCCGTTCGGTTTCTCTTTTAAATTGGTCTGATGTGTTTCGCGTGTCCACGGATCTTGACACGTTGTATTCGTAGCGTTTAATTTCGTGCTCGCCCAGACTTTTACTCATGTCTTCGGCGGTTTTCGGATCTGTTTTGGAACCGCCTAACACGGCCAGATTCCGGAATGAAGCCCGGATTGTCGTCGCCATTTTTTCGCCATAAATATGTTCTAGTTGTGAGGTGCTTTGCAGGCCAGCCACGATCCGTAGCCCGTTTTTACGGCCTTTTGTTAACCCCGCTTCCAATGAGGGTAAGGCTTCAAGACTGGCCAGTTCATCAATGAACATCCACCATCGCCGGTTTCTGTCTTCCGACATGGACAGAACCGAGGTAATGAAGACATCGGCCCAGGCGGAAACCAAGGGTTTCATGGCGCTGGACATATCTTCACGCCAGTTGATAAAGAGATTGCCGCCGTTAGGGTCCTCTAACCAATGACGGATTGAGAAGTCACCGGCAGGCATACTGGTGTGCTCGGACAGTTTGTTGGATAAAACAAAGCGTGCGCTAGACAGCGCTTTGCTTGCTTCAGAAGACCCCGTGAAAAGCGATTCGGCCAAGGTGCCATCGAGGAATTTTTTTAATTTTTCCGGTGATTCAATCGTACAAAGTCGGAATAACTCCATGATGCTTGTATTGCCTAGGTGGTACATCTTTTTGGCCGTTTCTCGTAATAAAAGACGCCCGTAATCATTCCATTCTTCAGCGCTTTTATCGTGACTCATGGGAACCAGAGAGTGTGCCAAGCGTTTCCAGTCATAGTCTGCACGGACTTCGTTATAAAAAACCCAGCCCACAGAACGTATGTCATACGGGTTCAGGACAATATCACCAGGTTGGTAAAATTTGCTCATCAGATCCCCGTTCGGATCGATGACAAACATACGCTCTCGTCGTTTACGCACGGAGGAGGCCATTTTTTTTAACAAAACAGACTTACCTGAACCGGTCGCACCGCCAATCATTAAATGCAAATTTTCTACTTTGATGGGCATGGGTATGGTTGCCACTTCAATTTGCGGGGCCGATTCTGTGCATAGTTGACGTAGTTTTTTTGCGGGTACGACTTTGGTCCCACGGATGAATTCGTTGTAACTTGCTCCTTCAAAACCTTCGGTTTTTTTTCCTTTGGCGATGAGGATAAAAAGCCCTACGGCCAAAATAAAGCCAATGGCTGGCCAGATGTATAACGGCGCATATTGAGGGGTCGCATAGGCTAGGGTAATGAAATGATCCAGGTTCCAGTGTTTAACCCAAACACCGCCAGCAATGCTGGCGGTAATTATCCAAGCGGCAACCGGGAACACAAAGACCAAGAGCGCCGCTAAACGGCGCTTGGTAATAGGTGACATCTTTATTCCTAACGAGTGAGATATAGGGTTAGCAACGTTGCGGCCAAACCGCTGGCCGCACCGGAAAGGACAGCCAGGACGGCCATTTTGTGTGCCGAGTGCAGAGCGATTTTTGCGTAACTAGCTGTATTGATGGAAAGCTCATTGAGCATCAGTTTGGTTTCAGAGTGGGTTTTCTGAAACTGCGTAAGCAGTTCCAGATTGAGTTTTTGGCCGGTGTTCAGCATGGTGCTTTGCACATCATCTGAAACGTTTTTGGGTAGGTTTTTTGCATCCTCAATAGCGATCATGATTATGTTGGCTGTTTTTCCAAGATGATCATCCAGTTCTTCTACCCGTTTTGTAATGGCCGTAACTTCTCCTAAAACCTCATGATATAAAAAATCAATCTTTTTGCGGGGTTCAGTCATGGGCGTTTTCTTGAGTTGGAAGCGTGTTCACAATGTTATTACCAATTAAAGCCATGAAGGTTTTATCCAGCTGGCGATTAACGGGTTTGGCCAATGCTTGCAAACTGTGCATGTTGGTTAATTGATTAATCAGTTTTTTGTTTTTGCGATCCGCTTCACGGAGTTTTTGACGGTAGTCTGTTTTATCCGCCAGCACATCGGCAATGGTTGTGCGTTGTTCGGCCAGTAATTCAAAAACGTCATTTTCAAATACAGCCACTTCGGGGTTGGCGATGAATTCACCTGTTTTTTCTGCATAGGTCAAAATAGCCAGGAAGTCGTCTTCCACAGGTCCATCAACGCGATTAAATAACACTTGAATACGTTTGCGTTCTACACCGAGCGCAACGAGTGCAGAGACGGTTTTAATTGTTTCCCGTTGGGCTTTGCCGGTTGCAATAACCGGCAAGACAAAAAGGTCAATTTCAGTATGAGCGTCTTCATACTTAGACATATGAGCCAAAAAATCTTCAATATTTGAGGCGCCCACGTCGATAATGGCATCATCCAGAATCAGTAAGTCACGGAACAATTGACCAAATTGTTCACCGCGCAATTGGTCGATATCAAGCCCTAGATCCCCGGCAGTTTCATTGGTGGATTCAATCGCAAAAATCTGACTGTTGTTCAGGCGAGGAGCTAACAGATGGGAAGCAATAACGGTTTTTCCAACGGAGCCGGTGTAATTCAAAACTGCGATTTTCATAATATTTTCCTTTTAAAAAAATTAATGTTCGTCATTTTTTTTCTGACGACGGTTAGCAAGCCCTTCTTCACGAAGCGCATTTAAATCAATGGCCATGTCACGGATGGCACGTAAATCGATAGGATTTTCAATTCTCTTGGGCGGGGCAGTGACAGCGGGTGCAGGTACCGGTGACGGTATGGCCGTCACTGGAGGTGGTGCAGGAATGGGAGAATTAGAATTTTTTGGTTCTGATGTTTTGTTGTTTTTACGAATGCGGGACAACGCATTCTGGAAAACGGCATAACTCATACTGATGCCGAGTTGTTCCAGATCATCCACAATCATGCCAAGGCGTGCACCGGCGTGTATGTTTTGCTCAATGACTGGGTATAAGGCCCGTAGTTTGGCTGCTTTACTCACCCTGGGATCAATCGTGGATAAAATTTGTTCGTATGTTTTTAGGCTCATAGGTTTCCTTTTAAAAGCCATTTTTACGGCCCATTGGGGTCACGGTAGCTTGACGTAAACGAGCGAGTTCTCGTTGATCCGCATCTGAAAAGCGTGAGTACCGGCCTTCAAAACACAGGTAAATGTCCGCCAGTGGCCCCATGCGCTGTTTGCGGATCAACAGTTCTGCATAGCCTTTGAAGGCAGATTCCGAGTTGTAGTAATCGTCTCGGTATGCCATCAATACGACGTCTGCATCTTGTTCGATAGATCCTGAGTCACGTAAGTCACTCAATAAAGGCCGTTTATCGGCTCGTTTTTCGACGTCTCGGGAAAGTTGTGACAGCAAGATAATCGGGCAGTCCAATTCTTTGGCCAATAGTTTCAAAGATCGGGTAATGCCGCTGATTTCTTCATTGCGGGTATTGCCGCTACCTTGCATAAGCTGGAGATAGTCGATCACAATCAAGTCCAGTTTTCCCTGCTTTTGTTTTGTTTTTCTGGCAGCTAGGCGGATTTTTGCAACGCTGGACAAGGTAGGGTCATCAGCAATAATCAGGTGTTGATCTTGTAGTTTTTGCAAGCCGAATGTGAGCCTGGTGTAGTCATCTTGGGTCAGTTTTCCCGTGCGCAAGACTTGTGTATCAATGCTGCCGAACCGGGCAATGCTACGTTCTACGAGCTGGGCCGCCGCCATTTCCAGGCTGATGATCAAGGCGACATTGCCATTGGTGGCCACGTTTTCTGCCATGTTGACGGCCAGCGTGGTTTTGCCCATGGATGGGCGGCCAGCGATAATAATCAAATCACCCGGCTGTAATCCGCATGTTTTTTGATCAAGGTCGGTAAAGCCCGTGCTGATGCCAGAAACAGCGCCGTTTTTCTCTAGCCGGGCATCTAATGTGTCGAGTAGGCCGGGCAATAACTGACCAATGCTTAGTCCTTCATTGCCAGAGCTTCTGTTATCGGCAGCAGACATGACAAGACTGGTGATGTTTTCCAATAAATTATCCGGGCTGTTCTCATGCGCCAGGGTATTGATTTGGTGACTTAGTTCGATGACATTTCGCCGGATTTTATAGTCACGTACCAGTTTTGCATATCGTTCGATATTGGCGGCGGATGGCGTGTTTTGTACCAATGCGTGCAAGTAGCCAATGCCACCGATAAGATCAGTTTTCCCCGATTTTTTCAAGGCTTCTGTCAGCGTGATGACATCAACAGGCTGGTTGTAATGCAGCATTTCCATGATTTTATGGAAAATACATTGATGGCTTTCATAATAAAAATCAGTGGCTTGTAGTAAATTCTCGACCTTTTCCCAGGCGCTATTGTCCAGTATCAGGCCTCCTAGCACCGATTGTTCCGCATCGGCGTTGTTAAGCGGGGTTGTCAAATTTTTCACACATTTTTCCTGTCGTGCTTTGGCCAAATTCAGGGCGCATTTTCCCTGCCATGGCGCTATTGTTTCGGTAGGTAAACGGGGGAGGTGTGTTGGCTGAAAGGGCGTTTAGGCGTTTTAATGCCTAGGGAAGTTATGCGTTTTCACGATGGTATTTGTTTTCAAGACAGCCTTTGAAGCCCTTGGCGGATATTAAAAAATCCAGTTCGGCAATGAACGCGATGGTTCTGCCGGGACCTGGAGCTATTTTGCCCGTCAGGAAGTCGGAGTGATTGCAAACTTCAAAAAATGTTTTCCAGGCTTCGAGACCTTCATCAACGGTTTTGTAACCAAACGGTTTTACGGTTGAGTTGGCCGCTTCATTCCAGCGTTCTGTAATTTTTTCTATTCTTTCGTTATCCAGAATTCTTACCCTGGGATTGTCCGGCATATGTTCGTGGTACAGGTCAACGATATTTTGGACAGGGCAGGGGGGACTACTGCATACAGAATCATTGTGTAACGCATTGCTAGTAGTCCTTCTATTCTTATCTATTCTATTCTTATCTAGCCGCGTTACTGTTGCGTTATGTGACGCGTTACGTAATGCGTTATTGGCGTCACTTTCTTTTTCTTTTTCTATATTTTCAATGTAATCAATGGTTTGCGGGTTTTCGTTGGCCTCGGTTGTTTGCTTGAGCGCTTCCAGTTCTTTTTTCTGGCGTTCACGGTAACGTCGTTGACGTTCAGCACCCGTATTGTCACGATCACTGACTTTTTGGCGTTTGTTCCAAGCTTTTGGCTGCCAGTCTTCATCAATTAAACCGGCAGCAACCAGTCTTTTTTTGACATCACGGATGAGGCCGCGATCAATCCAAAGTTGTTGTGCAACAATTTTATCCATCAATTCCGGGTCGCAATTTTGTTCTAAAACGCCATCGGATTTGAGCGCAAGAATCCCGACAAAGTGGCGTTGATCTTCAAATGCTAACGCAATGATTTTTGGGTCTTTAAGAAAATCCGTGTACATACGGAACCAGGGCATAGATTGAGTGCTCATCATAAAACCTTGAAAACTGATAGTTGGATGGGAGTTGGGACGCTGAGGGGGCTTAAAGTTGTTTGGCTTTCGTTGCCAGATTTTTCAGGGACGTGCGGCGTGGACTGATAGGCAAGCCGTGTTTTTCAAAAAAGTCACGACGGACATCTAGCCATTTGTTATATCGTCGTCCTTCACGATGTTCCCAGGGGTAGGCGTTTTTAATGTCTGTACTGATTTCTTCGGGGGTTTTGTTCAGTCGCTTCCCTTCCAAATATGTTTTTTCCATAATCTGATATGAAATCACGGCGAACCCAACACCTTTATAAGGTTTGTTTGTATGGGTTTTTCTCATTGTTTTCTCCTGAATTAATAGCGTTGCGGTTCATAAAAAATGTCGCGCAATTTGAATTTTTCAAAATAAAGCACGATATCAACGGTGTTTCGTAAAAATGACTGGATCGTTGTCATGTCAAGCTGACCGCCTGTAGGCGACTGTTTGATAAGCATGGCCAAGCGGTTAAAGGTATCGCTGGCCGAATTTGCATGCGTTGTGGTAATGGAGCCGGGATGGCCAGTATTTAACGCCGTCAGGTATTCCCAGGCTTCACCACCGCGTAGTTCTGCCAAGAAAATCCGGTCGGGTGATAAACGCATGCAGGTGGCAATGCAATCACTGGCCGTTACGCGACCGCGTGTGCCGCCATACATCATGTGCACAAGGTTTCGGTGGTTCGGCAAAATTAATTCGTGTACGTCTTCGATGGTGATGATTCGTTCATCCATGGGTACCCGTTCAATCAATGAACGGGCAAAGGTAGTTTTACCAGAGCCGGTAGCACCAGCGATCACGATGTTTTTTTTGGCTTGAATGGCGGTATGTAAAAACTCGGGAATTTGCCCGGTATTTTTAAGTGTCAGCAATTTATTATCAATTTGGCTCAAGCCATCTATTGTTTGGTTTGCCAAGTTGTCGTTTACTGCATCAAATGCCCCCTCAGCAGCCAAATCATCCAGATGTTTGACCAGTTGCGTGTGTTTTCGTATGTTGATGGCTATGTTTCCATCAAGTGTGGCTGGGGGCTGTACTAATTGACCGCGCTCGCCATCAGGTAAGAGCACGGATAAGATCGGTGCATGTCCCAGGCCGTTGTAGACGGTCAGGGCATTGCATAAGGCTTGTTGATGATCCAGTGTGAGAGTAGGGCAGTCATGTTGATACCAGGCACCGTATTCACGCGTAAAAAGCTCGCGTGGCCGAACTATTGCCAATTCGCTTACCTGACTTGCTTGAAGATAAGGCTCTAATGGTCGTAAAAATGTTCTGACTGCGATAGATTTGTCATAAAGTGGGTTGGAGGTCATATACTTTTGAAAAGTCCAAATCACGGGCAACCATGATGCCAACACGCTCGCCCTGGTTTTTGTAAAGGGTTGGGGGGATATCCAAGGAGTGTTCAAGAATTTTGGCAACTATTTCTTGACCGCCGTCCGCCGTGTTATCAAAACGGATGTTGTTATCTCCCCGGCTTCCTTTATTTGAAAGCCAGTTACCAAAATCACCGACAAGGCTCAATAAAATGGCATTGCCGAAGCGTTCCCAGAAGTGGTGATCAATGGCACCATCGACACCGGCCTCCCCGAGAGGGCCGGTGCCGGGCGAGTCCAGATTTAGAATCACCCCGTTTGGTGTTTCCAGACGATGCCAAGCAACAAATGCTCGAGGTTGTCCTTGCTCAATGCCTCCGGTTTGGTACCCAACAAATTTTGTACCGGCATCAATGAGGATTACTTTGCCGTTAGCACTCATGACATTCTGGGTTGAGATGCAAGTTAGTAAGCCTGGTTGTCCGGTGATCAGTTTGGTTTGCATCACACAATCAATCATGGTGCCTTGCGTAATCAGGAAATTACGATCACCGAGTTGTCCGGCAATGGAAGGCGAGAGTTCCAGCGGTCTTAATTTGTCCGCTAAAGGTCCTGCATCGCCGCTTATGGTGTTGTGCGAGTCTGTCTGCGCCGTTTGTTGGCTTGCGCCTGTATCAGCGCGTAGTGGACTTCTCAAGCGACGTGCAACCGTATCGTTTTGTAGAGGCATAACACCCGTGTTGCCGCCCACAATGATAGGGATGACTGGTTCAGGGGCTATCACATTGGTTTCTTCGACTTTTGGTGTGGCTGGACTTTTGACGGTTGGCAGCGTTAATGGGTTATTAATGCCACTGCGTAGGGGAATGGCTTCTTCTGCGAGAGTTTCATCTTTAGGGCCCCACGCTGTCCAGGCGATCACTGCAATCAATATGGTCGCTGCTACCATGACCAACCACATGAACCCCTTTGCCCCGGGAGGTAAAGGCCGTTTAACATTTTCGAAGTTTGACTGACCCCGATTAATCAGATGATCCAATTCGACTCTTGGATCTGAATTGTTTTCCATCATTTTGTATTTTCCTTTAGGTCAAAGGTCATGCTTTTCTCACCTTTGCTAATCAACCATTCGGTAGACATTGAATTCAGCACCAAAGTGTTCTTAGGCAGTATTGATATTGGCGCGTTATACGGATCGCCAGCCTCGTTTATGGGACGGACGCTTGGCAGCTGTTTATGCTTGAATTGCATCCAGGTTTTACCGTCTTTTACCCATACTTTTACGGGTGCCAGTGAAGCGGTTGAGACAGGAGGAACCACTTTATACGTGCGGGTGGGTGGGTTTACTTTGGGTGCTGGTGGGGGGAGTTCTTGTTTTTCAGCACCAATGACAATACGCTCAACCGTGGATGAGGCCGTGCCTGTATTCGGTTTGTAGGGTACATAACCGTTATCTCCGTTGTGGATTGCAGCAACTTGGTCACCTAAACGTAAATGCCAACGATCGGCAGTACGGTGTAAAACAATGGTTGTAGGATCAGCCATGTGATAATTCGTAATCACTTCCTGTCCGCTGCTTGTTACCCGGTAAATGGCGGGTATTTCAGCCGTATCAGAAAATTGCATCCATGTTTGACGACCATCGTCCCACGCATGGACAGGCGCTAAATCGATATCTCCACTTTTTGTATAAGATTTCCAGTTGACTGGTTGGCCAACCTTGGCAAACGATTGATTGATTGCTTTCTTTTTGTTTTCTTGACGTCGCTCTTTGGCTTTTGTGTCGGGGTATCTCATTACCAGCTTGTAAAGGGCTTGCGAATTGCGGTCATTGCTGTAGCTCACTTTGAAGGTGTAGTTTCGCTTATTTGTAATCACTATTAGATTGCTGTCTGCATCATTAGCGATCGGCTTAAAAAACAGGTTGTTTTGAAAATGAGTGAATTCGTATGCTTCACTATCTCCAAAAACGTGAAATTTATAGACTTCATCGTCATCAAGAACGATGACAGAAGCCACACCAATAACAGCATCTAGATTGATCACATCAGCCGGGTTGTAATTGGCATAGCGCACACGATGATCGGCGCGTGAGTGCTTGGGGGCATCCAGTGCCAGGGCTGGCGTTGTTAATGCGCAGCACAAAGCCACCGTTATTGCCCGAATGGCAAAGCGGTTCATGGTTTATTCCTTTTTAATGGGGACTATCGAGACAGATCTGCAGCCAGGTCGTAACGGGTTATCTGGAACCCTAGTGGGTTGCGGCGAGCGACTTCTTCAGTCAGGGGTACTTTGATGTATTGGTAGGCAACAGTGGCGATCATGTGACGTTCTGCCTGTATTTGGCTTGTTGATGCTTCTTTCTCCGTGGTAGAAAATCGGATCGTTGCCGATTGATTCTCACCCAAAGTGATGGAGTGAACTGTAACATCAATGTTGCCCAGTGTGCCAAGTCGTGTAGTGGGTGCATATTCACCTTCAAACCGTTTACCGTACTGATGTTGTATCGCAGGATCGGATAATAGGGCGCATGTGTTGAATTGGTTTTGAATGGTGTACCAGTTATAGCCTTCGCAATTAAGGACGTAGGTATTTAGGAAATACTTGTCAATTCTTTCGTTGTAGCTTTCAAAGGGCTCCCCTAACTCACTGACATGCTCGATGTTGCCGGTGGCATTATCAACCCGGACAACATAGATTTCTGGTGGCTGTTTGAGGGGAGTTAGTCCGACGACAGCGCCAATGGCCGCAATCGTCAATACGCATGAAGTTAGACAAACTTGCCATGCCCGTTTTCTGCTCGTAATTAATTCACCGATATAGTCTCGTTCTAGGCCTCTGGTTTTTTCCAGCTGCGCAGCAACATCAATGGATTTTATTTTTTCTGTACTCATTTAAAACCTTTTTACTAGTGGTTCGGAAGCATTGACAGGGTATTTAGGTGAATCTGCAGGTTGATTTGCTGCTGGTGGGGTGAATGCACATCCGCCCAGATAAATTGAAAAAGATATAAAAAATAATTTAGTAAAAAATTTCATGAGTATTCCCTATTTTTTTCTAAGTAGACGGTTTAAGCGGAGGGCTTTTGTAACCCCACCAGCGGCCATACCAATGCCGAACTGGGCACCGAAACCACCAGATAAGCCTTGTGCCATACCGGGGATCATGAGCATGACGAAAACGGATGCAATCCCCACAAACATATAGCCACCTACTAGATTCAACATATTTATTTCTCCTTGGGCTAAAGTTTCGATCATCATTTTTACGTAGGCCAAATTCATTTGCAGCAGAATGGCAAACATAAGGCCAGCTAGTAGGGCTAGAAAAACGAAGTTAAGGGCTTGTGATACCCAACTGTCAAAAAGCTTTTCTGTTCGTTCAAAGGCTAGGGCTGATATGAAAATTGGACCAGCAGCAACGAGCAAAGCCATACCGACTTTGACAACAACCATAATGATGGAGACTACGGCAGAAATAACCGAGGTCATTAAGGAAAGCGCCGAGGCGTAAAGTGATATCACTACGTTTCTGCTACTAGGAAAAAAACTACTTTCTAGATCTATCATTTTTGATGCTGCGCTGGTTGTATCCTGTCTTAAACTATCAATTTGAGCGGATAAAGTATTTCCGCCAGCAACAATCCCTGCGACATCATCAGGTAATGACAACATGACATTGACAATGGTGGTTTGATAAACCCCACCTGCAGTAATAATTGCAGCCAGAATGGCGATTTTGATATATTTATGGACAAACTCCGTCACGGTCATGTTGCCGTTTCCGCGTTGCATGGCATAGGCATAGAAAAGAAACTGTAGAGTCAGCCCGATAATCATGGCTGGTGCAATGGCTTTTATCAATTGTTCAATTGGGGTGTTGACTGCATTGTTCAAAACGGTATCGACTTGCTTCATTAACCACTCACCGATTCTGTTCGCATCGGTTGGGGCGTTGATTTTACTTGCATCGAATGCCATCGTAATCTCACTTAATTAGCATTTTTTGGGTCATCAGCAAACCAGCCTGAATACACTTTTTCAGCCCGTTTCTCTAACAACTCTTTTTCAGCCTCGAATTGTTGATTTGCTAGGGTAATTCTGGTTTGATCGGTTTGTATATTGGCCTGTTCAACGGCAATCCGCGCTTGCAACTCTGCAATTTCTTTTGGGTTGGTGGTGGTGTTGATTTTTGCCTGAAGCTCATCAATCACTTCTAGCCGTTTGGTCATTGCGTCATAGGCTTGTTCAGCTAGGGCTTTTTTGGTTGCCGCAATTTGAATGGATTTGTTTCTCATATCAATTTTGTCTTGGGCAAAATTAACGGGAGCATTTACGGCTTGCGTTAATTTTTGTACCGAGCTAGATAATTCTGCGCTTTGCGATTCAAGGCGGTCCAATAAGGCTGTTGCATCGTTAGGTAAGGCACCCCGAATGGCGTGCTGAACGCTGGGGTTACTCATTACGTATCCAAAACCGGATGATTTTGTTAAGGCCGCCAACTGCTGTTTGGTTTGTTCCAATTGTGTTTTTGCAGTTTGCAATTGATCCAGCAGGGCATTGAGCTGTTGGACAGAATTTACGTCTAAAGTTGGTATGCCGGATTGTGCTTGCACAAGCCCTGGTATGGATATCATGGTTGTAAAGAGGCCAGAAATAAATAATTTCTTCATATTGAATACCTATGAGTAAACCTTCGCCGTTTTGCGAATGCCGTTAAAGATTGAGGTTTTGAGTGATGGAGGCCAGGGAACTGGCATGTTGGCGTTCAATAAACAGATTTGTTCATTGAACGGGAGGATTGCTGAAGAACGATTGAAATATATTAAACGTTATTATTTGGTTGTGTTTTTGTAATACGGATTATCCCATTTTTCGTTGATTATCTTATATTCGTCTTCGCTAATGCGTTTAAAAACAATCTCTTCATTATCAATACTTTGAAGTTGATTGTTTTTTGCGTCATGTTTCAACTGCAAGGGATTCCCTGTCTCTATTGTGATAATGCCAGGTGAACTTTCTTTGGCTGGCATGTTATAACGACCGAGACGAGCCATATAGTCATTGCTGTTCGGTTTAACATGCAAAGGCATCTCATTATCTATTTTTTTCCAATATCCCAGAAAATTATCATTTGGGCCTTGTTTGCAACCGGCAAGCAGTGTGGCACCTGCGACGGCAACCATTAAAAAATAACGTCGTTTCATTTTTATCCTTTTTAAAATGATGTGAAGTAAGCCAAGAGCCAATTAACATCAATGGTAATTGATGGGATTACCATTTTTATAAGAGCGTCATAGAAACTTGATTTTGAAAATATTAATTAAAAAACAAATAATTAAAACTATGGTTCTTTTTTGAAATAAGGTTTTTTATTTAATCGTTCGCCACTGGGCAGGGGGTGCAGATGATCTGCTCCCCCTGCTAATAGCATAACAATTGTGTCCTGCGTCAAGTGTTCGCTTCGCCCTACAGACGTGACCGTGTCCTCGCCCTTTGGGCTGCGGGCCGCACCAACACGTCCTTCGGCACTTGACCCAATGAGTTATAAATCCATTTCGTGGCCGTGTGTGTGCCTTTCAAACTGAGGATTTTCATAATTAGTATTGGGTTGACCAAGATTTCTTTCAGAGGGAAAGGTCCTGTTTTGATTAATACTTTCAACTTTTTTCCATATATTTGAAGTTTCAGTTTTGAGTTTTTCATCCGGCGAGGATATATCTTCCCTTGTTTTATCGTCGTTCAAGATTGATTGGAATCTGGCAAGATTGTCGTTGTAGCGGCGCCAATCCTCGTTGGCTTCCGGGCTGTAGGGCTTGTATCCATAGTGTTTGCACCACTCTTGGTATTTTTTTGGATCGTCCATTCTATTCTCCTGTTTTCATTTCTTGACCTAAAATTGATGTCATTTCAAAGCATGTTTTTTTGCCTTTTCAAAGTAAATAGGTAACCAATCAACCGGATCATCACCAACCTCAGAAATCACTTTTTCTGCGATGTCTGCCATATCCGGACTACCAGAAAAAACCATTAAGGCATCTTCGCAGCCGGACAAGTCCAGCTGTGCAACCGTCACATTTACGCCTTGTTTAATCACAAACCTTCGGCTTGCCTCACCCAGACTTTTAATTAAATTGAATTCGGATTCCGTTAAACCGAATTCATTCATATAGGTTGTTTTTTTTGCTTTGGGGTTTGGTAAAAAAATTAACGTGGCGGATTGCTGGATCAGTGAAGGACCGACCGGATTGTTAGCTATGGCTTCTGGTTCCTGAGTACTAAGTGCCATAACCCCATTCTTTTTCCGAATGGTTCGGGCTGAATCCTGCATGTCAGCTTGAAAATGCTCGTCTTTTAATGGGTGTTGACACTCGTCAATCAGATTAATAATTCTTCGACCGTCATGCAGAGCATGGACTCGGTGTTGTAAATACATCGTTGCAGCGGCCCTGACCATGTCATCTTCAAGGAACTCAGTCATATCAAACCCAAAAATCGGGTTATGCCCCGGTGGGGTGTCCAAGTTCATTAAATCCATTGGGTTATCAAACACCCAACCATATTCACCACCTTGGCACCATGGCAATAATCTGGCATGGATTGATGAAGAACCATCGGTTGTGTATGGGTTGGGTAGGAGTGTAGTTAACGTTGATAAACTACGGTTTTTTATTTCAATCAGTCTGGTCATTTGCTCCACGGCTTGTGAAATTTCTTTACTTTGTGCGGTTGAGACTGTTTCACCACGCATTTCAGCAAGAAAAGTAATAAGCCGACGCATAAAGGCTACATTTCGAGGCGTAGGTATCATTTGAAATGGATTCCAGCCGGTTGGAGTACCCAGATTGAGTTTGAAGTATTTTCCCCGTAATGCCAGAACCAGAACTTGCATGCCTTGGTCTTTGTCGTAGATGACGGCAGTTGCACCAAATTTCTGCGCTTGTGCCAACAAGACACCTTGTAAAACTGTTTTTCCGGTTCCGCTCATACCAATAATCATTGTGTTGCCGACACGGCGTTTACCGGTTTCGTCAACTTCGTTGGTTGACGCGTGGTAACTAAAGAAATAGGGTGAACCTGTATGGGTTTTAAACATCGTGGTTGCCGGTCCCCACGGGTTCCCATTTGCTTTTCCGGTTAGCTGATTGTGGAAACTGGACATGCACAGAAAATTTAAGCTTGTGATTGGCACCGGCCGGGGTCTCCATCGCCAGTTGCCAGGCAATTGCGCCCAATAGCCTGCTTCCAGGGCTTTTTCTAAAGGCCTGGAAATAATTGATTTAGCCGCCAATAAAGCGACTGTATTTGCTAGATCACGGCGTAACTTTTCTGTTTCATTGCCAAAAATCAATAAAGTAGCGTGGTGATCACCCAACCCTAAAGTCCCTGCTGTTAGATCCTCGGATACTAAATCAAGTTGCCTGATTTGGTTTTTTGCATCGTCATTTGAGTCTGTCAGCAGTTTTTTATGTCGCTTGACCATACTTTTTGCTGCACCTGGGGTAAAACTACCCCAGCTTTGTGAAAAAATGAATTCTGTAGGCGACGATAAAAGTGCATCTAAATGTCCTGGTCTTAGCTCTTTAGGGTATTGCCGGAATTCAAGCATGCCAAACAATCGAGAACCTTCGATGTCCCGCAGTTCTCCCAGTTCGCCAAAACGCGAGAAAATTGGTCTGGCTGAGGGGAGGGCATCGTATAGGTAGCCATTGGTGACGGGTATGGATTGTTTACGGCCGGACAATAGATAAGCCAAGAATTCGGCTGGTTCGCTAAATGCGTAACTGTCTCTATCTACGATGCTCAATACTTCAGTATCGTAGTGATGCAAGGCAGATTTAATGGATCGAATCGCTGAGTTTAAGTCTTCTATTGATTCGTCTTGCCATGCTTTGAGCATTTTTGAGTTGGCTTTTTCCAGTGAGGCAACGGTACCCAGTAGGGGATCTGCAACTGGATGAATTAGGACAGTCAGGTATAACTCATTGACTATCAGTGAATTATTATCGAAAGTGGCTCGGTAATCGTTATCAAATTTTGATGCAAAAAATTGTGGGAAATTGCTTTCCGGGTATTCATTGACGCGCCGACGGATGATGTGGGAATACAGCCCGAGCTTACCGAATGGTAAGCCGCGCAGGACATTATGTAGTGCTTCAATCCAATCATGTTGTTCGGCAATATCTGCTGCATCAGCAGAGCGTCCACCAATTTTGATAACTGCCAGGTACTCTTTGTTTTCACATGCAATGATTTGATCAGTCACATGATGAGAGTACGGCACAAACCGAGATACCCGACGCTCATTCAGAGTTAAGGCTCTCATTATTTGACCTATTAGGTTAAGTGTTTATTTTTGCCAGGGACGGCGAGGATAGGAGACAGGTGAATAGCTTGAGCCATTCCACCATTTTTTATTTCTGTTTCGGACTCGGGTTTTGAGTTCTAGCGCCCAGATATCAAAAGCCTTGTCATCTGTACGGGTAATGATGGCCATGGCCGGTAATAAAACAAACAACGACAACCATAACCACAATCCGAAAATCATTGCGGTGGAGCCGACTATCATAATGGTAGTGACAAACCATACGGTTGGAATGCCCATGAATGTTGGTTTTCGGCCTAGCCCCAAAAAAACCGGGTAGTGGTAGGGGGAGGTTTGGGGGTCATTTTCTGGTGTTTCGGCCATTTTACTTCCAGAGCAGGACCACAATTTCGGCAATTGAACCGGCTAAAATAACGCCAATTCCCCAACGGACGGCATCATCTTTTCGCATAATTTCAGCAGCGTAAAGAACGGCAATGATTACCCCGATAACTACCGCAGCAATGGGTAAAATGACGTATAAATTATCTCTAAACGTGGATAAGGCTGTTTCTGCTTTCTTTAGCCCACCTGCTTGTGCCATTACTACGTTTTGCATAAGGAGTGTTGTTGATGCTACTGTCGCCAAACGGCTTTGAATTAAACGAGTAAATAAGGTTTTGATACTGCGTGTCATTTCTTATGGTTCCTATTAAATTGAAGAGGTATGAGTGAAATTAATGATCTGTCAAACGAAAACCATCTGTTATAGGTTTAATGCTGAACCCATCATTTGATTTTGGTTTGGATTTTTTGGTGGTTTTTGAGACTTGAACAGGTTGTTCTTTCTTGTTGCCAGAACTTGCCCTGATGGCAGGTATTTTGATTCCTGCCTGGGCTATGACTTTATTGACATAGCCATTTTTAAAACCCCGTTCAAAATTGCCGGTGTTGTAGCAAGACAGAGCTGCCCGTAATGCTTTTTGTTGATCTTGATGTTGCTTTAATGCACGGCTGTAACAGTCCGATAAGACCGTTTGAGCCGCTTTTAAATTAATACAGGGATCGAATACGGTTGTGGTATTTAATCCTAGCCAGGACCAGTTACGAACGTTGATCTGACCTAATCCGGCATCAAAATCAGTCCCGTTTTTTATCAACTCCTCCGCTATATCAGTCGCCTCATCGGCGGTAACGGGTTGAGTCGATAACCTTTTTCCTTTATTGATGCCTATAGCGAAGACGTTTGCAGCGGATTCATGTTTGATTAATGCAGATAAAGTGTCTATATGTACATTAGGTGCACATGTGGCTGCTATTAAAGCGAATTCAGCAAGCATTACCATCTACTCAGTTCGCGTTTATTGGTTTGACCAGTTATTGGGTGCTTCCACGAGTACTCCCATTGCTTTGCCCATTGACCGCTAGTATCGGCCTGCCATTTGGCTTGAGCCGCTTCATAGTCACTGGCTTTAACCCAGTACCCCCCTTTTAGGGGAGTGCCTACAAACTTGAGTGAGAGATCATATGTCCATGCATGATCGATGTAAGCGATACAATAGGCCGGTAATTTGTCATTTGTAACGGTTTTGATAGGAATGATGTTTGAATAAATATAGTCGTTATCAGAAGTGAAGCGGTTTTGACGTTTTTGGTATTTGTAGCTAGTTCCTGCATACGCGCTATTTAGATATTCTGGGTCACATTTTCCAGCACCTCTTGATATAGCATCAATCCGTTCAGAAAGTCCGGGCGCATTACTACTTGGACACATACCTAAAAAAGCACGCCTGGCATCAATGGTAGCGGGCCAGTCCAAAACACCCTTTGAATACTTTTTGATATCAAAATAATGGTTCAATGATGGGGTGCATGCGCCAGGCTGTAATGAGCTGGATAAGCATAAAATTGCTTCGCAAGCCTTGCCTTCAGTTCCACCAAGGACGCTTGCTGATTGGGCATTTGCTGATAATGACACGCAGCACAAAGCTAGCGTGCCTGCTATTGCAGGTAGCTTCATTTTTTCCCCTACTAGTGATTGGTAAAATTAGAAAGTTTTGAAACCCAGTGAATTCAACTGTTGTTGAGCGCGGGTGATTTGATCTGTTGTAAGACTTGCTCTGAGTAGCAGAAGTATTTCTAAAACTGCATTTTCTGTTCTGCTGGAACGTTGCAATGCATCAACTGCTTCACGTAGTTGTGTGATTTCTGATTGTAGTGTGGTTGATGAAATTAATAGACGGCGTACATATTCTGACAGTTTCAAACCCGAAAGTAACGACGCCTCTGACAGTTTTTGATACTGATCCGGTGTGACCCGAACCCGTATCAATTCTGAAAGTGGTTCACTCATGATGCTCTCTATTTTTAGATGGGGTTTTTAATTCGGGGGTTCGAATCCCCCCCAACCCGCCAAAACTTTAAAAGTTTAAGTAAAAAATTTTTATCCGAAATAGCTAAAAGCCAGTTAAATAACTGGCTTTTTTCATTTGGGAGAAAATTTGAGTTTCCTGGCATTTTACTTATCCTCCCGTTCTCTCTGACCGTAATTAACACGCCAATCCCTCTTCAATATATACTTACGGGGTAGGTGAAAACCTTGTTTTCCGCCTCTGTAGAGGTTTTTCTATTAGAGAGTCATCTTGCATCTGAATCCTGCTTCCCTTCGTCGTACCCTTAGTCTTGTTCTAGCTGGTTCTTTGCTGCTCACTGTGCTGTTTGTAGGTATGCTGCCAGGGTTACTGGCCATAGCTTTTTCGTATGTCGCAAGTAATGGCATCCAATCTTTGCTTAAATTAAAAGACAACAAATACGTAGCAAAGCCCATTGCATTCCTTGTGGCGCTCATTCCCTGGGTTGCGGGGTTTATTTTCTTTAAACTGGCGCAAGATTCCATTCCCGCCTTGCATCGTGAGTTACAGGGCCTGTCACATAGCCTTGAAAACTTTATTATTACGAAATATGTTGAACTTCCTGAGAGTGTGGCTCAATTCCTGCCTGAATTTTCACATTTGAATGAGGCAATGGCAAATTTTATCAAGAGCCAGATGGGAGCGGTGGCTCATTTCAGCAAGAACAGCCTGGGCATACTCTTGCAGATTATTGTCGGCTTCATTATTGGTCCCATGATCTTTTTAAGCGGCCTGAAGCAATCTCCAAAAGGAGCGTTGGAATCAGAAATAACAAAAAGGGCAAAAAATTTCGGGGACACCTTCAAGGCAATTGTGCTGGCCCAGTTTTTCATTGCAATTGTCAACACGGTTGCTACGTTTATTTATCTTTTTGCGATTCTGCCACCGTTTGGTATCGAGTTGCCGTTCAAGACTGCATTGCTCGTTATTACTTTTGTGGCCAGCCTGATTCCCATCGCGGGTAATATTTTCTGTAATACTTTGCTGACCGTTGTGTCTTTGACTGTTAGTCCTGGGGCTGCACTGGCGGCATTGACCTTCCTGGTGCTGGTTCATAAAAGCGAGTATTTCATCAGCGCGACCGTGCTTGGTGAGCGCACACATATCAAAGTCTGGGAGCTGCTGATTGTGATCTTCATGAGTGAAGCGCTGTTCGGGCTGTACGGTATCCTTGCTGGGCCCCTGTATTATGCGTACTTGCGCAAAGAGTTGACTGGTGAAGTTCCGGCTTTACCCGCCCACAATTAAGGCTTCTTGAAAAGTTTTGCCTGAAATAATTGAAAGCCAGTTAAATAACTGGCTTTTTTTGTTTTACCACATATCCAGTACCAGTTCATCCAGCTCTTTCAGAGGGAAGGACTTCAGCTTCAGTTTAAGCGAGCCGTTTTCCTGGAACATGAATTTGGCAATGGCCTTGCAGCTGTCAACCGGATTATCAAAAAAACGGTTTTTAGAATTGGGTTGGGCACATTGCTGCATGGCCTGCTCATAACGGTCTTTTTGCTGTGTTTTGGCAAATTTTTCAGTATCCAGTGTTTTTTCCGAAGGTACTAGCGGAATGTCATATCGGTTAACAAGGGCATTGACCCTTTGTATGTATCCCTGCTCTTTAATGTGGATTTCCGTATTATTAACGGTTATAGGATCAAGCATTGCCCCAATGCTGAATATCATCATTGGGTTGAATGCTTCTTTGCCACCCTCCAGGCCTGAAGAGAGCAGTGCCATTAATTGTTGGGCGCGCTGAATGGACAATGAACTGTTCAGTTCAATGACTTCGTGTTGGTCAAGGGCCAAGTTGATTTGTGCCGAGCCTTTGTTTTTCTGGGCTTTAAGATCCAAACGTATGTTAACGGGATCGGCTGTGATATAGCCTGCATTCTGAAGCAATTCGTTTTCCAGCAAGGGACTTTGTCCATTGGTGTCGGCGACACCGGTTAAAACCAGTTTGCCCTGAAGGATGGATGCCGAGTTTTCAAAACCTGACAATTGCAGTTTCTGGACATTCAGGGCTGATTTTCCTTTGCCAATGACCAGGTTTTCCATGGTCACAGTACCAAAAATATTGGCGCTTAATTTTTCCCAATGAATGTCATTGGCCAGTGGTGTGCTGCCCAGGGTTTCCGAGATTTTTTCTTCGGCTGTGCGGGTCGCGTAAATATTACCCAGAAACCATATTGCCGCTATCAGGATCAGTAAACCTGCTCCGATCAGTGACAGTCGTTTTTTGCTAAGAATCGTTGTCATTTTATTGTCTGTTAAATGTGTCTGTTTATTAAAAGAGGGCGTGGCTTGCTTAATAACTGGCCTTTTTAGCCTCTTCATATTCCTTGATAACACTTTGCGCGTGTGCGATATCCCAACTTGCATTTTTTGATGCTATACGGGTTAGGGCAAGTGGGTTTTCCAGGTCTTTACATAGCGCCTGTTCGCATTTGAGCAGGTGAGATGGACTATCAATAACAACCTGTATGACAGGTAGTTTGGCTGTTTCCGTTTGGTTCTTGTCCAGTGATGCCTTGCCGTTAATCCAGTACCAGCCTTTTTCCAGCTGGACGGGGCTGTTCAGTTTGAGCGGGTAGGGCCAGATAGCCTGTGCGGCATCGTTGTCGACCTTGTCAATGCGCACCAGCAGGCTGACTTCTTTGGAACGGCCATGCATTAAGTGGTAATAGTCGCTGCGGCCAAAAGGAGTAAATTCAATGCCAGACAGGTTTTGTGCCAGCAGATTTTTATCACCGTTTTGCAGGGCTTTTTCAAAACCATTAAATTGCTGGAGGTTTCTTTCTTCCTTGTTGGCAATGGCATACAGCTCTTGCTGTTTTAGACGTGCCAGGCGCTGTTGCTCATAAATGCGTTGTCTTTCTTCTTGTTGTTTTTTCCATATGGCTTCCTGGGCCAGTCGTGCTTCTTCACGTTTTGTCGCTTCATCTCTTTGGAAAAGATAGTTGTTGCCTTGAATGGCAGTGAGGCTCCATGGCGGAAGCTGTTTCTTTTTCCAGTCGTAATGCCGGTAAAGATTGGTTGAATACAGTTTGCCTTGTAGCTGGTTTTCAAGTACACCGCGTTTGAAGTCACTGAAGAAGGAAACACTCAAGTTGTTGGCTTTGTCCTGAAGCCAGGGATGTTGCTTAAGTGCTTTGTTGACTTGTTCAAGAATATGGTTTTGTTTTCTGAAGATGTCATTTTGCTCGGTGATGATATCAAGGCCACTAATAGACCAGGGGCCGAAGGGGGAGCCCCAGCCTTTTTTTAAACCTAATAAATAATAGGTCTTTTCGTCGGGATCTTCACCTAGATAAAGCCAGAGCTGGTGTCCATTTTCGTTGGCGGCAACAATATTAAGAGAATCAAGATCCGTCAGCTCTGTGTTAAGCGCAAGGCCTTTTGAAAAATAGTAGTCAGATGCCCGATTGAGGATATTGCCGTCGGAACGGACAATACTGGCTTTGCCGGGGCCTTGCGCGATGTTGTTCTGGCAGTCCAGGCCCTCTGTTTTGAACTGGGTGTATTCAAGATTTAAAGATGTGTTTTCCAAAGATACAAGCAGTTTACAACCGTTTTGGTCTATGACTTCGGTCAGTTTCGCTGTTTTCAGGACTTCTTGCGTATTCGCATTGGGTTTCCAGCCGTTAACTTCAAAAGCCAGTTTGGGGGTGACGGGCAGCCTGGGCTCGTTGGCAGGTGCTTCTGTTTGCGCGGCTGTCACATTGGCGATCGGGCTTTCGGTTGTCTTTTCTTCTGTTTTCCGGATTTGCGCAAGGAAAGAGGTGGTTGTGTTTTGAGCCGGTTTTTCGGCTGTGGCCTCTGCGCTTGCAACTTTGCTGCCAGCCTGGTTGCTTTCGGCTTCAGTTGGTTTTTCAGCGCTCGCAAGGGGTGTTTCACTTGCTGGGGCGGCGGCTATGTCATTTGTTTTTTGCTGTTCTTCTGCCGCTTCAGGGTCAATGTTCAGGACCCAGCCAGTCGCGGCCGAGCTGTTGCCGGAAGCAAGCTGTTTGCCATGGCTGGTACTGATCCAGCTAAGCTGCGTTGCCTGTGGGCACTGGGTTTTCATGAGCTGGCCGATTTTGGGCATAAGCCTGGCCAGTCCCTCGGGGTTGGGGGTGGCCTGATAGCGTGCCTCCAGTTTCAGCTTGGCACTGCACCAGCTGTCTTGATTGGCATTATTGATGATGATTTCAATCTGTTCGCCTTTGGAAAAGGCCAAACGGTATTCTTCGGCATGGGCACTGCCGCCCGCCATCATGAAGGCGCAGGAAAGCGCCAACCCTATTTTGTTGATCTTCACAAATTGCTCCGGTTTGTATGCGTTTAAACGTCTGGCTTAGCCAATTTGCCATGTGCCATTGGTGTCCTGGCAAGCCTGGAAGGTTTTATCTTCTTGGCCGGCGCTGGATTTCAGACTGTATTTCATTTCACGGCATTGTGTTTCTACGTTAACTTGCTGGGTAACCGTTTTAGCGGGTTCGATCGCGTCCAGGTCAAAGCCTTGTTGCTGGGCAGAAGCCACGGTGATTTTGTCCAGATCGGTTGCCGTGTCTGTGTGTTTGGTGGCGGCACCAACCAAAGGGGCGTATACATAACCAACGGTAACGCCTTTGCGGCCAACGGCAATCCAGTTATTGTTGGTTTTACCCAATGCGGTGAAGGTTTGGCCTGCCTTGAATCCACCAATTTTTTTACCCGTCTCATTAGGAGCGGCGCGTAAAATGGCTGATTTCTTTGCCTGATAGGGTTGGTTAATGATTTGCAGGTTATCGACCTGGGCGATTTTTTGGGAACGCTTTATTTTTGTGGATTGTGTAACGGTTTTGCTGCTGACAGGCGTAATAACGGCTGATGCACCGCTGTGCTCTGATTTCCAGTTGGTTTTTTTGCCGGATTCCAGTGCTTTTTGAGTGCTTGCCGCCAGTGCCAGCCGGTCTTTTTCATCCAGGCTGGAGCCGATCATATTACCCAATAAACCACCGGCCAGGGCACCAACAATAGCGGCAACGGCTTTGCCACTGCCACCGCCAATCTGGGAACCTACAATTGCCCCAAGAATGGTGCCTATAGCAGTTCCTGCAGTTTGCTTGGAGCCCCATCCTCCTTGCCCGTCAGTGGCGCATCCACCGAATATTAATGTTGTTGATAAAAGCGTAATGGATGCTTTTTTGCCAAAACTCATTGTTTTCCCCATAATTTTGCAAGATCAAATCAGTTACAAAGTATACATTATGTATATTTGTGATTCAATTATGGGTGGGACGTGAGTGTTTATGTATAACTTAAGATATTACTCGGTACAGGCATTGAATTCACCTGTGATCGGATCGCGCACAAACAACAAGCCTGTGGCAATACCAAAATAAGCGCCATGCAGGGTCAGCTCGCCCGATTCCACCCGTTCGCGTACGGCCGGGAATGTCATGAGGTTGTCCAGGCTGTACTCCACCACCGCCCATTCAAGCTGGCGTATCCAGTTTTGCCGGTCTCCTTGTGGGGGACCCAGTTTGTCAGCTACCGGTGCAATCTGAGACATCCATTTTCCAATGAAATCCCGCTGGGACAGCGGTGCTGCCTTGTTGGCATAGGCCGCAATGCCCCCGCAACTGGCATGCCCCAGGACAACAATGTGTTTAACCTTCAGGGCATTAACCGCGAACTCGACAGCGGCACTGGTGCCATGGAAAGAAGACTCAACATCTGACTCACAGGGAGGGATCAGGTTGGCAATATTGCGAATAACAAATATTTCACCAGGGCCGGCGTCAAAGATGGTTTCTGGCGCAACCCTTGAGTCTCCACAACCGATAATCATGATCTCGGGATGTTGCCCTTCTTCTTCAAGTTTTTTATAGCGGGCATGTTCACGCTCAAGTTTGCCATGCAGGAAGGAGGCATAGCCTTCAGAAAGTTTTTTGGGAAACATAAGTGGTATTTTGCTTTTGTGCTTTTGGATAAGGGAGTTAATTTTATCATTGATCAGATTAATCTCTTTTTTGTCGCAGGGGCGAATAAATAAATTCTCGGGTGTTAATTTTTTTTCTGGTTGCATGGGAATAAGCAAACAGCTTATCAACAGGGTGTTAGCTCAATCCTGTTGTTGGCTTGTACATAATCGTTATTTCAGGTAGAATTTTCGCGGGTGTTAGCACTGCGGTGTTGCAGTGAAACAGGTTAATGCGTTGGTCGGGCCGCCACGCGGAGCGTACATACTTATGAACCAACACCCGTCACGGCAGCCTTTGCCACGTGCGCAAATTTTGGCTGAGCGCGCCTTTTCAACACTGGACCGTTTTCTTCATATTGAAGCGGTCAGCGGTATCGTTTTGCTGGTGGCAGCAGCCATTGCATTGATCTGGGCCAATTCCTCTTTTTCGGCAAGTTATCACGATCTTTGGCACACGCCATTTTCCATTGGTATTGGCACTTATGTATTTTCGCAATCGTTGCACTTTTGGATTAACGATGCGCTCATGACTGTTTTTTTTCTCGTGGTCGGGATGGAGATCCGCCGGGAAATTCATGAAGGGGCCTTATCCAATTTCAGGCTTGCGGCATTGCCACTTGCTGCCGCCATGGGAGGTGTCGTTGCACCGGCCCTGATATATCTTGTCTTTAATAGCGCTCCCCCCAATAGTGCCGGATGGGCGGTGCCTACCGCCACGGATATTGCCTTTGCGGTGGGCGTACTGGCTTTGCTGGGGCGATCCATTCCCGGCAATGTCCGGGTGTTTTTGCTGGCCTTGGCTATTATTGATGATATTGTGGCTGTGCTGATTATTGCCGTGTTTTATTCTGGCGGCCTGGATTACAGTGGCTTGCTGATTGCGGCACTGGGAATCATAATGGTACTTGGGTTGCAGATGATTGGCACCACTTCGGCTTATGCTTATGTGTTGCCTGGTGCTGTCTTATGGATAGGTTTGTTGCAAACGGGGGCGCATCCAACCCTGGCGGGTGTTGTGCTGGGTCTGATGACACCAGTATTGCCCGGTCGCATGAAAGAGCCGCCTTTAATGCTGGCGTCAGAGGCCATTAATACGTTTTCTCATCTCAATAAGCAAGATGCTTCACCCAATTACCTGGCTGAACCTGTGAAGCAGCTTAAACGTGCCCAGCGTGAACTGATAGCACCGGTAACTCGCATTCAAATTGCCCTGCATCCGTGGGTGGCTTATGGGGTTATGCCATTGTTTGCGCTGGCTAATGCAGGGGTTACCCTGGATGGGGTGGATTTGGCAATGGGGGGTTCACAATCGGTGTTACTGGGCATCTTGCTGGCATTGGTAATTGGCAAGCCGTTTGGCGTAATTGCCGCCAGTTGGCTGGTCGTCCGTTTGGGATGGTGTGTGCTCCCCCCCGGATTGAGCTGGGGTGGTATCAGTCTGGTTGGGTTGTTGGCAGGAATTGGTTTTACCATGTCGATTTTTATTGCCACGCTTGGCTTGGCAGATCCCAATCTGCTTGGGGCCGCAAAGCTGGGTGTATTATTGGCTTCCCTGACTGCAGCCATCGTTGGCCTAAGTTGGGGGTATCTCTACAAAAAAAGGCATAAGTAGGATACGCTGTTAACGAAAATACACGCAAATATTAAAAGATCTTGCACGGAGCATGCAATAAAATGAGGAAAGCAGTAGATGGCAAGGCCAGCGCAATTATGGTGTTGCTTTGCCTGATATGGGGGCTTCAACAAGTCGCCATCAAAGCCGTTGCCGCAGATATCCCTCCCCTATTGCAAGTTTCCATCCGCTCCGGCGTTGCTGCCGTGCTGGTTTTACTCTTTACCCGCCTGTTTTCACGCGACCAATGGGTTCAAGGCGTGGCCTTTCGCTCCGGGCTGGTGGTTGGTTTTCTGTTCGCGACCGAATTCATGCTGGTTGCCGAAGGATTACGTTGGACCTCAGCCTCACACATGGTTGTTTTCATGTATACGGCCCCCTTGTTTGCCGCTATCGGACTCCATCTGCGCTTACCTGAAGAGCGTCTGAATCCACGCCAATGGTTTGGCATGGCACTGGCTTTCACGGGCTTGCTGATTACCTTTTTGCTCACCCCTCAAGCCCAAAACGACGCCATCCCCAACCAATTACTGGGCGACTTGCTGGGTTTATGTGGTGGTTTTGCCTGGGGCATGACAACCGTGGCGGTACGAGTCAGCCGTCTAAGCGAAGCGCCACCCAACCAAACCCTGTTCTACCAGTTATTCGGCGGATTCATCTTCCTGATGCCGGTGGCATTTTTTACCCATCAAATAACATTCAACAGCACGCCACTGGTTTGGGCCAGCATGGGTTTCCAGACACTGGTCATTTCCTGCGCCAGTTATTTCACCTGGATATGGCTGATGCGCAAATACCTGACGGGTCGCCTGGGTGTGCTGTCATTCATGACGCCCCTATTTGGCGTACTGCTGGGCATACTGCTGCTGGATGAACCGCTGGAACCCACTTTCCTGGTGGGCTCGGTGCTGGCCCTGAGTGGACTTATTATTGTGAATACGGGCGGCAAACAAAGTTAACAATGGCCATTGCAAACATTATTGCGCCTTTGCGCTTAACAAATGACAAGTTGCAAACAATATACTTCAAGCTAAAAAACGGCTCTTGTCACCTAATTGATATTCAGCACGCTTTTTTAGTACCATACTTGCACAACATGACACCTAAACCGGACTAAAAACCGGTATAAAACAAAAACACCCTGCCAGACATTGCTGCTTTGGCCAGGAGACATGCATCAAGAGGAAACCCATGCCTGCTTATTATCAATTTCTGGAAAGAACCGTTAACCCGGACGGATCGGTAACCACCCAATATTGCTCAACCATCCACGCCCAGGGCGCCTGGAACCCGCATGAACAACATATGGCACCGGCCAGCGGTGTCATGGCCGTGGAACTTGAACAGTTTGCACCACGTGCAGACATGCGGATAGGCCGCATCAGTTTTGATATTTTCGGTTTGATCCATTTTGGCGAATTCAGCATTACCACCCGCATTATCCGTGCCGGAAAAACCATCGAGCTGCTTGAATCCGACATGCAGGCCAATGGCAAAACCTGTATTGTTGCCCGGGCCTGGCGCATGGCAACGCAAGACAGCAAACACATCGGCGGACTTGAAGATCAGGCAATCCTTCACCCGGAAACCTACCCGCTTTGGACCGGCCTGCGGCGCTGGCCAGGCGGCTATATTCACAGCCTTGAAACCAGAGCCGATGAAAACAACCGTACTGGCAAGGGTATTGTGTGGTTAAACAATGATCTGGCTATGGTTGAAGGCCAGCCAACCACCCCCTTTGCGCATTTAATTGGCATGGTGGATACCGCCAACGGCATTGTACCCAGACAGGATGGTGAATTTGCCTGGGCTTTTCCCAACCTGGACCTGCAAATTCATATGTACCGATACCCCACCGGACAATGGCTGGGCCTTGAAACAGTGCAACAATATGGCGAAGATGGCATAGGTTTGACCAGCTCGGTACTGCACGACATCCATGGTCCTTTTGGCCGCAGCGAACAAATTCTTACTTTACGAAAAATGGTATAGAAAAACCTGCTCAAATGATGCAAGCCCTGCCCACACAGGTCTGAGGTCAGGCTTGCACAAATTGGCAGCTTTTACGGAAAACATGATGCTGAAGAATCTGTTCGAACAGTTGCCCATGGTTACGGGACAGGAGTCTTTTGACGACCTGCTGGCCGTGCCCGGACTGCGTATTGAGCGCATTGTGTCACACGGGCAGGGCAGTCCACCCGGATTCTGGTATGAACAGGATTGGGATGAGTGGGTGATGGTTTTGCAAGGCAGGGCTGCGTTACAGGTTGAAGGAAAGGAAGATCTGGTTGTTTTGCAAAAGGGAGACCATTGTTGGTTGCCTGCCGGATGCCGGCATCGGGTTGTCTTTACAGCCAAGGATGAGGCCACGATTTGGTTGGCCGTGCATAGGGATTAAGCAGCTCCATTTATGGTAAGTCCTAGGTAATTTTTTTGCTCCAGGTTGTTACACTGAAAGCGGGTTATTAATTCGTGTATTTGATATAAACAGTTCTCGGTGCACGGAAAATATTTAATGTTAATAATACGGAGACTATTCCCATGAAAATTACTGCTATGCGCATCCTGAGTGCAGTGGGTATGAGCTGTGCACTGGCTTTTTCCGGCAGTGCCCTAGCGTCCGATAAGCCTATCGTTGTCAAGTTCAGTCACGTGGTTGCCGACAAAACTCCCAAGGGGCAGGGGGCCCTCAAATTCAAAGAGGTGGCTGAAAAGCTGTTGCCTGGCAAGGTTGAGGTTCAGGTTTTCCCCAGCTCACAGTTGTTTGGGGATGGCAAAGAACTGGAGGCCCTGTTGCTGGGTGACGTGCAGATAATTGCACCGTCACTGTCCAAGTTTGATCGTTACACCAAAAAAGTGCAGCTGTTTGATCTGCCATTCCTGTTTGACGACATGGAAGCCGTGGATCGCTTTCAGCAAAGTGACAAGGGTAAAGAGCTGCTGAACTCCATGCGTAACCGTGGGTTGCAGGGCCTGGCTTATTGGCATAATGGCATGAAACAACTATCCACCAACAAAGACACATTGCAGCGCCCCGAGGATGCCAAGGGCCTGAAATTCCGTATCCAGGCATCTGACGTGCTTGAGTCCCAGTTTCGGGCTTTGGGTGCCAACCCGCAAAAACTGTCTTTCAGCGAGGTATATCAGGCCTTGCAAACCGGGGTGGTGGATGGTCAGGAAAACACCTGGTCCAATATTTACTCACAAAAATTCCATGAGGTTCAAAAAAACATTGCTGAAACCAACCACGGTGTGATTGACTACATGGTGGTGACCAACGCCAAGTGGTGGGATGGATTGCCTGCTGATGTTCGTGAGGGCCTGCAACAAGCCATGGATGAAGCCACCAAGTTTGCCAACGAAGAGGCTGCCAAGCTGAATGAACAGGACAAGCAGAATATTATCGCCGACAACAAAGCCAAGGTTGTTCAATTGTCCAAGGAAGATGTGGAAGCCTGGCGTAAAACGATGGAACCGGTCTGGAAAAAGTTTGAGGGTGATATTGGCGCAGATCTGATCAAGGCGGCCCAGGAAGCCAACCAATAAAAAATGTTGGCTGGTTATGGACGGGTTGTTGTGTTTAATAGAGACGTTTGTAATCAGCCATTTATTTTGCATTGAAGGGATACCGACGCAAAGGCCCTTTTCTTTTTTCTAAAAACATGGAGTACAACCATGAATGTCCGCTGGTTTCATCGACTTGAAGAAGGGTTGATTGCTTTTTTGCTGGCTGCAATGACACTGGTGACTTTTGCTCAGGTCATTGCGCGGTACATATTCAATTACAGTTTCGTCTGGGCGCTTGAGTTGTCCATTTTCCTGTTTGCCGGGTTAATCTTTTTGGGCCTTGCCTATGGGGTGCGGGTGAATGCCCATATCGGGGTGGATGCCTTGATCAAAATCCTGCCTAAAAAAACTGCCCATGTGGTGGGGATTATTGCCTGCCTACTTTGTCTTGCTTATACCGTTATTGTTTTTTACGGCGCCTGGGTCTATGTGGACAAAATGTATATGATCGGCATTCTTGCGCAGGATATCCCCATTCCTCAATGGGTGCCCCGGCTTGTGCTTCCCATCGGGTTTGCCATGCTCTTCATCCGCTTTGCCGAAGTACTGTTTCATATGCTGCGTGGACACCGTAGCCAGTTGCTGGGTGATGAGGCTGAAGACGCGCTTAAACATCTCAATGATGATGACCATTCCGTTAACCAGCAGGAGCGCAAATGACCACTATCGCACTTTTTGTCATGCTGTTCGTGTTCATGTTCATGGGCACGCCTGTCGCGGTGGCCCTTGGGCTGTCTTCCATTCTTACCATCCTGTTTTTTGGTACAGACTCGCTGGCTTCGCTGTCTCTTAAAATGTATGAGACATCCGAACATTTTACCCTGATGGCCATTCCGTTTTTCGTGCTGGCAGGCGCCTTCATGACAACCGGGGGCGTGGCCCGTCGAATGATCCGCTTTGCCAATGCTTCGGTGGGACACTTGCATGGTGGCCTGGCGATTGCCTCGGTCCTGGCCTGCTGCCTGTTTGCCGCGGTTTCCGGCTCTTCTCCGGCAACGGTGGTTGCCGTGGGTTCTATTGTTATTGCCGGTATGGTTCGCGCGGGGTATTCACAGCCCTTTGCCGCTGGGGTGGTTTGTAATGCGGGTACACTGGGTATCCTGATTCCGCCGTCTATTGTGATGGTGGTTTATGGTGCGGCCACCGAAACCTCGGTAGGGGCATTGTTCATGGCAGGTGTCATACCGGGCATCGCTTTGGGTGTGTTGCTCATGGTCGCCATTTATATCATTGCCCGTATCAAGAAATTTCCCCTGCAACCGCGTGCGTCAGCCAAAGAATTACTAACAGCTGGTCGTGATTCTATTTGGGGCCTGGCCCTGGTATTCATTATCCTGGGCGGTATCTATGGAGGGGTTTTCACACCTACCGAAGCCGCGGCTGTATCGGCGGTGTATGCTTTCGTTGTGGCCGTTTTCATTTATCGTGATATTGGGTTAAAGCAAGTACCCGGGGTTTTGCTGGATGCCTCCAAGGTAACGGTCATGCTGATGTTCATTATCGTTAACGCACTGCTGTTTGCACACGTGCTAACGACTGAACGTATTCCACAAATGATTGCCGAACAGATCATTGCCTGGGACATGGCTGCCTGGCAGTTTCTGATCGTCGTCAATATCCTGTTGTTGATAGCCGGCATGTTCATGGAACCCACCGGTATCATTTTGATCATGGCACCCATCCTGTTTCCGATTGCCATGGAGTTGGGGATAGATCCGGTTCACCTGGGCATTATCATGGTGGTTAACCTGGAGATTGGTCTGGTAACACCGCCTATTGGCTTGAATCTGTTTGTGACGGCAGGCATTACAAAAATGACAATTGGCCAAGTGATAAAAGCCGCCTCACCATGGCTGATTTTACTGCTGGGTTTCCTGGTGTTTGTGACGTATATCCCCGCCATCTCGCTGTGGCTGCCAAAACTGCTTGGGTAATGTTAGGGCAGGCAGATGCCCGAAAGGGCACAAAGGCTAAATTTCGTCACACATAAGCATAAGCAGTCATGAATGATCCCCAGCCTGCTGGATTTGATACCAGCAGGCTGGGGATCTTTTTTTGTTTTAACGCGTCATGCGTTTAAGCGTATCGTCACGTAAAATAAAATGATGGTAAAACGTCGCACCAATATGACCAATCACCAGTAAAAGAAACAGCACGGCCACGGGAGCGTGCAGGCTGCCCACAGAGGCCATCCAGGCGATGCCCGTTTCGCTTCTTGCGATCAATTGCATGCCAAAAACCTTAAGTCCGTAACCTTTGCCAACCATATAGAAAATGCCCAGAACCGGTAGCAGCAGCATGACAAGATACAGCAGGAAATGACCGATTCTGGCCAGTGGTGCCAGTGGGCCGCTTAATTTCGGGCGATGTGCAGACTGTTTGATTGCCCAGTACACACGCACAATCCCCAAAATGAGGATCAGAAAACCGATGGAAATATGCCATGGCACCAGGGTTTGGCCTATCCAGTGTTCGCCCTCATTAATAAGGTCGCCTATTTTCAGGAATTGCCAGACAATCAATATGGCCATTCCCCAGTGAAACCATCGGGACAAACTGCCGTAACGTTCGGGTGTATCGCTCATTGTTCACTCCTTGGATCGTGGAATGGGTTTGGAAACACGGTATTAACAAGTTGTGGAGGAATGGGGGCAGGTATGTTTTTGACAGATTACCATGAATTAACGGGTTGAAAAAAAACATATTTTTATAGCTAGGTATAAATACCAAACGGCGCAATGCACTGTCGGCATTGGTTGCCTCGTATAACGCCAAAAAAGTACTGCGTGCCGGGGTGACTTCAATTCTTGATCCCGATTCGGTATTTGCCAACTCGCTTGATCTTCGTGATGCCATCAATGCCGGTTACGTGGAAGGTCCGCGTATGGCCTGCGGTGCTTATGCCTTAATCACGGGTGTGGGTGGAACCGCCGGTCATTTAATTGCCGATGAAGGCGTGACCGGTTATTACCGTGTAGTGCATGGGGAAAATGAAATTATCAAGGAAGTGCGTCGCCAGATAAAAGAGGGTGTGGACTGGATCAAGGTACATGTTTCAGGCGTGGTTCCACATTATGCCCACCTGGGTGAGCGTTGCAGCTGGAGCCAGAAGGAACTGGATTTGGTGTGTGAGGTTGCGCATGACATGGGTGTCCCGGTGATGGGGCATTGCCGGGGTGCAGAAGCGGTTAAACGTGCAGTCAAGGCTGATTTCGACATGCTGTTTCATGCGACAGGCATGGATGAAGAAGCCATTCAGATGGTTATTGATAAACGCATACCGGTTTGCCCATCGTTAACATTTCAGGCCAATATCGCGGATTTTGGTGAGCAAATTGGTACCAGCCAGGCCCTGATCGACTTGTTCAAGAATGAGATCCAGAAATCGGTCGAGCCAATGAAACGCCTGATTGCCGCCGGTATTCCTTTGATTTGTGGCAGTGAAAGCGGCTTTACCGCTGTGCCTTACGGAGATTGGCATCATCGTGAAATGGAGGTTTTTGTCAATCATTTTGGCATGACGCCCTTGCAGGCCATTCGTAGCGCAACCGCAGACAATGGTTTTTGACATTGATGAGTGGCTGCAAGATTTTAAAGAGCAGCTGGATGGATTGCAGTTGAACAATTGGCATATTTACGAGCAGCGCTGGCTGGATGGCCCCGGCTGGAAAGTGGCCTGGGACGGTTATCTTGAGGCCTATCATCACAATACCTTGCATGCCAACACGGTTGGACGCTACACGATTGGCAACTTAATGCTGCATGATACATATGGCCCGCACCAGCGTCTGGTGTTTGCCAGAATGCCATGAATACCTTCATTGGGACGATAATGGATATTACAAACAATAAATCATCAGACAGGCTGGATTCAAGGCTATCGTATCTTTTCCATTTGATTGGTGCCCGTTTTCTGCAGATCGGCAACCGGCATTTCCGTCATTTGGGACTTAACCATTATTCAGCCAGAATGCTGGTTCTCCTGATGGATAACGGGGAAATGAAAACGGGTGATCTGGTTAGCCGGCTTGGCCTGCCGCAATCCACCATTTCAACGCAATTGCAGGTGCTGAACAAACGTAAACTGATCAAGCGCAAGCGCTCTGAAAAAGACAATCGTTCGGTAATGGTTGAACTGACCAAGGAGGGACATGAACTGGCGGTGGATTGCAATCATTTGAGTCAGGCCGTGCAGGATTATCTGGTTGGTCATTTCGAAGAAAAAGAGTTACTGAAAAATGTCCAGTTTCTTGAAAAAATCAATAAATTGCTGGGTGAACTTGAACATCAGGATCTTTACGAGTTCAAGAAAAACGAACATAACAATGGTGCATCTGATTGAAAACTGAATTATTATCTGAATAGTCCGTTTTCGGTTTTACCAGTCGATTCAAGGTTTCTATTATGCAAAATACAGGTTTATTTCATCAGCAGGCTTACATTAATGGCCAATGGCTGGATGCCGACTCAGGACAGGTGCAAACCATCCTGAACCCGGCTACTGGTGAGTTGTTGGGTACGGTTCCAATTATGGGGGCGGCAGAAACCAGGAAGGCCATTGAAGCGGCCAATAATGCCTTGCCGGCCTGGCGTGCAAAAACTGCCAGGGAGCGCTCACAACTATTGCGTAAATGGTTTGAACTGATGCTTGAGCATCAGGATGAGTTGGCCCGTTTGATGACGCTGGAGCAGGGCAAGCCCCTGGCTGAAGCCAAAGGAGAAATCCTGTATGCCGCTTCGTTTGTGGAATGGTTTGCCGAAGAGGCCAAACGGGTTTATGGTGATGTGATTCCCGGGCCACAGGCCAACAAGCGCGTGATTGTGGTTAAACAGCCGGTGGGTGTCACGGCAGCCATTACTCCCTGGAATTTCCCCTCTTCAATGATTACCCGCAAAGCGGCACCTGCCTTGGCGGCTGGGTGCACCATGGTCCTGAAGCCAGCACCCCAAACACCATATTCCGCACTGGCCCTGGCCGAGCTGGCGGTGCGTGCGGGCATCCCCAAGGGTGTGTTCAACGTGGTAACGGGTGATGCCATTGCCATTGGCACTGAATTAACCGGCAATCCACTGGTACGCAAATTGTCTTTTACCGGCTCCACCCAGGTGGGGCGCCTGTTAATGGCCCAGTGTGCGCACGATCTCAAGAAGGTATCCCTGGAGCTGGGCGGTAACGCTCCGTTTATTGTGTTTGAAGATGCCGATCTGGACGCAGCCGTTCAGGGAGCAATCATTTCCAAGTTCCGCAACAACGGACAAACCTGCGTCTGCGCAAATCGCCTGTATGTTCATGACAAGGTTTACGACGCCTTTGTTCAGAAACTGGTTGCGGCGGTAGAAAACTTCAGGGTTGGCAACGGGATGGAGCCGGAAACCACCATGGGGCCCCTGATTGATCAGAATGCACTGGCCAAGGTCAAGTCACACATCGAGGACGCCCTTGAAAAGGGCGCCCGCATCGTGACGGGTGGCAAACCCCATGCGCTGGGTGGTACTTTCTTTGAGCCTACCGTCATGGTTGATGTGCCCGTTAATGCGATAGCGGCCAAGGAGGAAACGTTTGGTCCCCTGGCTCCTGTCTTCCGTTTTCATCATGAAGAAGAAGCCATTGCCTATGCCAATGACACCGAATATGGTTTGGCGGCCTATTTTTATACACGGGATATCAGCCGTGTTTTCAGGGTGGCCGAAGCCCTGGAGTATGGCATGGTGGGTATTAACTCGGGAGCCATTTCAACTGAAGTGGCACCCTTTGGTGGCGTGAAAGCATCGGGCCTGGGACGCGAAGGGTCCAAATACGGCATCGAGGAATATATCGAGATCAAATACCTGAGTCTGGATATTTAAGCCCAATTTATCACTTGCTCAACTGGTCGTCATCCCGTAATGTATGGGTTCGGTAAGGCATAAACCAATCTTAGCCTGGAGCCCTGGATGATCGACCTGTCTTCCCCCTTGAAAGCCGATACGTTCACGCATGTCCGTATCATTGTTGGGATAATTACCGGCTTGTGCATGACCCGTTTGCTAAACGGCTTAAGCCGTTTTGTTCAGCAACCCAATAAAAATCATGTGTTTTTTGTTCATATTGGCTGGACTTTTTTTCTTTTGCTGGACATGGTCAATTTCTGGTGGTTTCAAATCAGATTGGCCAACACGGTGGTATGGAGTTTTGAACTATATCTGTTCATCCTTTTCTATGCCTCGCTTTACTTTTTTACCTGTACCATTCTTTACCCCGACAAAATAGATCATATCAACAGGATGGATGACTACTTCCTTTCCAGACGGGCCTGGTTTTTTGGGTTGCTGATTGCGCTGAACGTGACGGATTTGCTGGACACCACGCTGAAAGGGAAAGATTACCTGGCGTATCTGGGGTTGCCCTATATAATGCACATCAGTGTTTTTGTGGTGCTGTGTGGCATTGCCATGCGTACCCGGCAACTGCGGTTTCATAAAGGTTTTGCCGCTTTTGCCATTGTTGAGGAAGCCATCTGGGCGGTATTTGCGTACAGTTCTATTGTTTAAACCCGTTTTCCTGCAAGGAATCAAGTAGGTGGTAACTCATTAATCCGGGAGTTTGGTTAAATGCGCTATGTTTTAATGTTTTTGTTTGTATTTTTAACAGGTTGTACAGGCATTCCCAAAGGGATAGAACCCGTTCAGAATTTTGACTCCCGGCGCTATCTGGGCAAATGGTATGAAATTGCACGGCTGGACCACTCTTTCGAACGCGGACTGCAGCAGGTAAGCGCAGAATACACGCTTCGTGAGGATGGTGGCATCAAGGTGCTTAACCGTGGCTTTAATACGGCTAAAAATAAATGGGAAGACGCTGAAGGCAAGGCCTATTTTGTGGAAGACAGCAATCAGGGCTACCTGAAGGTTTCTTTCTTCGGCCCTTTTTACGGCGCTTACGTGATTTTTGATCTGGGCAAGAATTACGAATACTCATTGATAACCAGCCACAATAGAGATTTTTTGTGGCTGTTGTCCAGAACCCCAACCATTGATGAAACGCTTAAAAAAGAACTGCTGGCGAAAATGGAAAGTCGGGGTTTCAAAACACAAGACCTGATTTTCGTGGATCAGTCAGGGGCACAATAGGCTTTATCACTGGTGCAGAAGCCATGACACAGGAGCCAGGGTCAATTCAAAGAGCATGGACTGTGTCAGCGCTCCTTTAAAGCGTTACACGAAAGCCAAGAATGGGCAGGTCTTCCATTTCAATGGTTTCCGCCTTGGCAGGAACCGGCCCTCGATTGAAGAGGTCGTGCAAGGCCTCGGGGGTGGGTTCCACGCCCAGTATGACCGCTTGGACAATAGGCCCTTCCTTAAGTTGCAAATGACCATATACATAGGGCGCAATCTTTTCAAACCGGGGGTGGCAGGCTGGCGCGATATTGTGCGTTGCATAAAGCAGGGTGGCATCACCGCTTAGTGTTATGCCTTCTACTTCCCAACTGCCGCAATGCTCACAGCACCCGGTTGGGGGAAACGTGACGTTTTTGCATTTTTTGCATTTCATCGCCCAAAAAACACCCTGCTTCAGGCCCTCGTAGTACCAGCGAATCAGGTTTGGCTGTTCAATAATGTCGTTCATATTAAACTCCTCCCAAAACCATAACCGTGCCGATCATGGCGTAACCGTGAGTATGGATAAGTGATATTTCCGGAGGCTTGCGCAGTTGCCTTGCACCGGCGAGGCCCCTCATTTGCAGGACGGCTTCATAGGTATCCGAGCCGGCACTGGCACCCCAGGCATGGCCGAACGCATGGCGTCCTCCGTGGGTTGACATCGGTCGGTCCCCATCAAACCTTAGCCGTCCCTCACGGGCTGCCTCAAGTCCTTTGCCCGGCTCAAGATAGCCTATGGTTTCAGCGGTGCAAATACTTGAAATATGCGAACAGTCATGGGTGTGCAGGTAATCGATGTCTTTGGCGGTGATGCCTGACATCTCCATGGCCTGGTCTGTGGCACGCCTGTCAAATTCCCAATAGGTGGGGTCTTCACCGTACCAGGGCAGATCACTGTAGCTGATGCCAAAACCCTTTAATTCGACCGGTTTGGAACGATTGTTTTTGGCAAGACTGGCACGGGTCAGGACCATGGCCGATGCACCATCTGCCGTGGTGACAAGGCTGAGCAACCTGGAGGGCCAGGCAACCCGGGGGTTGTGTTCGTCCGAGAGCCAGAGATCGTACGGGTCAGAAAAACCCTTGCGCGTAGCGCGATCTTCCAGGGTTTCCTGGATATTTGCCTTTGGATTCATCGAACCATGCAGTCTGCGCGTTCTGCACAATTCGAACATGCCTCTTTCAAAGTCTTCGATTGATAGACCGTATTTCCGGCAATAGCCCAAGGCGACCAGACCGTTATAGACCGAGAAAATATCGTAACCTTGCGGCACGCTATATGCCTGGTTGACGGCCATATCAGTCCATAACCAGGTTTGCTGGTGTGATATTGGTTCACGCTCGTAGGGGCTGAAGTCTTTGACTTTAGTCCGGGTTGTTTCAAACCCGTAAACAAGAACCGTATCGTAGGCGCCCGATGCAATGGCCATGGCAGCCATGGCAGCGCCTACATTGGTGGTTGAGCATTGCGCTTCAAAATGCACCCCGGTCTTGAACTGGGTGCCTGTCCACTTTGATAACTGGGAATAGGTGCCCGGCACCTGCGAGCTGTGAACCATTGCATTGCCGGCAAAGACGGCATCGACATCCTGACCTGAAATACCTGCATCATCCAGTGCTTCTTTAACTGCCCTTGCTGTCAGTTCCTGGATACTTGTTCCTTTTAACTCCGGTGTGCTGAGCAGGTCTCCAAACCGCGAGCAACCCACTCCTGTTATAAAAACCTGCTCTTTAAGCTTCCTGCGACTCATGGTAAACCCTCCTGATGTATGTACATCCGAATGTTGTGTTGAACCACTGAACTACCACTGGAAATTTACTTGCTTATTGATGCAACTTGTTATTTTTATTGAAAAAATAATACCACTTTGACAGTAGGGTTTCAATGGTTTTTTATTTTATTCAGCTCAGGTTTGTGCTTGATGATGGGTGATGCGTAGGTATTTTCCACAATAGTTACAAAAGTCCTTAAAATCAACATGAGTCTTTTTCTTAATTTCAACCTCCGTGTGACGTTGAGCGATGATTGGATACTGTTGACCAGTAATGGATATTTCATGCTTGAAGATATTTCGATTCCCACGCCACAAGAGCAGTTAAGATTTCTGAAGCAGATCCAGACAATATTGCAATCGGGAAGTTTTACATCCACTTATAAATTTGCTTTGCTGATCAGTTTGTCCAGACTGGCCATTGAGCAGGGAGTGGATACCGGTGAATGTCTGACATTGGATTATCTTGATATTGCAGAAAAATTCATTGATTTGTACTGGTGGCAGGCCAGACCTTATCAGTTTAATGAGCAGGCACCTTTTGTACTGCAGCAAAGCACGGGGCCACAGGCCAGTATTGTGAATTTGGTGTTGGCGGCACAGGAAAAATTTAAAACCCTGGCTGCGGCCAGGCAAAATGCCGCTGAATGGTTGAAGCTGAAAAAAGCGGTTGCCGGCACCGTTAAAAGAATGCCAGTGGTGTATTTGCAAAACCTGAATGGCCAAAGTATTGAGTTTTTATATCATCTGGATGCATCGAGGCATCATTTGCAGTTATTGCCCAAGGTGATGTATTGCTTAAGGCAGTTTAGCGAAATGATCGAAGAGTTGTGCCAAAAGCGCTGGGTGGATTTTGTGCGGGAAAATAAAAACAACCTGCCCGTATTGGATGGCCTGCCAGACCTGAATGCGTTCCTGTTTGCACCTACCCGGAACCAGCTGGGTAAAGTGGCCGATTTTTTAATGGATTTGCAACAGTGCCGCTGTTTTTACTGCAATCAGTCACTGAAGAACAAAAAAGTTGCGGTGGACCATTTCATACCCTGGTCGTTATATCCAGCGGATACCGGACATAACTTTGTGTTGGCGGACAGTACGTGCAATTCGCAAAAAAGCAATTTTCTGGCCGCAGAAAATTATCGGCAACAATGGCAGGAACGTAATGTCCAGCATGATTCACTTATTACGGCCGAGTTGTCCCGTCAGGGGTTCCTGACGGATATCCGGCGCTCTCACCGTGTTGCGTCCTGGGCTTACCAACAGGCCATGGAGAATAATTACTTGCTTTGGGAGGGTGGGAAAAACATCCGTTTTCAAAGGCGCCATTATGAAACTTGAACGATTTGAACGCCTGCGTAAGGCGCAAAAGGCTTATCACCGTCGCTGTAAATGGGTGATGAAAAATGGCATATATGTGATCCATTCCTATGATGAAAAAAAGCCGGATGACTTGTCCTGGTGGAGTGACGCCGGCTTTATTCTGGGAGACCGGCGCGTGATGGTCTGGTGGCAGCATCCGCGCTTCGTTTATGCTGAGGCGCTTGATGAGCAGGCCCGCCAGGAGGCCGGTCATTCTCCGGTCAATGGACGACTTTTTGATGACGGCATCCCCAACCACAAACCGGTTGGTCGCTCACGTAAAAAAATCATCAGCTATACCGTGCCTCCAGGCACGGATGAAACCCGGCAATATTATGACAGGCTGGATACGATCAACCAGAGATTGCAAAAAGAGGGAATGGATTTTACCGTGAAACCCCGTTGGCAACGTGAATGTCTTTCATGGGCGACTGGGGTAGATCTGGTGGCACCGCTGGAAGTACGTAATGAAACGGAACTTGAAAACGTAATCGATCTGGCAAACCGCCTGCTTCGGGGACAAACCACGCTTGAAAACGAGTTTCCGGGGTATGCCTATGGCAGGGAACAGTGGCTGCAAGAGCAGGATAAACGCTAAACCACTGAGTCACCAGACTGGTTCCCATGCTAGGCTCGTTCCCATGCTCCAGCGTGGGAACGGTAACCCTCTCCGCTTGGGACGTCAAAGTGGTTGTGACGTTAGCATGTTGAACATATGATTTACAGGGGTGAGTTTTTGGAAAAAGCCTGATTATATAATCCGAAAACAGTCGTGTTATGACACTAACAAGGAGTATTGCAATGAAAGTAAAAGCGTATGGCGCCCGGGCGGGCGATCTGCCTCTTGAGTCCATGGAAATCACCCGGCGCCAGCTGGGGGTGCACGATGTACAGATTGATATTGCTTTTTGTGGCGTATGCCATTCCGATATTCACCAGGTTCGTTCCGAGTGGGCAGGTACCTTGTATCCCTGCGTACCGGGTCATGAAATTGTTGGCCGGGTATTGGCAGTGGGGGAAAAGGTGTCCGGCTTTCAGAAAGGCGATCTGGTGGGGGTTGGCTGTATTGTTGACAGTTGTCAGCATTGCCCGGATTGCAACGAGGGGCTGGAAAACTTCTGTGATCATATGGTGGGCACGTATAACAGTCCCACGCCCGATGCGCCGGGGCACACCTTGGGTGGTTATGCCCAGCAAATTGTGGTGCATGAGCGGTATGTGCTGCGCATCCGTCACCCGGAAAGCCAGTTGGCTGCCGTAGCACCCTTGCTGTGCGCAGGCATTACCACCTATTCTCCATTGCGTCACTGGAAAGTGGGGCCAGGCCAGAAAGTGGGTGTGGTTGGTATTGGCGGGTTGGGGCATATGGGCATTAAGCTGGCCCATGCCATGGGCGCCCATGTTGTGGCGTTCACAACCTCAGAGTCCAAGCGTGCCGAAGCCAGAAAGCTGGGGGCGGATGAGGTTGTGGTTTCCAGTAACCCCGATGAAATGGCAGCCCATGCCATGAGTCTTGACTTTATTCTTAACACCGTTGCCGCCCCGCATGATCTGGATCCTTTCTTTGCATTGCTTAAGCGGGATGGCACGATGACATTGGTGGGGGCACCATCAACACCGCATCCTTCACCCAATGTGTTCAGTCTTATCATGAAAAGGCGAAGCCTTGCCGGCTCTCTGATTGGCGGGATTCCTGAAACCCAGGAAATGCTAGACTTTTGCGCCGAGCATGGCATTGTTGCTGATATCGAAATGATTCGGGCAGACCAGATTAACGATGCCTACGAGCGTATGCTCAAGGGTGATGTCAAGTATCGTTTTGTGATTGATAACGGGACGCTGGAAGCGTGATATGCATTCCCACGCAGAGCGTGGGAACGAGTGTAAGCATGGGAACGAGTGTAAGCATGGGAACGAGTGTAAGCATGGGAACGAGTGTAAGGTTAGGTTTGTTCCCATGCTCTGCGTGGGAACAAGCAGCGGTAGAAGTAAGTCAAATTAGGCTAGTTCCCATGCTCCAGCGTGGGAACGGGGAGCGGTTGGAAGCAGGTCAAATTTGCCAGATATAAAAGGAGGGAAGTGGGTGGCAGTTGAAATTTTAGAAATCCAGGCAGGGCACGACCACGATATTTGCAACATAATAAAAAAGGTTGGCGAAGAGTTTGGTGCCATCGGTGAAGGGTATGGTCCCTCCGATGCGGAAGTGGTTGAAATGAGTGCGCATTATGGCGACCAAAATGGCAGCCTGTACTTGGTGGCGAGTATGGACGGAAGCATTGTGGGTGGCTGTGGTGTTGCCCCTTTCAGTGGCAGCAATCAGACGTGCGAACTGCGAAAGCTCTTTCTTTTAAAAGAGGTTCGGGGCCTGGGAATTGGGAAGGAGTTGGTTGCCAGGTGTTTGGCTTATGCAAGCCAAAAGGGATACAAGGAATGCTACCTTGATACTTTGTCTGGCATGACGTCAGCAATATCCCTATATGAAAAATTCGGGTTTCAGCATCTTGATCGCCCACTGGAAGGTGTTGTTCACAGCGGGTGCGATGTTTGGATGCTGAAAAAACTGTAGACTGGAATGAATATGTTTTTTGACTGCCTGTACGCTTTAAACAGCCTGCGTAGCCATAAATTCGGTCGCAATTTCCAGCACGCCGTTAATAATGAATTGAACGCCCATGCACACCAGCAAAAAACCCATGATGCGGGAAATGGCTTCTACACCACTTTGACCGATGACAGCAACAACGCGGCCAGCAAAGCGCAAGGCTAACCAGAACAACAGGCTTAGCAAAAGAAAGACAAGTATGGCTGCCGTATGCAGGAACCAGTGAGAATAGACACTGGTAATGGAAGACGGGATACTGGCCGTTGTGCTAATGATCATGGCAATATTGCCTGGTCCTGCCGTGCCGGGCATGGCTAGTGGCACAAAGGCGATGTTGGTTGTTTTTTTAGTGGCTATTTGTTCACTCACCGTGTCCGCTTCAGGCATGTCATCGGTGCGGGAAGACGGTGAGAGCATTTGAAAGCCGATTCCGCTCACAATGAGTCCACCGGCAATACGCAGGCCGGGAATGGAAATGCCAAAGGATTGCATGATCAAGGTGCCGCCAAAGTAGGCAACCAGCATAATCCCAAAAACATAAAAGGCGGATTGAGTAATTTGTTTCTGGCGTTCCCGGTAAGGAATACCGCTGCCAAGCGAGAGTAGCAACGACATAGAGGTAAGCGGATTGGCCAGGGGCAACATGAGGACTAGCCCAACGCCCACCAGATGAAAAAGCCGGAGAAGATCATCCATGAATGAATCCTTTTCTTAAAATGAATCCTGCATATATTACTATATGCCTGGAATTTCTTGATGGCTTCACTCATTATTGCAGAGTTGTCCAGTCAGGGGTTTCTCACGGATATCAAGCGCTCCCACCATGTTGCATCGTGGGCCTACCAACAGGCATAGACAATAATTATCTGTTTTGGGACACCAAAGTGGTTGCAACATTTGAATGTTAAAAAAATGTATATAGGAATGAGTATGTTTTCTTTGGATGCCAATGGGCAAACAAGCAGCCGGCTTTACCTTGTCAGTATGGGCATTGGCGACCCGGACAATATAACCGTCCGTGCGTTAAAAACAGTCAGGCAGGCAGATGTGGTTTTTGCCATGACGCGGGTACTGGAAAACTTCCCTGAACTGCTTCAGGGCAAGGAAGTGCATAATGCCGGACATGGCCTGTTCACCCCAATGGCCCGGCGCAAGCAAACCGATGAAGAAGCCGACGCAATGGAAGCGGAAGCGCGCAGCATTATCCGGAAGGCGGTCAAAGAAGGCAAAACCGTTGCCGTGCTTGATTATGGGGATCCTTTAGTATATGGACCGCAGGTAGGTTATCTGAAAGAATTTCGTGACCTGAATCCGGTCGTGATTCCTGGCGTATCCAGTTTTAACGCCGCCAATGCAGTCCTTGCGCAAGGGGTCACTAATGGACCGCGCAATGAATCTGTGATACTGACAGCGGCCAAAACAACACGTGAAGGCTATCAGGGTACGGACCCTTTGGTCAAACTGGCAGAATCCCAATCCACCCTGGCTTTTTTTACTATGGGTTTGGCCTTGCCTGAAGTGGTCAGGCAGTTAATGCAGCACTATCCGGCAGATACCCCTGTTGCGATTGTCTTGCATGCCGGTGTGGCTGAAAAGCAATCGGTATTGCAGGCCACGCTAGACACCATTGTTGACCGTACAGAAGGCGGGAAATTGCCCTTTGAGCATATGATTTATGTGGGTGAGTTTTTGGAAAGAGCCTGAATATATAATCTGAAAACAGTTGTATTATGACACTAGAGGCCTATGAGCGGATGCTCAAGGGCGATGTGAAATACCGCTTTGTGATCGACAGCGCGATTGAATACCTCGGCAAGGCGGATCACCAATAAGGAAGGAGGGCAGCCGTTGGCTGCGCCTGAAAGAAATGAAAAAATCAAGGATGACTGAATAAGATATATGAATACACGCACTATTCCTTCCAACTTTAGAGACCTTGGCGGGCATGCCACTGCCAACGGAACGGCCGTAATCCCTGGTCGTATATTCCGGTCGAGTCAACTTGCAGATATACCGGAGGAGTCGGTTCGATGGCTTGAGGGGCTGGGCATACGGTTCGTTTACGACTTTCGTACGGGCGCAGAAAGGGAACGATCTCCCGACGTTCCTATGCCGGGCGTTCAAAGTGTATGGCTCGATGTGTTAAGTGATGACTCGGGTTCTATAGCAGCGATGATGCAATTTGTGCTGCACGATCCTCGCAAGTTCGGTCAGGATATGGCACCAGACAAGGTGCAGACGCTGTACAGAACCATTTACGGGAATTTGGTCAGCCTGTCCAGCGCATGTAAAGCTTACGGTGTCTTCTTCTCCTCTTTGCTGAAGGATCCAGGCGTACCGCGTGTCTTTCACTGTACCGCAGGCAAAGACCGAACCGGTTGGGCTGCGGCGATGCTGTTGTTATTGCTTGGTGTTCACCGTGATGATATTTTGGCAGACTACCTGGCGAGTAATGAGCAACTGCTTCAGGGATATTCTTCAATCATGGAAACGTTTGTTGCGGCAGGCGGTGATCGGGCCGTTTTGGAAAACCTGTTACTGGTGCGACCGGAATATCTGGAGGCCGGATTTGCTTCTCTAAAGCGCACCTACGGCAATATCTCCGACTATTTTTCTCAAGGCTTGGGAATTTCTCCAAAGGAACAAGTTACCTTGATTTCGACTTATACGAGCTAGGGCGCATAAATTCGAGTGCTTTGGCAAAAGTCGGTGGGTCACCAATAAAAAGAAAGGGGAGCAGTAATTGGCTGTTGAAATTATGGAAATCCAACCGGAGCACGATGATGTTATTTGCAATATCATCAAAACGGTTGGTTCAGAGTTTGGCGCAATCGGTGACGGTTTTGGTCCCTCTGATGCGGAAGTGCTGGAAATGAGCGCGCATTATGACGATTAACGTGGCAGCTTGTATCTGGTGGCGCTGTTGGATGGACGCATTGTAGGGGGTGGTGGTATTGCCCCTTTCAATGGTAGTAGCCAAACGTGCGAACTGCGAAAACTGTTTCTGTTAAAAGAAGCCCGTGGCTTGGGTATTGGCCAGGTGTTGCTTACACGGTGTTTGGCTTATGCAAGCCAAAAAGGATATAAGAAATGCTACCTTGATACTTTGTCTGGCATGAAGTCTGCTATATCCCTATATGAAAAAATCGGGTTTCAGCACCTTGATCGCCCATTGGACGGCATTGTTCACAGCGGTTGCGATGTTTGGATGCTGAAAAAGCTGTAGATTGGAATGGGCATGTTTGCTTTGGATGCCAATGGGCAAACAACCAGCGTGCGGGTTAACTAAAGCAGGATAAATATGACAAAGAAAAAATTGCTATTAACGGTTGCCGGCTGTGCCGTGGCGGTGGCCGGAGTCCTGTTATACGTTCTGGGGCGTGGCTCAGGCCCAGCATTTATTGATCCCGCTAATCAGACACTGGTCATGCAAGGTAAGCCAATTTACGAAAACCTGTGCGCATCGTGCCATGGCGTTTCCTTGCAGGGGCAGCCGAACTGGCGCGAACGCATGCCTAATGGGCGCCTGCCAGCACCACCGCATGACCAGAGCGGGCATACATGGCATCACCCCGATGCCTTGCTGTTTGATATGGTCAAGAATGGCCTGGTGCCAGGAAAAACGGCACCACCCGGTTATCAAAGTGACATGCCCGCCTACCGTGACATGTTGACGGATGAGGAAATTGTGGCGGTGCTGGCATACATTAAAAGCAGCTGGCCGGCAAAAGTGCTGAAGGTGCAAAAAGAAATAACCTTGCAGCAACAACAATAGCTTGCAGGGGGGTGTAGGGCAATTTGCGTTCACCAATATCATCGGTAATAACAGCTGAAGCCGCTACCCTACTGCGCATAAAGGGCGATTGACCCTTTGTGCGTTCAAGAAAAACCTGCAATCCTTCCAGCATTTCGGGTACTTCTTCTGCTGGTGGGGCTACATAATGCACAATACTCTGATAGTGGATGGTTTCCCCCACGAATGCTGCAAGAGTAGTTAAAGTGAGAAGTCAAACAGAATTGCGGCAGATAGATGTATTATTTTGAAACAAAGCTATCTATTGTTGATATAAATGAAGAGAATGGCTTTGGGGATATTTTTCCCCTAGTACATTTAGGACTTACATTGAAGACAGAAACCGGTATTGTGAAGTGGTTCAACAACGATAAGGGCTTCGGCTTTATCATGCCTGAGTTTGGCGGCAAGGATCTCTTCGCACACTACAGCGAAATTCAAGGCACTGGCCACAAATCTCTTGAAGAGAATCAACGTGTGTCATTCGTGACAGGTCAAGGGCAAAAAGGCCCTTGCGCCACCCAGATCCAAGTGATCTGAATGCGCGTGTGCTGAAAATACTCAGCATACCTGCAGTGATAAAAGCGGAATCCTTTGAAACATTGGGTTCCGTTTTTTTATTTCTAAGATGAAGTCGTAACAGGCCCACGGTGCATCTGGCCGGTGACATCGTGATGAAAATCCAATCCGACCTGAAGCGGGTGCTTGAAAAACCGGTTTTTTTGCAACGTCTTTCTGAACTGGGCCTGGCGCCGATTGGGATGGAGCATGGAGAATTTGCCAGCCTGATTCAGGACGAAATTAAAGATTACCGTCAAACGGTAGAAAGCGCAGGCATTAAACCGGAGTAACAGAAAACACTAAAGTTTTAGCAACATTTCCAGATTCCAAACAATAAATACCAATATTATTTGATATAACGCAAACAAAGCTGAGTTATACTATTGACGTACATTAAATTTTTGAGGTTTTGAAAATGTGGCAAAAACATTAGTAAAACGGGTTTAGTGTGCGTTTTTTTATTGGGATCAATGCAATAACTGATAAGTTGTGAGTAGCAAATACCCAAATATATCAGTTTGTTGAAAGCGGAAATGTCATATAGAAAACAATAGGTAACGGGGGGATTTATCATGGCCTATGTGCGTACTTTGCCTGAAGTCAACAAAACGGGATTCACTTTCAAAGAATATTTGGAGATGGTGAAGTCAAAGCTGGAGTCCCTTATCAATAAGGTGCATTCTGTACATTTGCCTGAACTCATGCTCTTGGTTCGTGAAGTCTTGGGTATTAATCATATTAATCACTTTGGCAGATTGCAGAAAATAGAAAAAGAAATTACTACCCGTCCCTGGCGTTATCGTTAATAACGGTTCGTGCTGAGTGCCGAGGACGAACCAGCATGCTTTGCGGTGCGACTATATATTGCGCAACGTTCGCTATTCTTTAACTTGCTCAGAAATTTCAATTAGATTAAGGTCTGGATCGCGCAAGTAAATTGACATGATGGGGTAGTTGGCTCCGGTTCGCCTGACCGGACCTTCTTCTATTTCCCAGTCACAGCCCTGGATATGGGTAATGACCTCTGCCAGGGGGATACTCGAAATAAAGCACAAGTCCAGTGCGTCCGGGACAGGAAGATGCGCTTTAGGCTCAAATTCCTGGCCCTTTATGTGAAGATTGATCTTTTGTTCCCCAAACTTGAACGCTATTCGTCCCTGACCAAAGGTTTCAAGTTTCATGCCCAGTACTCTGGTATAAAAATCAATACATTTTTCTTTCTGGCTTGTGGTTAAGACCAAATGATCTAGATGGTGCATCATATGTGCTCCGTTGTAAGGACGAGTAAGGGGTAGCCAAAGCATATTCTAACGTGAAAGAGGCAGAGGAGAAACGGGCTGCAGTCCAAAAAAAGCAGGTGAGAAGAAGTCAGCAGTGTTTTGGACATAATTTTGCCGAACTCCTTGGTCATTTTCGTACATGACGCTCAGATTGAACTGGGCGACCGCATCACCTTGTTCAGCCTTCTGAATAATGGCTTGATCTGTTTGCACGGCAAGGTTATTTCCCAGTGTGGCACCTAAACTGAGCATTAGAACCATAATGAATTTGCGTATCATATTAAATGACTTTTATTTTTTGAATAATGACGCTTGAATTCTAACTATTATTTTAGGTTTCCCGATATTTAGATCAATGACAGAACAAGCCAAAACCAGAGATTTCTGCCATTATTATCTTTGATGAAGGAAATCATGGAACGATCTAAATTTACACAAACTTAGATTGTGGCTATTTTGAAATACGTTTTGGCTTGTTGACTTCAGTAGACTGAAAATTCCCTGAGAGCCGTATAAATAAAGGGTTTTAGGCAAAAAAATAGACGTCTGTTGACGTCCATTGATTATCTTGTGGTGCCCGGGGCCGGAATCGAACCGGCACGCCTTGCGGCGGGGGATTTTGAGTCCCCTGCGTCTACCAATTTCACCACCCGGGCAATTTTGACGTTACTGGTAATAAAACTGCAACCTGTAACGATAGGCAGGAAAGATGAAATTATATCCGGTTTTTTATTTTTTTACAGCACTGGCAGTCTTATTTCACGATAAAAGAAAGTTTTCATGAAAATTTGTCGTTTATGCAACACAAAAAAACAAGCCGGCTATAAAGTATGGGTAAAAACATCTACCCCATAACTTCAAACCAGCAGGAAACTCATGGATACCGATCTTCAAGCTGAAATAGACCGTTTACACAATGAATGCCTTTCCCTGATGATGGCAACCAACAATAAGCAGGGAGAGCCAAATGCCAGCTACACCCCTTTCACATGGCTTAATAACCGTTTTTATATTCTGGTGTCCGGTCTGGCCACGCACACGGTCAATCTGCAGCAAAATCCCAATCTGGCTATTTTGCTGGCAGACGATGAAAGCAAAACCAAAAACATCTATGCCCGTGTGCGTTTAAGCTATCAGGCCAGGGCGGAAACGGTTGATAAAAACAGTGAAGAGTATGAGAATGCACTGGCTGCCCTGACGGAACGGGCCGGTAAAACGGTCGGTTTATTGGCGTCCTTGCCTGACTTTGTCATGGTTCGCTTGCTGCCGTTAAAAGGCACTCTGGTGCAGGGCTTTGGCAAGGCTTTTGTTTTTGATTCGCAAAAGCGTGAAAGCGTCACTCAGCTAACCAATCGTAATATTGACGATTGGCGCTAATGTATCAGTCATGCCAGGCGCTTGGAAATGGTTTATTGTTCTTCCAGTCTGTCCCGCTCACGAAAATACGCAACATGGCGGCCATGCACCATATAAAACAGCAGCATGCATAGCAGGGCCAGCCCGGCCATGAGCCAGTACAGGTTGCGGTAGCCGGTTTCGGTAATAATGATTCCCAACAGGTAAGGGCCAAATCCCAGCCCGGCATCCAGGCAAATATAAAATGTGGCGGTGGCCAGTCCCATGCGATGCGGCTTAACGACCTTGATGGCTACGGCCTGCAGGGCCGATTGCAGGCTGCCATAACCCAGGCCAATCAGGGCGGCGGCGGTGAGCAATGTCCAGGCCGACTGGGTGCTTGCCATGGTCGCCATGCCCATGGCAAGTAAAATGCAGCATGGGTACACAATCACGTTTGAGCCTTTTTTGTCCAGGATTTTGCCGGCAATCGGGCGTGAAAACAGGATGACGAAAGAGTAAACAATAAAAAAGAAACCGGCTGCCGTAACCAGCTCCAGCTCAATCGAGTAACTGTTCAGGAAAGTCAGCACGCTGGCAAAGCACAGTCCCAGCAGGAACATGACCGTTGAAACCGGCAAGGCCTTGCGTTCCACCAGATCACCCAGGGTAAAGTGAAAAGGATGTTCATCCGTGTGTTTGGCAGAGCCGGTTTTCAGGAAGGTAGAGGCTGCCAGAGCCAGCAGGCTGACCAACAGACAAAAGGCAAAAATCCATTGGAAATTGAAATTCTGGCTCATCCACAAACCCAGGAATGGGCCGATAGCCGAGGCCAGGGTGGTGCTCAGGCTGTAGTAGCCAATGCCTTCGGCCCTGCGGTGGGACGGAATAATGTGCGCCACAATGGTGCCACAGGCGGTACTGGCGATACCAATGGCCATGCCGTGCAGAAAACGGGCCAGCAGTAAAGAATAAATGGAGTCACTGAAAAAATACAGACAGTTGGTCAGGCTGAAGGCCACCAGGCCGATCAGCAGGGTTTTTTTCTGGCCAATCACATCAACCAGCTGGCCAATAAGAAGACGGCTGGTTAGGGCGCCCACAATAAAAATGCCAACGGCCAGCCCGGCCATACTGATTGAAGCGTCATAACGCTGGGTCACATAATCGCCCAGGGTAACAATCAGGAAATAAAAGACAATGGTAATAAGCAGGTTAACCCCGGTGATGATAATGAAATCAGGGGTCCACAATTTTTTTTCTTGCATGGTGGTTTTTTTTGGGGAAGAAGATTGTTATTGTTTGCCGGTTTAACAAGCCTGGTGGCATTAAAGCTGAGCAGGTAAAAGAAGGCAGGCAATAACAGGCGGCAATAATGCCAGAAGACCGTTGATTATACGCTTTTAACCAAAAGCTTGCCGGGCCCTTGAAAAAAAACGATTTGTCCCCAAGTGGGTATGAAGCCTTCAGGCCTTGCCGCCTGTTGTTATTTCAAACTCCATTCCAATTTTTTTATTTTGCCAATTACTATGAGTCAAGAAGAAGCAACTGTTCAAGCCGGCCCGCAAACCATGGGTTTTCAGGCGGAAGTCAAGCAATTACTGCATTTGATGATTCACTCCCTGTACAGCAACAAGGAAATTTTCTTGCGGGAGCTGGTTTCCAATGCCTCGGATGCCTGCGACAAGCTGCGTTTTGAAGCGATTGATAATCCTGCCTTGCTGGAAGGCGGTGCCGATTTGCAAATCAGGGTCAGCTATGACAAAGAGGCCCGTACCATTACCATTTCCGATAATGGCATTGGTTTAAGCCACGACGAGGCAATCGCCAACCTGGGCACGATTGCCCGTTCTGGCACGAAAGAGTTTTTTTCCCAGTTAAGTGGCGACAAGCAAAAAGATGCCCAGTTAATTGGCCAGTTTGGCGTGGGTTTTTATTCTTCATTCATTGTGGCCGACAAGGTTACGGTTGAAAGCCGTCGTGCCGGTGTCGCTACCAGTGAAGGCGTGCGCTGGACGTCCGAAGGCCAGGGCGACTTCACTATTGAACCAATTGAAAAGGAATCGCGCGGTACCGATATTACCTTGCACCTGCGTGCCGATGAAGATGAGTTCCTTAGCCACTGGAAGTTAAGTGAGATCCTGCGCCGTTATTCCGATCATATTTCCCTGCCGGTACTTATGCAGAAAGAAGAATATGACTCGGAAAAAGGCGAGATGGTTAAAAAGGACGAGTGGGAAGCGGTTAACCAGGCCAGCGCACTATGGACCCGTAACAAGTCTGACATTACCGACGAGCAGTATAAAGAGTTTTACAAGCATGTCAGCCATGATTTTGAAGATCCGCTGGCCTGGACCCATAATCGGGTGGAAGGACGCAGCGAATATACCCAGTTGCTGTATATTCCCAAACGTGCACCGTTTGATTTGTGGGACCGTGATGGCAAGCGTGGCGTAAAACTGTATGTGAAACGCGTCTTTATCATGGATGAAGCCGAACAGCTGCTGCCATCGTACTTGCGTTTTGTGCGCGGTGTGATTGACTCTTCTGATTTGCCGCTTAACGTTTCCCGTGAAATTCTGCAGGAAAGCCGTGATGTCCGTTCCATTCGCGAAGGCTCGGTAAAACGTATCCTGTCCCTGCTTGAAAACATGGCCGAGAATAAACCCGAAGACTACGCGACCTTCTGGGCTGAATTTGGCCAGGTGCTTAAAGAAGGTACCGGTGAAGATCCGTCCAACCTTGAGCGGATTGCCAAACTGATGCGTTTTGCTTCTACCCATACCGATGAGCCTTTGCAGAATGTCTCCCTGGCTGATTACATCTCACGCATGAAAGAAGGGCAGGACCGGATTTACTACGTGGTGGCAGACTCTTTCAATGCGGCCAAAAACAGTCCGCACCTTGAGATCTTCCGCAAAAAAGGTATCGAGGTTTTGTTGCTGTCAGACCGTGTGGACGAATGGATGATGTCTCATTTCCGCGAGTTTGAGGGCAAACAGCTGGTATCGGTTTCCAAAGGTGGGCTGGATCTTGCTGAACTGGCCGATGAAGCGGAAAAGAAAAAGCAGGAAGAAGTGGCTGAGTCCTTCAAGCCTTTGGTGGAACGGCTGAAAGAGGTTTTGAAAGACAAGGTCAAGGATGTTAATGTAACGCTGCGCCTGGTTGATTCTCCGGCTTGCGTGGTGGTTGGACAAAATGAATTAAGCCCGCACTTGCTGCGCATGTTGCAGGCGGCAGGCCAGGAAACCCCAGATTTCAAACCTGTCCTGGAAATCAACCCCGAGCATGCCATCATTACCCGTCTTCAGGCGGCTGAAGATGAGGAATTTGCCGATTGGGCCAATGTGTTGCTGGATCAGGCCCTGCTGGCTGAAGGTGCCCAGATTGCGGATCCGGCTGCGTTTGTGAAGCGGATGAATGCCTTGTTGCTCAAGTCTGCCTAATCGCATCCTGACGCAGGTATAACGACAATGCCCGGCGCCGGTTTTTATCGGGGTTCGGGCATTTGCCGTTTGGCCCAGCCACTTTCTGTTTGGTATTTTTGCCAGTCAAAGTAGGGGCCCGGGTCGGTTTTTCTGCCGGGTGCGATATGTTCATGACCACGTACCGCCCTTAAGGGGTAGCGGGCCTTTAGCACTTTGCTCAAATGGCTCAGGGTTTCATACTGTTCAGGCATGAAAGGCTCAAAGTCACAGCCTTCCAGCTCAATGCCAATAGAGAAATCATTGCAGCGTTCGCGGTCGTTAAAACGGGAGACCCCGGCATGCCAGGCGCGGTTTTCAGTGCTCACGAACTGGACAATTTCCCCATCGCGGCGGATAAGAAAATGCGCCGACACCCGCAAGTGTTTGATTGACTCAAAGAAGGGGTGTGCGTGTGGGTCAAGGCGGTTGGTAAACAGCTGCTCTATGTACGGTCCGCCATACTGGTAAGGCGGCAGGCTGATGTTATGAATGACCAGTAGCGAGACGGTTTCATTAACCGGGCGTTTGTCACAGTTGGGGGAAGGCACCAGGCGAATGTTTTTGCTTGTCTTCAGCCATCCGTGGCGGTCCAGCTGTAAAGATGGCATGCTCATTGTTTTTGGCCCAATCGGGCATGCTCTTCGGAACACCAGGTTTTGCCATGGATGAGACAGGCTTCCGAGCGGGGCAGGTGAATATGGCAGTGAGCACATTGCACCATGGCTTCGCTGGCCTGGCTTTGCCGGGTGGCGGGAGGCTGGCTGGCGTTTGATTGCATGTTTTTGAAAAGCGTCTGAACGCGACCGGCAAACATGCGGATGGCCAGCATCAGGATGATGATCAGGATGATAAAGAGAAAAAATCTCATTAGACACTCTTGTGCATAATAACGTCAAAGATAAAACGGGTACCCGTGTAGGCCAGCATGAGCAGGGCAAAACCGGTTAGCGTCCAGCGCAAGGCCAATCGGCCACGCCAGCCCCAAAGGCTTCGCCCAATCAGCAGTATGCTGAATACCAGCCAGGCCAGCAGGGTGAAAATGGTTTTGTGGTCCATGGGCAGGAACTGGCCGCTTTTGTTGAGCGACACCATAATGCCGGTGACAATAGACAGGCTGAGAGCGCCAAAACCAATCCAGATCAGTTTGAACAGGATGCGTTCCTGCTGCATGAGTGGTGGCTGGGCCTCAAGGATGCGGGTGGTGAGCGAGGGATTTTCCTGAAAATTGACGGGTTTATGCAAGTATTGGTCCAGGGCGGTCATTAAGAATGCCTGTATGGCGGCGATGGCAATAAGGCTATAGGCAAACAGTGAGATCAGCAAGTGGATCTTGAACAGATGGGTTTGTGAGGGAATGACCAGGCTGTCTGGGCTGGAAGGAAAAAGGGCGGCCAGCAGACAGATAAAGCTGGCAATCGGCAGCAGCAGCAAAAGCAGCCCGTCTATTTTGTTCAGCCTGCTTTCTATCCAGAACACGATCATGCCCAGCCAGATGGTAATGGACAGGCCCTGTGACCAGTTCAGCCTGATATGTTCTGCGTGCACGATCGCCCAGTGTACGGCGATGCCTTGCAGCACTAAGGTGGCCAAAAGACATACGCTACGGACGGAGCCGGTTTGCCTGATGGTGTTTTGTTGCACAATGGGGCGCCAAATTGACAAACTAAGCAGAAGATAGGCCAATGCGGCCAGAGAGTGCAATACAATGTCAGCTGACATAAACTGATATCTTGATTGTAGGGGTTGGGTTATTGAGGTAACAAAAACATAGTATAGCCTCTAATCCTGGTAATTCATTTATTAAAGTGCAAAATTCATGTTCGATAATTTAACTAATCGTTTGTCCCGGGTCATGAAGACCATCCGGGGAGAGGCCCGCCTGACCGAAGCCAATACGCAGGAAATGCTGCGCGAGGTACGTCTGGCATTACTTGAGGCCGATGTATCTTTGCCCGTGGTGCGTGAGTTTGTTGCCAGGGTCAAGGAAAGTGCGCTGGGTGAGGAAGTCGCCGGCAGCCTAAGTCCAGGACAGGCCCTGGTGGGGGTGGTTCATAAAGAGCTTACCGCTTTAATGGGGGGGGATCTTGGGCCGCAGGCATCCGAGCTGTCTTTGGCAACCCAGCCGCCAGCCGTTGTGTTAATGGCCGGTCTGCAAGGGGCTGGCAAAACCACGACGACCGGTAAATTGGCCAAACTGATTAGTGGGGGCGATTTACTGCAAAATGGTCGCAAGGCCGGCCGAAAAAAAGTGCTGGTGGTCAGTGCCGACGTTTATCGTCCGGCCGCTATTGAACAGTTGAAAACGGTTGCCACCCAGGTTGGGGTGGATTTCTTCCCGTCCGATGCCAGCCAGAAACCGCGTGATATTGCCCTGGCAGCCGTCGACCATGCAAAACGGCATCATTATGATGTCTTGCTGGTGGATACGGCCGGCCGTCTGGGTATTGATGAAGCCATGATGGCTGAAATCAGTATGCTGCACGAAGTGCTCAAGCCCATTGAAACCCTGTTTGTGGTGGATGCCATGCAAGGTCAGGATGCCGTGAATGTGGCCAAGGCCTTCTCCGAAGCCTTGCCCCTGACTGGTGTGGTCATGACCAAACTCGATGGTGATGCCCGGGGTGGTGCCGCCCTGTCGGTGCGGCATATTACCGGCAAGCCCCTGAAGTTTATCGGGGTTTCCGAAAAACTCGATGGTCTTGAACCTTTTCATCCCGAGCGTATGGCTCAGCGGGTGCTGGGTATGGGCGATATTGTTTCGCTGGTTGAACAGGCCCAGCGCAATATTGATATTGCCGAAGCCCAGAAGCTGGCCACCAAGATCAAATCGGGTGACCGTTTTGACCTGAATGATTTTCGTGATCAGTTGCAGCAAGTCAAGAAAATGGGGGACATGAGTTCCCTGCTTGAAAAACTGCCGGCACAGTTCGCCCAGGCAGCGGGCCAGTTGCAAAGTGGCCAGGCCGAAAAACAATTGCGCCGTACCGAGGGTATTCTTAATTCCATGACGCCCCAGGAACGGGCCAAACCCGAATTGCTGAAAGCATCGCGCAAACGTCGTATTGCGGCGGGTGCTGGGGTGCCAGTGCAGGAAGTGAACAAATTGCTTAAGCAGTTTGAGCAAATGCAGGGCATGATGAAGCAGTTCAAGAAAGGCGGTATGGGTAAGATGATGCGTGCCATGGGAGGGCTCAAGGGCCTGAAAAACATGGGCATGGGTGGTTTTGGCGGTTTCAAGAAGTAATACAAAAAAGTCCGCCTGTTGGGGCGGACTTTTTTATTAGTCATGCCAGTGCATTATTGGGGAATGCGCAGAATCTGTCCCGGGTAAATTTTATCCGGGTGGCTAAGCATAGGCTTGTTGGCTTCAAAATTGAATTCGTTAAGAAATATCATTAAGACGCGTTATCGGCAAATTTGTCGGTGGCGGCAAGCAGGGCTTTCAGGATGCCCGGCTCATTAAATGCATGGCCGGCATCGTCAATGATTTGGAATTCGGCTTGTGGCCATGCCTTGTGCAGTTCCCAGGCGGTTTTGGCCGGCGTGCAGGCATCGTAGCGTCCCTGAATGATAATGCCGGGAATACCGTGCAGTTTATGGGCATTGTCCAGCAGCTGGTTTTCTTTCATGAAACCGCCATTCGCAAAATAGTGATTTTCGATACGGGCAAAGGCGATGGCAAAATAATCATCGACATGGCTGCTGACATGGGCTTCATTCAGCAGCAGGCTGATGGTTCTTCCTTCCCATAAGCTCCAGGCCCGGGCTGCCTTGATTTGCTCTGCAAGATCGTTGCCGGTCAGCCGTTTCTGATAGGCGGCAATCAAGTCATTATGTTCTTCAGGTGGAATAGGGGCCAGGTAGTCTTCCCAGTAGTCGGGAAACAGCCATGAAGCACCTTCCTGGTAGAACCAGCGCAGTTCTTCTTTACGTACCGTAAAAATGCCCCGTACAATCAGTTCACTGACACGATTGGGATGGATCTGGGCATAGGCCAAAGATAAGGTAGAGCCCCATGAACCACCAAAGACCAGCCATTTTTCTGCGCCCATGATGTCACGGCGCAGGCATTCCATGTCTTCAATAAGATGTGCGGTGGTGTTGTTGTGCAGGCTGGCATGTGGAAGCGAGCGGCCGCAGCCGCGCTGGTCAAACAGCAGGACATTGTATTTGGATGGACCAAACAGTTGACGGTGCTGGGGACCACACCCGGAGCCCGGTCCGCCATGCAGGAACACGGCTGGCTTTCCCTGGGGATTGCCACAAAGTTCCCAGTAAACCTGGTGGCCGTCGGTGGTTTCCAGAAAACCGGTTTTATAGGGCTCTATGGGTGGGTACATGGCAGACTAATCCTCTTTCTTTTTGAAAACCAGGTCCCACACACCATGACCCAGGCGCAGGCCACGGGTTTCAAATTTGGTTTGCGGGCGATAATCGGGCTTGGGTGCGTAATCCTTGGCGGTGTTTTCCAGCTCGGGGTTGGCCGACAGGACTTCCAGCATTTGTTCTGCATAGTTTTCCCAGTCGGTGGCGCAATGAATATAACCGCCCGGTTGTAGCCGGCTAACCAGCAGTTGTACGAACTCGGGCTGGATCAGACGGCGCTTGTGGTGCCGCTTTTTTGGCCAGGGGTCGGGGAAGTAAATATGCACGCCAGCCAGGCTGTTGGCGGGTAGCATGTTCTTGACCACCTCAACGGCATCGTGCTGGATAATGCGTACATTGTCCAGTGAGGATGCTTCAATGCGTTTGAGCATGGCACCAACACCGGCATTGAATACCTCTACGCCCAGGAAGTTTTCTTCATGGCGGGCCAGTGCGATTTTTTCAGTGGTTTCGCCCATGCCAAAACCAATCTCAAGAATGGTGGGGGCCTGTCTGCCGAATACTTTTTCATAGTTCAGGCTAGTCGGTTTGTAGGCAATCGACCATTTGTCCATCAGTCGCTCTATGGCCAGTTTTTGGCCAGGCGTCATGTGTGAGCGGCGGTGAACAAAGCTTTTGATGTGCCCGAACGGTTGTTCGGGCTTTTCGGTGCCTTCGGCAACCGGTGCGGGGTTTGTATTTTCAGTACTCATGTTAATTTCACTCGTTAAGCCATAATTGTATTTGATACGAGGCAACAAGTTGAAGATATGGGTGCTAAAACTTAAATGTCATGACTTTTGCCGGAGGAATATTGCCCCAGACGATTTCACTGTGAAACTGGCTTGCGTGGATATGGGTTTTCCAAAGCGGTGAGCGCAGGTTGTAGGTGAATTGAATGGCCAGGCCTTGATCTTTTAAAAGGGTATGCCATTGTTGCAGAATTTGCTGGCAGGTATCGGGTGGCAGGGAGATCAGGGGAAGACTGGAAACCACAGCATTGATTTTGGCACCGTGTGGAATAAGGGTATCCAGATGGGCAGCGTTGCCATTGATGATGGTGATGTGAGGAAAGCGGGCTTTTAAATGACTGGCGAAGGTAGGGGAAAACTCAATCACATAAAGTTTGTCAGGAGAAATGCCGTGATCCAAGATAGCCTGGGTGATCACGCCCGTTCCCCCGCCCAGCTCAATGATGATACCATCATTGTCCAGGGGAATGTGCCGGGCCATTTGCCGGGCCAGCTTTTTGGAGCTGGGGCAAATGGCGCCGGTAAACTTTGGTTGGTTGATCAGTTCCTGGAGGAACATGAACGGGCCTGCTGTTTTTACGATACTGCTGATCTTTTTGGCTTGTTGCCACCAGACTCCATCCATATGCCATCCTGTTGCGAGATAAATTGATCTTGCTGTTAGTTAGTGAATACGCATACCGGGTTGTGCACCTTCCCAAGGCTCGAGAATGTAAATGCCGGGGTGGTTTTTTTCGTCGGCATGGCTGGCTGCAAGCACCATCCCTTCGGAAATGCCGAATTTCATTTTACGAGGAGCCAGGTTGGCAACCATAACGGTTAGTTTACCCACCAGATCTTCTGGATTATATGCTTCTTTTATGCCTGAGAAAACATTTCTGTGACGGCCTTCGCCGACATCGAGGGTCATGCGTAACAGTTTGGTGGAACCTTCCACATGTTCGCAGTTGACGATTTTGGCAATGCGCAGGTCAATTTTAGCGAAATCGTCAATTTTGATGGTTTCGGCAATGGGCTCGCCACCGGGAATCAGTGCTTCTGGTGCTGGCGGTTCGAACAGGTCATCCAGCATTTTGGGGTCGACCCGTTGCATCAAGTGCTTGAAGGGGGCGATGTGTTCAGGCAATTGCGCGGCATCCTGCCAGGTGAAGTCGCTGTTTTGTTCGAAAAGCTCAGTGGCAATCCGCTTGGAGAGCGCGGGCAAGACGGGGGTCAGCATGACTGACAAAGCCTTGAAGCCGGCAATGGCGCGCGAACAGATATCCTGCAGTTTGTCTTTCTGGTCCTGTTCAGCAGTGCTGATGCCTTTGGCCAGTACCCAGGGCTGGGCGTTGTCGAAGGCCTGGTTGACCTTGTCGGCGTAGGCCATCAGGGTGCGGATGGCGCGGCCATATTCGCGTGCCTCGAAGTCATTGCGAACGTTTTCGGTGACACTGGCGATTTCTGTGGTGAAAGCGTTGATATCGCCCTGGTAAGCCAGTTTTCCATCAAAGTGTTTGCTGATGAAGTTGGCGGCACGGCTGGCAATGTTAATGTATTTGCCAATCAGGTCGCTATTGACGCGGGCAATGAAATCATCGGGGTTGAAATCAATGTCTTCAACCCGTGCATTCAGTTTGGCGGCGATATAGTAACGCATCCATTCGGCATTCATGCCCAGTTCAAGATATTTGATGGGCGAAATGCCGGTGCCACGGCTTTTGGACATTTTCTCGCCACTGACGGTAATGAAACCGTGCACGAACAGGGAATCAGGTACTTTACGGCCTGAAAACTTGAGCGTTGCGGGCCAGAACAGGGCGTGGAAATAAATAATGTCCTTGCCAATGAAGTGAACCTGTTCGGTGTTGCCGTTGGGATCCAGCAGGCCGTCAAAGTCAAGGCCGGTTTTCTTGCAGTAGGCTTTTAAAGAGGCCAGGTAGCCAACCGGTGCGTCCAGCCATACGTAAAAATACTTGCCGGGTTCATCGGGGATTTCAATGCCAAAATAGGGGGCATCGCGTGAAATGTCCCAGTCGTTAAGATTGCTTTGACTTTCGCCATCTTCAGCGTTGCCCAGCCATTCACGGGTTTTGGCCAGTACTTCGTTTTGCAGGCGTTTTTGGCCGCGGGCATTGGTGCCGTTGGTCCACTCTTTCAGGAACTCAACGCAGCGCGGGTCGGACAGCTTGAAGAAAAAGTGCTCGGACGATTTCAATACCGGCGTGGCATTGGTCAGGGTGGAGTAAGGGTTGATCAGTTCGGTGGGGGCGTAAACGGCGCTGCACACTTCACAGGAATCACCATACTGGTCTTTGGCATGGCATTTGGGGCATTCACCCTTGATATAACGATCGGGCAGAAACATGCCCTTGACCGGATCGTAGAACTGCTCGATGGTTTTGCTGCTGATGAAACCGGCTGCTTTCAGGGCCTTGTAAATGTCACCCGACAGCTGTGTGTTTTCTTCACTGTGCGTGCTGTGCCAGTGGTCAAACTTGATGTGGAAACCATTCAGGTAAGTGGGACGTTCATTGGCATAACGGGCAACGAGTTCTTCCGGGCTGATGCCTTCTTTTTCGGCCTTGAGCATAATGGGAGCGCCATGGGCGTCATCGGCACCGACAAAATGAACGGTATGGCCCGACATGCGCATGGTGCGAACCCAGATATCGGCCTGGATGTATTCCATGATATGGCCAATATGAAATGAGCCGTTGGCATAAGGGAGTGCGGTGGTAACAAAAATCGTGCGTGTCATGAACAATTACAGTAAAAATTAAACAGTTGAATGATTTTAGACGAAAATGCCGGTTTTAACGGAACCGGCAGACTATTTTCCACCGGAAACGGGCGGAGTAAACACGAAAAGACAACAGAAAATCGTCGAAATCCTTCTATCTTACAGAAAAAGTCTAAATGAAAAACGGTTTCTTATTTTATTTCACGTATTTCAACGTCGGTCACGTCTTTGGCGCTGGTGGAAAATTTGCGTTTGTGGAATTTTTCCTGGAAGTCGGTTTGGGTCTGGCGGGCCCGTGTGCGTGATTGGGTCCAGAACTGGCCGGCAGAAAAATTTTGTCCGCGAACGCGGGCAATCACATACATAACACCCAGGGCAATGGCGGTTGATGCCATGAAGATGAATGCCATGCACAGGCCTACAATGGCCAGAATGACGAAGAGAATGCTTTTCAGGGTACTGTCTAGAAAATCTTTCATTGTGTATGGAAACCCCATGATAGAGGCAGGTTTATCTTCACCTGCTGATAATAAAAACGGTATGATTGACTATTCTACTCAAGTAAGTTTAAAAGTGATAAAACAATGCGTTTACAAATAAATACCATTCTTTCCGAGTTGCAGTCCGTGCGGGATCCACTTACTGGCATGTCCCTGGCTAAAAAGTTCAGGGAAAGAGACCTGGAAATCAAGGGTGATACCGTAGAAGTCAAATTGTTCCCGGGTTATTATCCTGCCGAAGATAAAAGCAATATCGAACAACAAATAACCAACGCCTGCACCAGGGCGGGCGCGGCTCAAACCCGGATCAATTACTTAGATGGTATCAAAAGCCACGTGGTTCAAGGGGGCTTGAAACCAATTGCATCAATAAAAAATATTATTGCGGTCGCTTCAGGCAAGGGTGGCGTAGGAAAAAGTACAACTTCTGTCAATTTGGCGCTGGCTCTGTCGCAGTCTGGTGCAAAAGTTGGTATTCTTGATGCGGATATTTATGGTCCCAGCCAGCCATTGATGTTGGGTGTTTCGGGTAAGCCGGAATCACGCGATGGCAAAAGCATGGAGCCTCTTGAGGCACATGGTGTTTATGTCAATTCGATTGGTTTCTTGATTGACGGGGACTCTCCGGCCATCATGCGTGGTCCCATGGTTGCACAGGCCCTGGAGCAATTGTTAAGGCAAACGAATTGGCCTGATCTGGATTATCTGATTGTGGATATGCCGCCCGGAACCGGCGATATTGCATTGACGCTGGCCCAGAAAGTGCCGGTTGTTGGTGCGGTTATTGTGACAACGCCACAGGACATTGCGCTGGCTGATGCCCGCAAAGGTCTGCGCATGTTCCAGAAGGTCAATGTGCCCATTTTGGGTGTTATTGAAAATATGTCCATGCATGTCTGTTCAAACTGTGGACACGTTGAGCCTTTGTTTGGTCATGACGGTGGGCGTAAAATGGCCCAGGAACTGGAGGTGCCATGGTTGGGCAGCTTGCCGCTTACATTGGCAGTGCGTGAGCAGACCGATTCGGGCAAGCCTACGGTGGTCTCGGACCCTGGCAGTGAAGCGGCTAGGTCATACCGTCACATTGCCCGAAAACTGGCGGTGACGGTTTCCGATTTGGCGGTAGATATGAGTGGCAAGTTTCCTTCAGTAGTGGTAAAACCGTTATGAAGTTAAATAATATGTAATACAACCCCGTTAACGATCCAATCCGATGCACTTTACAGCCCGGCACGTCATTTTTTTACCACTCCTCCTGTCCGCCACTTCAATGGCGTTTTCTGCTGGCAAGCCCGAGGTGGTGATTGATCCCAGTGGATTAAGTCCAGAAGTATTGAGAAGTGTTAATGATGGTATTAGTGCCGTGGTGCGTCTGGCTGATGATCAGGACGGTGGCGAAGCCGAGCGGATTCGCAGCCGGGGCCGTGAGGCCGTGATTTCCGCCCTTGCCACGCAAGGGTATTTTGCCCCCAAGGTGGACCTTGAAGTGGGTGAGGACGTGGCAGGTGAAACCTGGGATATTTATATTGAGCCTGGTAAGGTGTCCAGGGTGGCATCGGTGGAGAACCGCTTTTTGGGCAGTATCACCGGTGCCCAATATGTCCAGCGGGTAGAGGCCCTGAAAAAAAACTGGGGCTTGCCGGTGGGGGAAGATTTCATTAATGCCCGGTGGAGCGCCTCAAAAAGCGCCTTGCTTGAAGGTGTGATGGACCGCGACTTTTATCTTGCCCGCATGATCCACTCCCAGGCAGTGGTGAACCCCGAAACATCCACGGTTGATACCGTCACCGAGGTCAATAGTGGGCCGGCAGTCACCTTGGGCAATATCGAGGTCATTGGCCTGCGCCGTGTTCCCGAAAGTCTGGTGCGTCGTTATATCCGCTATAAACCGGGTGATCCCTTCGTTCAGGATCAACTTGATGAGTGGCAGCAGGCCTTGCAGTCAACCAACTTTTTCAGGGGGGCATTCGTTTCCCTGAAAACCCCTGAAGGCTCGGAAGTTTACGATATGGAACAGGTGGAGCTGCCGGTATCTGTTCGGGTAACTGAAGGTCCGGCAAGCTCTGTTGCCGGCTCCTTGGGGGTGGACGATATTAGTGGAATTCGAGTTGAAGGCCTGTATAAGCAAAATGTGGTTTGGGGGCTTCCGGTTATTATGGAAACCGGTGCCGGCTTCGATTTCAAGAGTCAGCGTGCCTTTCTTGATTTTACCTTGCCACCCAATTATGACGGATCAAGGGACAGTTTTGGGATCATGGCCCGTCATTCCGATATTCAAAATGAAGATGTGACCCGTTTTGGCCTGGGCTGGAAACGAAAACGTGAATTCAAACTGGACCCGGAAAGCCGGGTTGATTATGAATCCAACTGGGGAGTGCTGGTTGCGTACGATTCTGTCAAGCGTGAAGATGAAGCGCGTTATTCTTTGCCAACTGTGGTGGGTACCTGGGATTTGTTGCGACGGGATCTTAATGACCGATACGATCCGCGTGACGGGAATCTGATTGCCCTGGGCCTGGGGGCCGGTATGACGCTGAACAAGCAGCAGACTTTTGGCCGGGTTGGTTTGCGGGTGCAGCAATGGTGGCCGGTGGGTAAACGGGATGTTTTTACGGTGCGGGCCGAGGCGGGACAGGTATTGGGCTCCAAAAATACACCTATTCCGGATGACTTCGGTTATCGGACAGGTGGTCCCCGCTCTATTCGTGGTTATAAATACAATGAGCTTGGCCGCCATGTGGGAAATGCCGTTGTCGGCACCCGTTCGCTGGCGGTGGTGGGTGCCCAGTACATGCATTACTTTGATGACCGTTTTGGCATGAGTGTGTTTATCGATGCCGGTGACGCAGCGCCTTCTTTCCGGGACATGAAAATTGCCGTTGGCTATGGAGTGGGGGCGCTTGTCAAGACGCCAGCAGGGCCTTTATCGCTTGATTTGGCATGGGGGCAGCGTGACCGTAAACTAAGACTGCACTTTTCTTTAGGGGTGGCATTTTGAGCAGGATCCGCGGGCATTTGAAAAATTGGTTTAACTGGAAAACCAGTCCTTTAGTGGTGCTTTTCCTGCTGGCCGCTTTTCTGTTCTGGGCATTGGGTACCAGTGCTGGCAGCAAATGGACTTTGCGTACTGTGCTCGCCCAGGTGGGCGGTGAAATGGATGAGGTTGAGGGGACAATCTGGCGCGGCCTTAAACTTGGACGGCTGGTGCTTGATACACCTGAAGTAAGCGTGGTGGCAAACAATGCCCGTGTTCAGGTTCAATGGCTGGAGCTTTTCAATCGGCGTCTTAAAGTGACCCATATGGAAGTGGGAGACCTGGATATCCGCCTGTTGCCGGTGCCATCCCCAGAGCCAGAAACGGAGTCGGGGCCTTTTACCATGCCGGGCCTGCCCGTCACCATAGAGGTGGATACCGTTCGCATAGGCAACTTTTCACTGGTGCAGGCCGATGGCAGTCATTTGCCGGTTGGTTTAAGCGGGTTTTGGGTTAGCAATTTGCGGGTTAACCAGGAACAGGCCAGCGGGAAAATTGACAGCGTGCATATCAGTCATGACCTGGTCAATAGTGACTTAAGTGGCAATCTTAAAATTACCCAACTCAAATCGCCCTGGCCATTGGAACTGGATCTTCAGGCCATGACATCCAGTGAAAACCGCGATTCCCCCATTTGTCTGGATCGTTTTCTGGTTACCTCCATATTCAGGGGGCAACATGGCAATCGTTGTACTTTTAATCTTGATCTGCAGGCACAGGGTTCGGCCGAGCGCCTGGATATTGCCCTGGAAGGAAGTGGGCAGGGCGTAAATCTGGACGCCAATACCGTGTTAAACCTGTTTGCACCGGTTCCCCTGGAAAATGCACATTTGGCACTGGCACTTGAAAATGGTGCTTCGCTGGTGCTTAATGCCGAACTGAAAGAAAAACAGGGTATTGAGGGTACAGACCGGCTGGAGGGCAGTTTGCTGAGTAATCAGCTGGCCTTGCATCAACTGCTGGCCGGTGCCGTACCGGAGTCACTGTTAACTGCCCGTTTCGGCTTCAAGGCAGACTTTGCCGGGCTGGGCAGGTTGCATCAGCTGGATGTGCAGGCAAAGATAGATGCGGCCAGCCGCTGGAACCGACAGCCTTTGTCGGGTGATATCAACTTGCAGCTTAAGAATCTGTCTTCGGCCGATGCGATTTATATCGACAACGCGCATATTGATCTGGTTCAGGGCCGAAATAAAATCCGCTCATCGGGCGGCTTTGGTCATGCTGACAGCCGTTTGTTGCTGGATATCAATCTGCCTGAATTGGCCAGCCTGTGGCCGGGTCTTGAAGGCAGCGGCAGCGCCAATGCAGAGGTGAACGGCTCGTTGGCTAAGCATGGCGCATTTCTGAAAGCCACATTTGCTGAATCCAGGGTCAGGGAACTGGGCAAGGCACCTGTCAGTCTTGAAACCCGCCTTGACGGTGCGTTGATTCAAAATGAGCAGGGGCAGCCGGTGTGGCAGGGTGATATTGCCGGCCTGAGGCTGCAACATGCGAACATTCGCCTGGAGCAGCAGGATGCGTTGGCGCTTTATTTTGCCCCGGATGCCCGTGACCAGGAAAAGCAATGGTCAGTGGGGGCGTCGCAATTCAAGCTGGTTTTGAATGGCAAGCCGGCAACCCTGGCGCACCGGTTGTCTGAAGGCAGCCAGCGTGGCTGGAAAACACAGGGGGCGTTCTCTGATTTAACGCTTAGTCATTCCTTGATGACTGATATCCAGCAGGCCCTGGCAGGTGGAAACGACGCAAAACCGGTGGCTGCAAAAGCCAAACAAATCGCCGATGTTGTTTACGATGGTAATTGGGATTTCCAGCAAGTGCAGGCCTTGACCGGTACGGTCAATTTGCAGCGTACCGCAGGCGATAGCATTTTGCCACTGGCGGTAACCATTCCTCTGGACTTCAATACCCTGGCGATTCAGGTGAAAGAAACCCATCAGCTTGATGAGTCCCCACTGATGGTCATTGGTGCTACCGGGCAGGGCAACAAGTCTTCCCTGGATATGAGCCTGAATCTTGATCTGGACTCGCCTTTTCCTTTACGGGATGGCCATGTAAACCTGGGCCTTACTGATAACTCCCGCCTGCAGCTGAAAACCGTGGTGCATGAAAACCAGGGTGAAAACAGCGGGGATAAAATCAGTACCACGTTACACATGCAAGACCTGGCGCTGGACAAACTGCTGGCGGGCGCAGTGCCCCCGGCCTTATTGAATACCGATATTCGTGTGGACATAGATTTGCTGGATCAACAGGAAATCAGGAGTGTGGTGCTTGATGCCCGTTTCAGCCCGCCAAGCCGGTGGAACAATCAGCCCCTGGACGGGCATTTGAAAACCCGTATTGATACCAGTGGCTTGTTTGCGTCCACCCCGGTTGGTATTGATCCTTCAGCACCGCAAGCGGTCAGGGCCAATTATGAAAACCTGAGCGTGTCAGAGACCGATATTTACCTGGTGCAGGGCAATAACCGGATAGCCGGTTCGGGCGGTTTTGGACAGGCACACAGCCAGTTGGCGCTTGATGTGAATGCGCCCACACTGGCCTCATTCTGGCCAGGTTTGCCGGGCAGCATTCATTTCAATGGTGTTCTGGATGGTAATTTGCCGAATCACAAGCTGGCTTTGCAGGCCATGTATGCCGATGCCGCCGATAATCGTCTTGGCAAGGCACCGGTCACTCTGAATCTGGATCTTCGCGGACGCTGGGCCAGTGCCCGGGAAGGCAATAGCTGGGTGGGTACCCTTGGCGTACTGGATGCCAAACATGCCGGTATCCGGCTGTTGCAAACTTCACCTTTGTCGTTTTCGCTGATGCCTTCCGCGGTTGGTGATATGCAGTGGACGGTTGGTCCATCTGCCTTAAGCCTTGAATTGCCCGATGATCATCGGGTGTCCATCTTGCAGGAAGGGGCCCGGGGCAGTAACGGGAAATGGCAAACCAGCGGAGCCATCAAGGATTTGGCCATTAGCCCTGAACTGATTGATCAGGTAAGACAATTAATAGATCCAGCCCTGAAACAAAAACTGGCCAGCGCCAATGGTAAAAAGAAAGAAGAACGTAGGGAAGTGGTGCTGGATGCCGACTGGAATTTGGACTTTGACCGGTTCTTGCTGGGGAGTTTGAATCTTGAGCGAACCAATGGTACCGGTGTTTTGCCGTTTGCCACACCGATACCACTTGATTTTCATGCGTTAAGCCTGGATATCACGCAGCAGCCGGGTGGTGAAGGCCAGGGTGATCTTATCCACCTGAGCGCTTTGGGTCAGGGTGAGAAATCAAGCCTGAGTGCCAATATCAATGCCGATATGCTGTCTGCCTATTACTTGAATGATGCTGATATCAGTGTCAGTCTTCCTGATGGCTCTGCCTTGCAAACCCGGGTAACGGTAACGCCCAATGAGGCCAATCGCTCGTATCGTATTCTGGGTTCATTGGCCACGCAAAAGCTGGCGCTGGGTAAACTGCTTGAAGGCATTATTCCTTCTTCAGTGGTTGGGGCAAGGCTGGAGCTGGATTCGGAACTGTCTCCGGATGTTGGTCTTTTGAATGTGTCAGTCAAAGGGGATATTGACGAGGGCAGTCAGTGGAATAAGCAGAAACTGGCAGGCAAGTTTGATGTTGCCCTGTTGCGCCAACTGGGTTCATCCGGTGGTGTGGCTGTTGGTGCGATTGATCCACATGTTTATACCATTCCCAGGGCCGATATCAACCTGACGTTGGGCGGCAGTGCCATCAAGTCAGCAGGTGCTTTCGGGCAGGCCACTGATAAACTGAGCTTGTCGGTGAATGCTCCGCGGTTTTCCGATTTCTGGCCAGGTTTGCCGGGCAGCCTGGTTTTGAATGGCAATCTCGATGGTTCGCTTGCCAGTCACGTGCTTGGGCTTAAAGGCACGTTTTCACAGGGCAAGTCAACAGAATTGGGTCGGGCACCGGTTGGTTTTGATGTAGGGTTAAAGGGCTTCTGGGGAGAACTGGCTGCGGGCGCTGATGGCTGGAAGGGTACCCTTGAGCGGCTCCAGGTCTCACATGCCGGATTCTCGGCCAATCAGGAAAAACCGCTGGAGGCCATGCTCCTGCCTGCCGGGGCGGGGGGCAAGCCTGAGTGGCAACTGGGTGTGTCCCAGTTAAGGATTGGCCTGCCAGGCAAGCATGAAGTGGTGATCAACCAAGAGGGTGCCAGTGGCCGGGATGGAAACTGGGCCAGCAAGGGGTCTATCAATCGCCTCTTAATTAATCCTGCTTTGGTCAAAGACATGCAGGAAGTGCTGGGTATGTTGGAAAACAACAAGAAGAGCAACGGGAGGATTGTCGACAATCGCAAGAAGCAGGCTGTTGATGAAAACCTGCTCTTTGATTTTGACTGGGATCTGCAGTTTAATGGTACCCTGGCAGGTACGGCCAACCTGAAGCGGATTGGCGGTGATTTCGTGGTTCCTCTTCAGAATCCCCTGGCATTGGGTTTGAAGCAAATGTCCCTGGCTGTCAAGGCTAATCCGGTATCAGGAACCCAAAGTCAGGTATCGGCCGATCTGCTTATTGATACCCGGGACAAAGGTACCCTGACAGCCCGTGTCAATAGTCGCATGAATGGCATGACGCCTGATATCAATGGTGGGACCAGCGTTGCCCTTAAAGGCCGGCTGGACGATATTGCCTGGCTTTCCGCTTTCACCGGAGAGCTGCTTGACCTGGGGGGCAGTATCAATCTTGATATGACGGCGCAAAGCAGTACATCGGGTCAATGGTCAACCTCAGGATCGGTAACGGGCAATAAAGTGAGGGTTGTGCAAATTGAAAATGGGGTGCGCCTGCTGGACGGGACACTTAATGGTACTTTCCGCAATAATGAATTTGTGATCAACACCCTGCATTTTCCTTCGGTCATCCGGGTGGTGCCAACCGAGTGGCGTACCCGGCAATGGATTGAAGAAAACCCGCCGGCCCAGAAAGGCAGCATGAATATTACCGGTCGCTGGAACCTGATGACAGCCAAGGGTAATGCCAAGGTAGTGCTTGAATATTATCCGATCGTACAACGGGCTGACCGTTTTGCCATGGTCAGTGGCAGTGTTGATATTGATGCCAGCCTGCCTAATATTGATATTGATGGCAAGGTAACGGTCGATGCCGGGTGGGCCAGTATTGATATTCTTGGTACTGTCCCCACGGTGGATAGCGACGTGGTTGTGCTTCAGCCTGGCCAGAAAGAGGTGGTGCCAAGTCAGTCCACCACAAACCTGAATCTGGATTTTACGGTTGATTTGGGGCCGCGGTTTTATCTGGTGGGCATGGGCCTGAACTCGGGTCTTGTGGGTGACCTGAATATTACTCAACGAGATGGTCGCCTGACGGCATTAGGGGCATTTCGCACCCGTGGTGGTGCCATCGAGGCGTATGGACAGCGTTTGCAAATTCGTCGCGGACGGATCACCTTTCAGGGCAATATAGAAAATCCGGTGCTGGATATTGAAGCCATCCGGACCGGTCTCGAGGTAGAGGCCGGTTTGCGAGTGGTGGGCACGGCCAGAAGACCACGGATTACGCTGGTCTCTTATCCTGATGTGAGCGAAGTTGAAAAATTGTCCTGGCTGATTATGGGGCGTGGCCCTGACAGTAACGGTGGGGATATTGCCTTGCTGTTTTCGGTGGGGTCATCCATCTTGGGGGGTGGTGAGCCTTTTTACCGGCAATTGGGGATAGATGATGTGGCCGTGCGTACCGGTGACTTGGGCAAATCAGGCAGTGTTTTGCCTGAGCAAACTGTGGCCTCCGGTCTGGAGTTTGATTCTTCCAGTAATTTGTCAACCCAGTTTTTTGTTGCCAGCAAGAAATTCGCCAATGGGGTGACTGTCAGTGTGGAACAGGCTTTGGCAGGAACCGGTACGGTAGTCAAGGCCAGTTATAAACTGTTCAGATATATAACGGTTGATGCAAAAGTGGGTACAACGAATGGTATTGAATTTGTCTATCGGCGTTTTTTCCGGGATTGAGGGAAATCAGAGTTGCCGGTCTTCAGGTAAGGCTACAATTCTATATTCAATTTATGAAGCCGGTTTTGGCGAAAGACAAAATCGGTTTGTGCAATTTCACTGAGAGTAAGGCAATGAGCATAAAGAATGATCGTTGGATCCGGGAGGCATCGGCTGCCGGTATGATCGAACCCTTCGAACCGGGGCAGGTTCGCTCGGTAAATGGTGAGAAAATCGTCAGCTATGGTACCAGCAGCTACGGCTATGATGTCCGTTGTGCCAATGAGTTCAAGATTTTTACCAATATCAACTCCACGATTGTCGACCCCAAGTCATTTGATGAAAAATCATTTGTTGATTTTGTGGGTGATGTATGCATTATTCCGCCCAATTCCTTTGCTCTGGCCCGTACGGTGGAGTATTTCAGGATTCCCCGCAACGTGCTGACCATTTGTCTGGGCAAAAGCACCTATGCCCGCTGTGGAATTATCGTCAATGTCACGCCCCTCGAACCCGAATGGGAAGGCCATGTGACGCTTGAATTTTCAAACACCACTCCTTTGCCGGCCAAAATTTATGCCGGTGAAGGCTGTGCCCAAATGCTGTTTCTGGAAAGTGATGAAGAGTGTGAGACTTCATATAAAGACCGTGGCGGCAAGTATCAGGGTCAACAGGGCGTAACACTGCCAAGAACATAATAGTTGCTCACCGTATTGTGAGTGAAGGAGTTTCGAATGAAGTTTCGCTTTCCCATCGTTATTATTGACGAAGATTTTCGCTCGGAAAGTGCTTCCGGGTTTGGTGTACGAGCCCTGGCCGATGCCATCAAGGCGGAAGGGGTAGAGGTGCTGGCCGTGACCAGCTATGGGGATCTCAGTTCGTTTGCCCAGCAGCAAAGCCGGGCCAGTGCCTTTATTTTATCCATTGACGACGAAGAGTTTGATGTGGATTCTCCCGAAGACGTTGCGTTTGCGATTAAGAACCTGCGGTCGTTCATTGGCGAATTGCGTTTTCGTAATGCTGAAATTCCGATTTACCTGTACGGTGAAACCAGAACTTCCCAGCATATCCCCAATGATATTTTGCGGGAATTGCATGGTTTCATTCATATGTTTGAAGACACGCCCGAGTTCGTGGCACGCCATATTATCCGCGAAGCGCGCAGCTATCAGGACAGCCTGCCACCACCGTTTTTCCGTGAGTTGGTTAAATATGCCCAGGATGGCTCTTATTCCTGGCACTGCCCGGGCCATTCGGGTGGGGTTGCCTTCCTGAAAAGTCCGGTAGGCCAAATGTTTCACCAGTTTTTTGGTGAAAACATGCTGCGTGCCGACGTTTGTAATGCGGTCGAAGAATTGGGGCAGTTACTGGATCATACCGGACCGATTGCCGAATCAGAAAAAAACGCGGCCCGTATTTTTCATGCCGATCATTGCTTTTTTGTGACTAACGGTACGTCCACTTCCAATAAAGTGGTGTGGCATGCCAACGTTGCGTCCAATGATGTGGTGGTGGTAGACCGTAACTGTCACAAATCCATTTTGCATGCCATTACCATGACGGGTGCCATTCCGGTGTTTTTGCGTCCAACACGCAATCACCTGGGGATTATCGGTCCGATTCCCCTTGAGGAGTTCGAGCCTGAAAACATCATGAAGAAAATAGAGGCCAATCCGTTTGCCCGCAATGCGCTTAACAAGAAGCCGCAAATCCTGACGCTTACCCAAAGTACGTATGACGGCGTTATTTATAACGTTGAAATGATCAAGGAAAGGCTGGGTGATATGGTTGAAAACCTGCATTTCGATGAAGCATGGTTGCCGCATGCTGCTTTTCATGAGTTCTACAACAATATGCATGCCATTGGTGAAGGACGTCCGCGCAGCAAGAATGCCATGGTGTATGCCACGCATTCCACCCATAAACTGCTGGCGGGTATTTCACAGGCTTCCCAGATTGTGGTGCAAGAATCCGAAACCCGCGAACTGGACCGCAATATCTTCAATGAAGCTTATTTGATGCATACCTCAACCTCTCCCCAGTACGCGATCATTGCTTCCTGTGATGTGGCGGCAGCCATGATGGAGCCGCCGGGTGGTACCGCCCTGGTAGAGGAAAGCATCCGCGAAGCCATGGATTTTCGTCGTGCCATGCGTAAAGTCGCTTCTGAATATGGCAAGGATGACTGGTGGTTCAGGGTATGGGGTCCCAACCGTCTGGTGGCTGATGATATTGGTACACAGGAAGACTGGTTCCTGCGTTCAGGCGAGGAATGGCACGGTTTTGGTGATCTGGCCGAAGGCTTTAACATGCTTGACCCGATCAAGGCCACCATTGTGACACCGGGCCTGAATATCAATGGCAGTTTTGATGCCACCGGCATTCCGGCGGCACTGGTTTCCAAGTACCTGACCGAGCACGGTATTGTGGTTGAAAAAACCGGACTGTACTCTTTCTTCATCCTGTTTACCATTGGCATTACCAAAGGCCGCTGGAATACCATGCTGACGGCATTGCAGCAGTTCAAGGATGATTACGACCGAAATCAACCCCTGTGGCGTATCATGCCCGATTTTTGCGCGAACCATAAGCAGTACGAACATATGGGTCTGCGCGATTTATGCCAGATGATTCACGAGGCATACCGGGATCATGACGTGGCCCGCCTGACCACCGAAGTGTATTTAAGTGATATGGTGCCCGCGCTCAAACCATCCGATGCTTTCGACAAGATGGCGCATCGGGACGTTGAAAGGGTGAGCATTGATGATCTTGAAGGAAGGGTAACCGGTGTTTTGTTAACCCCTTATCCTCCGGGTATCCCCCTGTTGATTCCAGGCGAGCGCTTCAATAAAACCATTGTGGAGTACTTGCAGTTTGCCCGTTCTTTCAACGCAAAATTCCCCGGTTTTGAAACGTTCATTCATGGTTTGGGTACTGACGTTGATAAAAACGGCAATACCCGTCTGTATGTGGATTGTCTGAAGCTTGATGAGTAACGGTACGGTGTTTGACGTTGCCATCATTGGTGCGGGGGCGGCAGGCATGATGTGTGCCGCTGTCGCCGGCCAGCGTGGCCGGAAGGTGGTATTAATTGATCATGCCACCAAGCTGGCCGAGAAAATTCGTATCTCTGGCGGTGGTCGATGCAATTTCACCAATCTGGGGACCACCTACCAGCAGTTCATTTCCAGCAATGTCCGGTTTTGCCGCTCGGCCCTGTCGGCCTATACTCCGCAGGATTTTCTGGCCCTGCTGGCGAAATACAAGATAGCCTGGCATGAAAAGCACAAGGGGCAGCTGTTTTGCGATCACTCCAGTGAGGACATTATTCATGTTCTGCGTACTGAATGTGATCTGGGCAAGGTGGCCTGGCGTATGGGGTGTACCGTCAATGAGATCCAACGGCCGGAAGAGCAGTCATTTGTGCTGCACACATCAGCGGGAACGATTCGTGCCGCAAAGCTGGTAGTGGCCACTGGCGGGATGGCCATTCCCCAGCTGGGTGCCAGTGACTATGGCATGAAAATCGCCCGCCAGTTTGGCCTGAAAGTGGTGGAGCCCCGTCCGGCCCTGGTGCCCCTGACATTTGATGCTGACACCTGGCGGCGTTTCAGTACGCTGGCGGGTGTGTCACTTGAAGCGGTGGTGGCGACCGGTAGCGGTAAAAAGAAACCGCAGTTTCATGAAGATCTGCTGTTTACCCATCGAGGTTTATCGGGGCCTGCTATTTTACAGATTTCCAGCTATTGGGAGCCAGGCAGCCCCATCATGCTTGATCTGCAACCAGAGCAGGATCTTGAGTCTGCATTGATTGAAAAGAAATCGGGCAGCCGCCAGCAGTTGTTAACCGTATTGGGTAATATGTGGCCCAAACGGCTGGCAGAGTGTTGGCTTGAAAACCTGGGCATTGCCCATGATACGCGCCTGGCTGATATGCCCGACAAAAAAATAAGAGAGTTGGCCACCCTGATTCATGACTGGCAATTAATACCAACCGGTACGGCCGGGTATAAAAAAGCCGAAGTCATGAAAGGGGGGGTGGATACCGCAGAGCTGGATCAGAAAACCATGGAATCCAAAAAACTGCCAGGCCTGTATTTTATAGGTGAAGTGGTTGATGTAACAGGTTGGCTGGGTGGTTATAATTTCCAGTGGGCCTGGGCATCCGGAGTGGCCTGCGGGCAGGTGCTTTAATCTTTGAAAACAAGCAGCCTGCAAGGCTTGGCCAAAAAGTTTATAAATCTATATTGGCTATTTTGGTGGCGGCAATTTTGATTTCACGACCACTGGGTGAGTAGCCGGTCATTTCAAAGCCGGTTTCGGTTTTGACACCGGTCAGGGACAGGTCAAAGGCATCGTTGGTGGTGCCGAATGCTTCGTTGGTCTGGGCTTTATAGGCCTTGATTTTCAGGTTGGCCACCACTTCATCAGGTGTAGTGGCCTGAATGGTTCCAGAGTAAAGATAATTGGCATCTCCACCACGGATACGGGCATCTTCAATAACGGTAATGCCGGGGTTTGTCTTTGATTCAGCAATCAGGGTTGCATAAAAACCATTATCCATAGTTGGCTCCTTTTGGTTGTAATCGGGTCTACATTAACAGACTTTTCATGATAGTGATATGACAAAAATACGTAGACCCGTTAAATGATTGGTACTTGGTAAAACCAGGAGGTTAGTTTGTAACATGAATCAGTCTGGTGGGCAGTTCTGGTAAATACCTAGAAAACAGCTTATTTATTGCCGTTAATTAGTAATATAATTTTCAGAAATGGGAGGTTCAGGTAGTTATTTGCATGGCCTTGCCATATCCGGGCAGTTTCTTTGCCAATCAATAAAATACCAATCAGGGTTTCCCCATGTCATCTGAAAATCTTCAATTTACCCCTTTGCACGACACGCATGTTTCGCTGGGCGCCAAAATGGTGGATTTTGGCGGCTGGGACATGCCGGTGTCCTATGGTTCACAAATCGAAGAGCATCACGCGGTGCGCAATGCCGTGGGGATGTTCGACGTTTCCCACATGTTGAATATCGATGTTTCCGGGGCGGGGTCATTTGATTTCTTGCGCCATGTGCTGGCCAATGATGTGGCCAGGCTCACTGTTCCAGGCAAGGCTTTATACAGTTGCATGCTCAACCCCGAAGGAGGGGTGATTGATGATTTGATTGTGTATTTCTTTGCGCCTGATAACTGGCGTTTGGTGGTCAATGCCGGCAGGGCCGGGGTTGATGTGGCCTGGCTGCAGGCGCAGGCTCAACAAGAGGGGCCAGGGCAGGTCGTGATTACACCCCGTCATGACCTGGCCATGATTGCCGTGCAGGGGCCGCATGCCCGGGAGAAGGTCTGGAATGTCCGTTCCGGCCTGAAAACGCAAACCGAATCCCTGACACCTTTTACAGCGGTCTTTATTGAGCCGGATTTCATGGTGGCCCGTACCGGCTACACCGGAGAAGACGGTTTTGAAATCGTGATGCCTGCCACACAGGTGGTGGCTTTCTGGAATGATCTGCTGGCTCAGGGGGTAAAACCGTGTGGCCTGGGTGCCCGTGATACCTTGCGCCTTGAGGCCGGCATGAATTTATACGGTCAGGATATGGATGAAACCATCCAGCCCGCCCAGGCGGGTTTGGCCTGGACGGTCAGTTTTAAAGACGAAGCCCGTGATTTTATTGGCCGCCAGGCCATTTCCCAGGATCCAAAGCGCAATGCTTTTATGGGCATCAAGCTGAATGAGCGCGGTGTGATGCGGTCTCATATGAAAGTCAGGACCGAATTGGGCGAGGGCGAGATTACCAGTGGTACCATGTCACCCACTTTAGGATTTTCCATCGGTTTTGCCCGTTTGCCTGAAGGCGTTCAGGCCGGTGACCCGGTCCAGGTGGAGCTGCGTGGCAAATGGCTGCCGGCAACCTTGTGCGCCTTGCCTTTTGTGCGACATGGCAAGCCATTAGTGTCTTGATCCGGCGGTTTTGCGGCTCACGGGTCTTGGAAATCTTGAACAAATCAGTGTCAATATTACGTTTAAAACGTGCTTGTTATAAATTTTACGTTTAAAACGTGTTTGTTATATATAAATAAATTTGTCAATCAGGAGTGATTAATCAATGAATTTGCCTACCGATCGTAAATATACCAAGACTCATGAATGGGTTTTGGCAGAAGGTGACGTATTCCTGGTCGGTATTACCGATAATGCACAGGATCAGTTGGGTGATCTGGTTTATGTGGGAGATGTGAATGTGGGTGATACCCTGAAGGCCGGTGAAACAGCGGCAGTGGTTGAGTCGGTCAAGGCCGCTTCAGATATTTATGCGCCTGTTGATGGTGAAATTGTGGCTTTTAATGAAAGCCTTGAAGAGGAGCCCAATTTGATCAACGAAGACGCTTACGCAAACTGGATCTTCAAGATAAAGCCCAATAACCCGGCAGATCTTGAAGCCTTGCTGGATGCCGCCGGTTATCAGGAGCAGGCTGAATAATCACCATTTTTATGGGATAAAGATATGTTGCGTACACATAAGGATGTGTCCCAGGCGTTTATTGGTCGACACGTAGGGCCTACCGAGGCCGAGCAGAAAAAAATGCTGTCTGTTATCGGGGCTGAAAGCCTGGATGACCTGATTGAGGAAATTGTGCCTGCGGGTATTCGTCTGGCAGGCCCTCTGGCGCTGGATCATGCCCGCAGTGAAACCGATGTGCTGGCTGAACTCAAGCGTATTGCATCGGGCAATAAACTGTATCGGAACTATATCGGGCAGGGTTACTATGGCACACACACGCCGAATGTGATTTTGCGCAACATTCTTGAAAATCCGGCCTGGTATACCGCTTATACCCCTTATCAGCCTGAAATTTCCCAGGGCCGTTTGGAAGCCTTGCTGAATTTCCAGACAATGGTGGCTGATCTGACCGGATTGCCGGTGGCCAATGCCTCTTTGCTTGACGAAGCCACGGCTGCTGCCGAGGCCATGACCTTGGCAAAGCGGGTATCAAAATCCAAAAGCCAGGTGTTTTTTGTGTCCATGCATTGTCATCCGCAAACCATCGCGGTGGTTCGTACTCGTGCCGAAGCCCTGGGGATAGAGGTGGTTTGTGGCAATGAGCTGGAAGATATCCCGGATTGTTTTGGGGTGTTGCTGCAGTATCCGCATAGTCTTGGCGGGGTACTTGATTACGCCAGTCTGACCATGGCCCTGCAGGCAAAAGGCACGGTTGTTGCCGTCGCTACCGATTTGCTGGCCCTGGCCATTTTGAAAGCCCCCGGCGAATGGCATGCCGATATTGCCGTTGGCAGTGCGCAGCGCTTTGGGGTGCCTTTGGGGTTTGGCGGTCCACACGCCGGGTTCATGGCCTGTAAAGATGCCTTCAAGCGCAATATGCCCGGTCGCTTGGTGGGGGTTTCGCTAGATGCCCAGGGGAACCCGGCATTAAGGTTGGCCTTGCAAACCCGTGAGCAGCATATTCGCCGTGAAAAGGCCACGTCCAATATTTGTACGGCCCAGGTCCTGCTGGCGGTAATGGCCAGCATGTATGCGGTTTATCATGGGGCTAATGGTATTCGTGCGATTGCGCAGCGGGTTTATGTGTGTACGCTGGTGTTAAAAGAAGCCCTGGCCCGACTGGACTTGAGTACGGTTAACGATACTTTCTTTGATACCTTGCAGGTAAAAACAGCCTTGGCGGCTGAGGTGATCAAGGCAGCCCTGAATGCGCAAATCAATCTGCGTCAGCCTGACAATGACAGTTTTGCGGTGTCTCTGGATGAAACGGTAACGCTTGAAGATCTTCAGCAGCTGGTGAATGTGATTGCAGCCGGTGTTGGCAGGGCAGCGCCAGATGTGGCCGGGCTTTATGCCGAACTGGATGTTTTTGTGCCCAATAGTGTGGCCAGGCAGTCTGCCATTTTGTCGCATCCGGTTTTTTCCAGTATTCATTCCGAAACTGATATGCTGCGTTATTTACGCAGCCTTGCCGATAAAGATCTGGCTCTTGATCGCAGTATGATTCCATTGGGCTCCTGCACCATGAAACTGAATGCGACGGCAGAGATGATGCCCATTACCTGGCCCGAGTTTGCAAACCTGCATCCTTATGCACCGCGCGATCAGGCGGCCGGTTATCAGGAGCTGCTTGATCGTCTTTCGCATGCCTTGTGTGAGGTCACGGGCTACGATTCGATTAGTATGCAACCCAATTCAGGGGCCCAGGGAGAGTATGCAGGGCTTTTGGCGATTCGTGCCTATCATCAGGCCAATGGCCAGCATCAACGCAATGTTTGTCTGATTCCCGCGTCTGCGCATGGCACCAATCCGGCCTCGGCGCATTTGGCGGGCATGGATGTCGTGGTGGTTGCGACTGATGAAAATGGCAATGTGGATGTGAGTGATCTTAAGGTGAAGTTGGAAAAGCTGGGTGATCGGGTCGCGGCCTTGATGGTGACATATCCCTCTACGCATGGTGTGTTTGAAGAGGCGATTACCGAGATTTGCGAACTGGTGCATCAGGCAGGCGGGCAGGTTTATCTGGATGGTGCAAATATGAATGCAATGGTGGGGCTGGCCAAGCCAGGCCTGTTCGGTTCCGATGTGTCTCATCTTAACTTGCACAAGACGTTTTGTATTCCGCATGGCGGCGGTGGGCCAGGTGTGGGGCCGGTTGCGGTGCGTGCCCATTTGGCGCCCTATTTGCCAGGTGTGTTGGATGAGCGGGGGCATCGTGATGACCATGCGTTGATGGGGCCGGTGTCTGCGGCACCTTTCGGGTCTGCCAGTATTTTGCCCATTTCTTATGTGTATATCGCTTTAATGGGGGCCGAAGGCCTGAAACGGGCGACCGAGGTGGCTTTGCTGAATGCGAATTATATTGCGAAGCGGCTGGCGCCTTATTATCCGGTATTGTATTCGGGACGTAATGGGCGCGTTGCCCATGAGTGTATTCTGGATTTGCGTCCTGTTAAGGAAAGTAGCGGGATTACGGTGGATGATGTGGCCAAGCGTCTGGTGGACTATGGTTTTCATGCGCCCACGATGAGTTTTCCGGTGGCGGGTACGCTGATGGTTGAGCCGACCGAGTCGGAGAGCCTGAGGGAGTTGGATCGGTTCATTAATGCGATGATTGCGATTCGCAAGGAGATTGAGCAGGTCGAGAAGGGGCAGGTGGATGCGCAGGATAATGTGCTGGTGAATGCACCACATACGGCGCAGATGCTGGTGGCGGATGTTTGGGAACATGGTTATTCCCGTACCGAGGCGGCTTATCCGTATTCGGTGTCATCGGATGGCAAGTATTGGCCACCGGTGGCGCGGGTGGATAATGCTTATGGGGATCGGAATCTGGTTTGTACTTGTCCGCCGCTTAAGGACTATGTTTGATTTTGGTGATTTGAGTCTTTAGTTATTTGAGCCCGTTCTTTTTGAAAGGTGCGGATTCATCATTCAGGTTTGCTCTGACGCCGCTACGCGCCGGATTCGCTGCACCTGAACGATGAATCCGCTTTTCTTTGTTTTGGGCGGGTGGTTTCTTCTTGAAAGGGATGGTTTTCAGATTTGTGGCAGGCGAAGCCTGACGGGGTGGTTGTGTGCACCATCCCAGTCCCGGGTGGTTACACACAAACCCCAGTTCCCACGTTATTGGCAACCAGTCAGTTACGCTTTTTCGTAAATGACGAAGTCGTAGCTTAGGCCGTTTTCTTGGGGCTGGGTTTGCCGGCTGGTTTCTTTCCAGCGGGTTTTGTCCAGGGCCGGGAAGTAGGTGTCGCCTTCAATGTTGGCGTGGATTTCGGTGGCATATATCTTGTCGCATTGGTCCAGGCTTAAGCGGAAGATTTGTTCGCCACCGATGATGAAGACATTTTCTACGCCGTCTGCGGTGGCGGCGGTGATGGCTGTTTCAAGGGTAGGGACGCATTCCGCACCGGTAGCCTGGTAGTCCTGATTGCGCGTGATGACGATGTTGCGTCTGCCAGGCAAGGGGCGACCCAGGGATTCCCAGGTTTTACGGCCCATGATAATGGGACTGCCCACGGTGGTTTTTTTGAAGTTGGCCAGGTCGCCCGGGATGTGCCATGGCATGGTGTTGTCTTTACCGATGACGTGGTTGTCGGTGTAGGCGACGATGATGTTTAAAGAGGTCATGTGCTTGGGTATTTCTTACTGGATTAATGCTTGTTTATTGCTGTCTTGTGCCTGTTTAAACGGCCACGGGTGCCTTGATATGGGGGTGGTGCCGGTAATCCAGGATTTCGAAGTCTTCGTACTCGTACTCAAAAATGGATGCAGGCTTGCGTTTGATGTTGAGTTTGGGGTAGGGGAAGGGTTCGCGAGACAGTTGCAGTTCGACCTGTTCCAGGTGGTTGCTGTACAGGTGGCAGTCGCCGCCGGTCCAGATGAATTCGCCAACTTCCAGGTTGCATTGTTGGGCCACCATGTGGGTGAGCAGGGCGTAGCTGGCAATGTTAAAGGGAACGCCCAGGAAAATGTCGGCACTGCGCTGGTAAAGCTGACAGGATAATTTTCCTTCGGCTACGTAAAACTGGAAGAAGGCGTGACAGGGAGGCAGCTTCATTTTGCCGATGTCTGCTACGTTCCAGGCGGACACGATCAGGCGGCGTGAATCGGGGTTGTTTTTGATTTGTTCAATAACCTGGCTGATCTGGTCGATGTGTTCACCGTTAGGGGTGGGCCATGAGCGCCACTGTACACCGTAAACCGGGCCAAGGTTGCCGTTTTCATCGGCCCATTCGTCCCAAATGCTAACACCGCGTTCTTGCAGCCATTTGACGTTGGCGTCACCGCGCAGGAACCAGAGCAGTTCTATGAAGATGCTTTTGGTATGCAGCTTTTTGGTGGTGACCATGGGAAAGCCTTCGGACAGGTCAAAGCGCATTTGATAACCGAAGACCGAACGGGTGCCGGTGCCGGTCCGGTCAGTTTTGCTGGCGCCGTTTTCATAGACGTGTCGCATGAGGTCTTCGTATTGACGCATGACTCAAGCCTCCAGGATTTTGGTTTCGTGCGTGATTTCGGCTGTTTTTTCCAGCATGGCAACGGCTGAGCAGTATTTGGTATGGGACAGGTTTACGGCCCGTTCAACGACTTTCTCAGACAGGTTTTTGCCTTTGACGGTAAACACGAAGTGGATTTTGGTGAAAACCTTGGGGTCGGTATCGGCCCGCTCGCCTGTAATGGCGACGCTGCAGTGGGAGATGTCCTGGCGGCCACGTTTCAGGATGAGTACCACGTCGTAGGCGGCACAGCCACCGGCACCGGTCAGTATCATTTCCATTGGGCGAGGGGCCAGGTTGTTGCCGCCTCCTTCGGGGGCGCCATCCATGGCAGTAACGTGGCCACTGCCGGTTTTTGAAACAAAAAGCATGCCCTCGGGGCCATTCCATTCAACGGTACACTGCATGTTAAGAGTCCTGAAATAACGATTTTCGCAAGAACAAGAGGCCTTGCCGGAATTTGTTGGTGAGATACCTGTCATTCTACTTGATTGGGCCGCATGGGAGCGGGCAGTTTGGCTCCGCTAGCAGAAAAGACAGGACTGAGTCAGTCGGCGATGGGTACAAGTCAAGTTTAAGGCAGTTGTGGTGCTTATATTGGAAAAGGCAAGATATAAACAGGGATGTTGACGGGTTTGGGGGGCAGGCGGGTTTCAATTGGCTAAAATAGATGGCTAGAATTCCGAACCATTCAGTATTACCGGAGATTGTTATGACACAGAACATCACTAACACAGGAACGCAACCGGCTTTCCGTCGACAGCCATCAGGGCTTGATACTTTGTTTATCGAAGTTAACAAGGCGCTTGAGGTGCTTTCGGGGGCGGCACAGGCCACCCGTCCCAATCCGGCTGGTGAGCCTGATGTGACTGATCCTGAGTTGAGTGAGGCTGAAAAAAGGCATGCAGCCGGTTTGATGCGGGTCAATCATGTGGGAGAGGTATGTGCCCAGGCTTTGTATCGCGGTCAGTCAATCATGTGCAAAGACCCGCAGATCAGGCAGGTATTGCTGCATGCCGCCGAGGAAGAGGTGGATCATTTGTCCTGGTGTCATGATCGGCTTGGAGAGCTGAAAAGCCATACCAGCCTGTTGAATCCTTTGTGGTATGCCGGCTCGTTTACGCTGGGTGTCATGGCCAGTGTGGCTGGCGTGCCCAAAAATCTGGGTTTCATGGCAGAAACGGAAAGACAGGTTGAGCAGCACCTTGAGTCACACCTGGCATCGTTACCTGCACAGGATGAGCGTTCACGTAAAATCGTGACACAGATGCGTGACGATGAAATAGGGCACAGGACCACGGCCGAGGTTAATGGAGCTGAAGAATTGCCGGCACCTGTCAAACAGGCCATGCGTTTTATGTCAAAAATCATGACGACTTTAGCCTACCGCGTGTGAGTTTTGTTGTTTTTACAACATTCGTTACGATTTTCTTAGGGTTTACCTGTAATTTTTCTTGCATTGCACCATGAAATTCGGTTATAGTTACTACATCGGATGACGAAACACATTAAGAATTAAAAAAACATTCTAATGTGCGCTTCAAGAAAGCAGTCATGCCAAGGTTGTCTCCTCCACCCTCCTCCTTTGGTGGATTTTGCCCAAAATCGCAAGATTTTGGGCATTTTTTTTGCCTGTTCGCTATACAATAAGCAATAACTCATTTCGGATTTAAAATAAATAAGGGATATCTATTATTTCCTGTATGATTCGGATTTGTTTTATTGCTAATGCCAAAATCGGGTTTAAACTGAACCTTTTGGTTTGTCATTAGTCCTGAATGTTTTTTTGCGCCTTGGGTTTACTTTGAATTTTACTTGGCAATATTTATATATCAGCATAGTGGCCTTTATGGTGGGCGGCCTCATCGTTGCGTCCGAACGGTGGCATGGTGCCTATACCGGAGACTATGATCTTAATAAACCACAGGCCACGCATAAGCGATCAACCCCCCGCATTGGCGGGCTGGCGGTATTTGCCGGTACATTGGCCGGATTGCTGGTGCTGGGCCGTCCCGACAACACCACCCTTAACTGGTTATGGCCTGCCTTGTTCGTGGCTGCCATGCCGGTATTTGTGGCAGGTATTTTAGAAGACATTACCAAAGATATCGGTTCGGGCAAGCGCTTGCTGGCCGCTTTTGCATCGGCTGCGATTGCCTGGTGGTTTTTTGGTGGCGTCAGCCGGGTAGGCTTTTCATTTATAGATCTTATCCTGTCTTTCTGGCCCGTTTCTCTTTTGTTTACCATGATCGCGGTGGGCGGTTGCACGCATGCGCTTAATATTGTCGATGGCATGAATGGTCTGGCGGGCATGGTTGCCATGCTCATGGCCAGCTCTATTGCGTTGGTTGCTTACCAGGTCAATGATTTGGCGATTTTTGCCATTGCGCTGGCCATGGCCTCTTCCATTGTCGGTTTTTTTGTCTGGAACTTTCCTTTCGGTCGGGTGTTTCTGGGCGATGGTGGCGCCTATTTTATTGGCTTCATGCTGGCTGAACTGGCCGTATTGCTGGTCATACGCAATCCATCGGTATCGCCGTTTTATGCTTTGGCGGTGTTGTTTTATCCTGTCTTCGAAACCCTGTTTTCGATTTGGCGACGTCGCTTCAAACGCGGGGTTCCGGTTGACCAGCCCGATGCCTTGCATTTGCATCAGCTTATTTTTCGTCGCCTGGTACGGGTCACTTTCAGCCGTACGGGGCGTGATGCCGTGCCGGCTTTGTGTAATGCCTTGACCTCACCTTATCTGTGGGTGCTTACCTTGATTGGTCTGGTGCCTGCCACCATTTTCTGGGATGACGCGGTTTTGCTTTGTATCAGTATGCTGGTTTTTTCTTCGGTATATATTTGGCTTTATTCACGCCTGGTCGCATGGCGTTGTCCACGCTGGCTGTTGCTGCCTTCGGTTTCACGTAAACGATGACATTCGCAAAAGATATATTTCATCATCTTGGGTTTCTGGTTTTTCTGGATAACCCTGATTGTTACAATCAAAAATTCTGCAAAATTATTTAGCTATTCCTTTGGGAGAAATTCGTGCAAGTTCAAGATATTAAATTGGCAGTTATCGGCCTGGGCTACGTAGGATTGCCTTTAGCGGTTGAATTTGGCAAAAAAAGGCCGGTATTGGGGTTTGATATTAACCAAAGCCGTATTGCCGAACTGCAGGGCGGACAGGATCACACGCTGGAAGTCAGCAGCGAAGAACTTGCCGAAGCACCACACTTGCGATTCAGTGCCAATCAGGAAGATCTGGCCAAGGCCAATACTTTCATTGTGACGGTGCCCACTCCCATTGATGAATACAAGCGCCCCGATCTGACACCATTGGTAAAAGCCAGTGAAACCATTGGCAAGGTCCTGAAAAAAGGCGATATTGTCATTTATGAATCCACGGTCTATCCCGGTGCCACCGAAGAAGATTGTGTGCCGGTGCTGGAAAAATTCTCTGGTTTAAAGTACAACGTGGATTTTTTTGCCGGTTACAGCCCCGAGCGCATTAACCCGGGCGATAAGGCACACCGTGTTTCCACCATCAAGAAAGTCACTTCCGGCTCCACGCCTGAAGTGGCCGAGGTGGTTGACCAGTTATACCGTGAAATTATTGTTGCCGGTACCCATAAGGCCAGCAGCATTCGGGTGGCCGAAGCCGCCAAGGTGATTGAGAACACCCAGCGTGACGTGAATATTGCGCTCATCAATGAGCTGGCGCTTATTTTCAATAAAATGGGTATTGATACCGAGGCCGTGCTGGAAGCGGCGGGCACCAAATGGAATTTCCTGCCGTTCCGGCCCGGTCTGGTGGGCGGTCACTGCATTGGCGTTGATCCTTATTATTTAACCCACAAAGCCCAGTCCATTGGCTATCACCCTGAAATTATTCTGGCCGGTCGTCGCCTGAACGACAGCATGGGGCCTTATGTGGTGGCCCAGCTGGTTAAGGCCATGACGAAAAAATGCATCCAGGTCCAGGGTGCCAAAGTGCTGGTAATGGGCTTAACCTTCAAGGAAAATTGCCCCGACCTGCGCAATACCCGGGTGGTGGACATCCTTAAGGAGTTGGATGAATACAATATGGATGTCGATGTGTACGATCCATGGGTGGATGCCCAGGAAGCGCAGCGCGAGTATGGTGTGACTCCTGTCAGCCAGGTTCAGCAGGGTGTTTATGATGGCATCATTCTGGCCGTTTCCCATAAGCAGTTTGTGGAAATGGGTGCAGAGGCGATTCGTGCGCTGGGCAAACCTGTCCATGTTCTGTACGACCTGAAATACGTGTTAACGGCAGAACAGGCTGATATTCGTCTTTAATTGGGTAAAAGGAAAATAAAGCATGAGTCAGGCATTTGAAATGTTGAAAGCCGATTTACAGCGTCAGCCCCGTACATGGCTGGTAACCGGTTGTGCCGGTTTTATCGGCTCCAACCTGCTGGAAACGCTTTTGCGGCTTAATCAGAAAGTGGTTGGGCTGGACAACTTTGCAACCGGTTATCAGCATAATCTTGATGAAGTCCAGAGCCAGGTTTCCGACTCGCAATGGCGCAACTTCAATTTTATCGAAGGAGATATCCGCAACCTGGAAACCTGTCGCCAGGCATGTGAAGGTGTGGATATCGTGTTGCATCAGGCAGCCTTGGGTTCGGTGCCGCGTTCCATCAATGATCCCATTACCACCAATGAAGTGAATATTGGCGGCTTTCTCAACATGATGGTGGCGGCCCGTGATGCGGGGGTCACTTCATTTGTGTTTGCAGCTTCCAGCTCCACCTATGGTGATCACCCCGATTTGCCTAAAGTGGAAGATAAAATCGGCAATCCCTTGTCGCCTTATGCGGTAACCAAGTATGTCGATGAGCTGTATGCCAGTGTTTTTGCCCGTACCTATGGTTTCCGTTCAATTGGCCTGCGTTATTTCAATGTGTTTGGCAAACGCCAGGATCCTGATGGCGCTTATGCGGCCGTCATTCCCAAATGGACGGCTGCCATGATCAAGGGTGAAGATGTCCTGGTCAATGGTGATGGTGAAACCAGCCGTGATTTTTGCTTTGTGGATAATGCCGTACAGGCCAATCTGCTGGCGGGGGCCAATATGCCTGAAAGTGGTTTCGAGGTGTATAACGTGGCGGTTAATGCAAGAACCAGCCTGAATGAGTTGTTTTCCTACTTGTCTGCCACCTTGGCTGCCAATGGTATTCAGTATGACAAACAACCGGTTTACCGTGATTTTCGTCAGGGCGATGTGCGTCATTCACAGGCGGATATCGGCAAGGCACAGGCGCAGTTGGGCTATGCGCCCAGCCATACTATTCTTCAGGGTATTGAAACCGCTATGCCCTGGTATATTCAATTCTTGAAATAGTCTTTTTTTGAAGCAGCTTCGTATCAGGCTTAACCGCCTGCACCCCGATCATAAGCGTATTGCCCAAGGGGCAATGCGCGTTGCGTTCTTTTTACTGATCGGGAAAATGGCCGGTGCCATCAAGGAAATTGCGGTGGCTCACCGTTACGGGGTAAGCGATGTCGTGGATGCTTACCAGTTCACCCTAACCATGGCCAATTGGTTACCGGTAACCATGGTGGGTGCCTTCTCAATCGTTCTTATCCCTACGCTGGTCAAGGTTCGGTATGCCGGCCAGCATGAGCGCTCCCGTTTTATTCGTGAATTGCAGGGCTGGATTGTGGTGCTGGGAGTACTGCTTTCCATGGGTACCTATTTTTTCTGGCCAGAAGTTTTGCAATATACGGGTGGCAACTTAAGTGAGCAAACCAGACAGGCCAGTAGCGAGCTGATCCAAGCCTTTGCGCCTGCTGTCCTGCTTACGCTGGTTATAGGGGTATGTACTTCCCGACTGCGGGCCCACGAGCGGCACATCAATAACCTGTTGGACAGTATACCTGCCCTAATGATTCTGCTGGCTATCCTGATAACACCGGGTAATACCAGCGTTTATCCGCTACTATGGGGTACATTGCTGGGTTATCTGGTGCAGGCAATATGGTTATCCGCGCTGGCACGCAAGGCGGATGGTGCTCATTGGCGCTGGCCCAGACCGGGTTTGCAATCACCGCAGTGGCCCATGTTGCTGAATGCGGCCGGTATTATGCTGATTGGGCAAGTCGCCATGAGTTTTGTTGGGCCGCTTGATCAAATGGCGGCAGCCAGTCTGGGCGATAATGCCAATGCAACCCTGGGTTATGCAACCCGTTTGCTGTCGCTGGTTATCGGGATCGGTGCCGCTTCAGTGGGCCGCGCAGCGTTGCCGGTCTTGGCCGATGTGCAAAGTCGTGGCAACCCCGCCCAGGCACGTACCATGGCGCTTAAATGGTCGGCTTTAATGTTAATGGCGGGTACGATAGCGGTTTTGTTTGGCTGGTTTCTGGCGCCCTGGCTGGTAAAGCTCCTGTTTGAAAATGGAGCATTTACTGCACAAGATACAATGAAAGTGGCCTCGGTGCTGCGCTGGGGGCTATTGCAATTGCCTTTTTATTTTGGCGTATTGATCCTGGTTCAGTTAATGGCCAGCCAGAACCGTTATAAACTGATGGCCATTATTGCCATTGGCAATTTTTCATTAAAGGCATGTATGAATGTCATACTTGCTCCTGTAATGGGCGCCGAAGGCATTATGCTGGCGACAAGTCTCATGTATTTGTTGTCTTATCTCTGTTATTTTTTTGCGGTCCTGAAATATGGCGCGACAAAAAAAACTTCTTCAGCCTGAATTAAATATGTCTTTCGAGATGCATACGAAAACCCCTCCTTTGCGAATCATGCTGTTTATTCATTCACTTCGAGGAGGAGGTGCCGAGCGGGTGGCGGTTGATTTGGCCGCACGCTGGATTGCCAATGGGCATGATGTCTTGCTGGTGACCCAGACCGATGACTCTGAAGATGCTTATGAGTTGAATAAACAGGTGCAGCGGATTTGCCTGAATACGGCTGGCCTTAAGGGGGTTATGGCCAATTTGCGGCGAGTTTATATTTTGCGCCGGGAAATCAGGCGTCACCGTCCTGATATCGTGATTGGTTTCATGACAACCTCTTCCATTCTGGCGGTTTTGGCTGCTTCGGGCATCTCGGGTTGTCATGTGATTGCGACCGAACATACCCATCCACCGTCCCAAACACTGTCCGGCCTGTGGCAAAAACTGCGTCGTTATACCTACCCCAAGGCTTCCAAGGTGATTGCCCTGACTCACGGGACAGAAGCGTGGCTTGAGAAGCATGTGCCTGGATCGAATATTGCCGTGATACCCAATGCGGTGCATTGGCCGCTTGAAAATAAAGAACCGGCTATTCAATATGAAAAAGCACCAGGTCGCAAGCTTTTGCTGGGGGTGGGGCGCTTGCATCATGACAAAGGGTTCGATTTGTTAATCAATGCCTTTGCCTCTATTGCCCATTTGCATCCCGAATGGGATTTGGTTATTTTGGGTGAGGGTGACAAGCGGGACGCGTTGCAAAAGCAGCTTGAAGAGGCCGGCATGAATGAGCGTATTTCCATGCCGGGAAGGGCCGGGAATATGCTTGCCTGGTCCAGGATGGTGGATATTTACGTGTTGAGTTCGCGCGCGGAAGGCCTGTCAAACAGCCTGCTTGAGGCCATGGCCTGTGGCGTGCCCAGTGTGGCCTTCGATTGTGATACCGGACCTCGCGAAATCATTCGCCCCGATCTGGATGGTGTGCTGGTGCAACCCGCCGAAGATGAGGAGGCCCTGGCTGCCCATTTGTCGGCCCTCATGTTCAATCAGGCCAAACAGGTGGAGTTGGGCAAGCGGGCAATTGATGTTCGTGACCGTTTCTCAATGCGCCGGATTTCAGGGTTGTGGGAGCAAGTGTTCAATGAAGTCCTGGACCATAAAAAGAATGGCCAAAAGGGGTAAGCATGTGTGGAATAGTGGGTATTGCAGGCAGCTACGAGGGCAAGGAAAACATACTGCGTGACAGTTGTCGCAAAATTGCCTACCGTGGCCCCGATAGCCAGGGTGTCTGGCTAAGTCAGGAAGGACAGATCGGTTTTGGTCATGTCAGGCTGGCCATTCAGGATTTATCCGTGCAGGGGCACCAGCCCATGGCTTCGGCAGACCAGCGTTTCATGATGGTGTTTAACGGGGAAATTTACAATCATCTTGAATTGCGTGCACAACTGGAACAAAGTGCTCAGGCACCGGCCTGGCGTGGCCATTCCGATACCGAAACGTTGCTGGCCAGTTTTTGTGCCTGGGGCATCGCGCAAACCCTGAAAAAGGCCATAGGCATGTTTGCCATTGCGGTCTGGGACCAGCAAGAAAAAAAACTAACCCTGGCGCGCGACCGCTTTGGTGAAAAGCCCTTGTACTATGGTTTTACCAGGCAGGGGCTGGTATTTGCCTCGGAACTCAAGGCCATGATGGATGTGCCCGGGTTTGAAAAAACACTTAACCGTGATGCAGTGACTTTATTGCTTAGGCACAACTACATTCCTGCGCCTCATAGTATTTTTCAGGATGTTTTTAAGTTGCCCCCAGGCACCTGGTTAAGCCTGTCTGAACAGGACTGGCAAAACAGGCGCAAACCGGAGCCACAGGTTTACTGGTCTGCTTATGAAACAGCCCGGCAGCAACCCAAGGTTCATTACGAATCTGATGATGCCGCGATTGATGCGCTGGCAGGCGTACTTTCCCGGTCCATTCAGTCACAGTTGATTTCCGATGTGGAGCTGGGCGCGTTTTTGTCCGGGGGGACCGATTCATCCCTGATTGTCGCCTTGATGCAGCAGCAAAGCGCACAGGCCGTCAAGACTTTTTCCATCGGTTTTCATGAAAAAAAATATAATGAAGCCGAATATGCAAGGTCTATTGCCCAACATTTGGGTACCGATCATACCGAGCTGTACGTCAGTGCCAATGACGGCCTTGCCTTGGTGCAATCGTTACCCGCCATGTACGATGAGCCGTTTGCCGATTCTTCACAAATTCCCATGGCGCTGGTAACGAAAATGGCATCCCAGTCGGTAACGGTGGCTTTATCGGGAGACGCCGGGGATGAACTGTTTGGTGGCTATTCCCGCTATCAGCGGGCTGCGTCCTGGTGGGATCGTCGTGAAAAAACCGTGCCTTTAGTCCGTTCGCTGGTGGCCAGCGCAGCGGGAAAACTGGCCCCGGGTTTTGGTGGCAATAAAAAAGACAAATTGCAAAAGCTGCAGGAAGTGCTGCGTGCCACCGATGCGGTTGATTTTTACCGGCAGTTTGTTTCATACTGGAAAGATCCGTCAAGCGTGGTGTTGGGGGGTCGGGAGCTGGCAACCGCTTTCAGCCTGGCACCCATTGGTTCTTTTCTTGAAACCATGATGATTGTCGATACGGTTTCTTATTTGCCCGATGATATTCTGGTCAAGGTTGACAGGGCTGCCATGGCGTGCTCTCTGGAAACGCGAGTTCCTTTGCTGGATCCCCATATGTTTGAATTTGCCTGGGGTCTTGAAGACAAATACCGGGTGCGTGATGGCCAGAACAAGTGGCTGTTGAAACAGCTTTTATACCGACTGGTGCCCCGTTCCTTGCTGGATCGCCCTAAAAAGGGTTTTTCGGTACCGATGGGTGAGTGGCTGAGAGGTCCGCTGAAAGATTGGGCCAGCGATTTGCTTGATCCTGTCCGCCTGCGCAAGCAGGGTTTGCTTGATGTGGCCCAGATACATGAACGCTGGCAACAGCACCAGGCGCAGCAGTTTGACTGGAGCCCTCATTTGTGGGGGGTCTTGATGTTGCAAGCCTGGATGGATCATTACGATATACAGGGCTAATATTCTGCGGCAAGGTCGTAAGACATAATAAAAGGTTGGGCATTATGAAAATCATGTTGCTGGTCAGTTCAATGAATGCAGGGGGTGCCGAGCGTGTTGCCGCCACATTGGCAAATGCCTGGGTCAGACAGGGTCATCAAGTGGTGCTTGTGCCTTGTTTTTCAAAAGGGAGCGGTCAATCGTTTTACCCTTTGTCTTCCGAAGTCCAGGTGCGATGGCTGGCCGATGAGTTGCCCCGTCAGAAGTGGCTGGGCCGGCTCAGTAAACCGTTTGTGCTCAGGAAGCGAATCAGGGCGGAACAGCCGGATGTGATCGTTTCTTTTCTGACCAATGTGAATGTGACGGCCTTGATGGCAACCCGCGGCATTGATATTCCCCTGATTGTTTGTGAAAGGACCCACCCAGTGGTGAGTAGCAATATTGGCGGCTTTCTGAAGGTGTTGCGCAATAAGCTGTACCCTCAGGCTGATGCCGTGATGATTCAGACTGCCGATGCGGCAAAGGCGTTCATGCAGGTACTGCCTGGCCTGAAGCATGTGGCGGTTATCCCGAATCCTCTGCCCGAGGGGATTGAGCAGCAGATGAGCTGCAATGGGCTTTGTAACGTCAGCGGGCGCAAGACACTGGTTGCTATGGGGCGCTTTGTGCCTGCCAAGCAGTTTGATGTGTTGATCGATGTTTTTACCTCGGTTAGCCAGGACTATCCCGATTGGGACTTATGTATCTGGGGGGATGGCCCAGAGCGTGCGGCCTTGATTGACAAGGTGAAAAAAAAGGGTTGTAGCCAGCGGATTACCTTGCCGGGTAAAACGACTGAACCCTGGGCGGAACTGTCACATGCCCATGCATTTGCCATGACGTCGCGTGTGGAAGGTTTTCCCAATGTCCTGCTCGAGGCAATGGCGTTGGGATTGCCCTGTATCAGTTTTGATTGTCCCAGTGGTCCGGCAGAGTTGACACAACAGGGAACGGTGGGTTTGCTGGTGCGCCTGAATGACAGGCTTGAACTGGAAAAGGCAATCCGGCGGTTTTTCGGTGATGATGAGTTTCGGTGTGCTTTGGGTGCCCGTGGCAAACAGGCGGTCTGGTCCAGATATAGGCTTGAAACGGTCTTGCTGCAGTGGGATGCGCTTTTCAGGCAAGTGGGTGTGCCGGTTTCAGGCAAAATGGAATGAAGACAAATAAAAAAATACGAGTCGTGCATCTGATTAGCGGTCTTTTGCAGGGCGGGGCCGAGTCGGTCCTGTTTCGTCTGGTCACCTGGCCAGACCCGGAAGTGGAACATATTGTCGTGTCATTTGCCGATGGCGGTATTTATGGCCAGTCGCTGATGGACGCCGGGGTTGAGGTGGAAATGTTGGGCATGACCCCGGGGCGCCTGAGCCCGGCAGATTTCTGGCGACTTAAAAAATGCCTGACCCGGCTTGATCCTGATGTGATCCAGACCTGGATGTATCATGCTGACCTGATTGGCGGTCTGGCTGCCCGTGTGGCAGGATTCCGGCATGTTGCCTGGGGAATCCGTAATTCGGGTGCCAGTCTGGCCAAGAGCAGCCGTTCGGCCTATCTGTTTGCCCGGCTGAGCGGCTTTTTTTCGCGCTGGGTGCCCCAGCGGATTGTCTGTTGTGCCGAAGAGGCCCGTCATCGTCATGTTCAATGGGGATATGATCCTCGAAAAATGGTGGTTATTCAAAATGGCTACGATCTGTCCCGCTGGGTCCGGAATGAGACGGCCCGCCGTACCTTGAGAAATGAGTGGGGACTTGGCGAGCAGATCCCGCTGATGGGTTTTGTGGCGCGCTGGAATCCGCTAAAAGACCATGCAACCCTGATTAAGGCTTTTGCCCAATGCCTTGCCAAACAGCCCGATTTGCATTGTGTCCTGGTGGGTAAGGACATGGATGACGGCAATCCGGTGTTAATGGGATTGTTGACTGAGTACGGGGTCAGGGAGAAAACCATTTTGCTGGGCATGCGCAATGATGTGCCCAGTATCATGAGTGCCCTTGATTTGCATGTGCTGTCCAGTATTGCCGAGGGCTTTCCCAATGTCGTGGCCGAAGCCATGGCGTGTGGTGTGCCCAATGTGGTGACCAATGTGGGGGATGCCGCCCTGATCGTGGGGGAGGATGGCTGGGTGGCTCCTGCTTCTGATCCTGAAAGGCTGGCTGAAAAAATTATTCAGGCCCTTGATTATATTGAAGAGACCGGTAAAAGCACCTTGGCCCGGCAGGTACGGGAACGGGTCATGAATGCGTTCAGTCTTGAAAAAATGGTTGCCGGATACCGGCAAACCTGGATGGACATGCTAAGTGAAAACGGCAAGACAAAATAAAAGGATGGATATGTCCAGAAAAATACTGTTTGTGGTGAATAATCCGGCTTTTTTCCTGTCGCACCGCCTGCCTATTGCCCTGAAGGCAAAAGAGGAGGGTTATGAGGTGGCGGTTGCCACCATGCCAGGACAGGCGGTGGCACAAATTGTGGCGCATGGCCTGAGGCATTTTGTGATTCCCATGTCGCGTAGTGGCATGAATCCGTTTGCCGAGCTAAGAACCATTTATGCACTGTATCGTTTATATCGCAACTATCAGCCAGACCTGGTGCATTTGGTCACGATAAAGCCGGTTTTGTATGGGGGTATTGCTGCCCGCCTGGCTAGGGTGAAAGCGGTGGTTTATGCCATTTCCGGGCTGGGTTTTCTTTTTACCCGCGAACGAAAGGGGATCGATTGGGTCAGGCAAATCACCCGGCAGCTTTACCGTTTGGCACTGGGGCATAGGCATAGTCGTGTGATTGTCCAGAATGACAATGACAGACAGATTTTGCTGGATATGGGTGCCATGCAAGAAGCGCAGGCAGTAAAAATCAGGGGGTCGGGGGTTGATGTGGCTGTCTTTGCCACACAGCCAGAGCCACTCAAACCGGTTGTGGTGACCATGGCTGCCCGTTTGCTTAAAGACAAGGGGGTGATGGAGTTTGTCGAGGCGGCAGGAATCTCCGCCCGCCATGGCAGAGACATACGCTGGCAACTGGCCGGTACGCCCGACCCGGGCAATCCGGCTTCGGTCACCCAGGCTGAGGTGCAAAGCTGGGGGCCCGAGGTGAAGGTGTTGGGAGAGGTCAAGGATATTGCCCGCCTGTATGCCCAGTCCCATATTGTAGCGCTGCCTTCTTATCGTGAAGGCTTGCCCAAATCGCTGGTAGAGGCGGCGGCCTGTGGCAGGGCGGTGGTCACTACCGATGTGCCGGGATGCCGGGATGCCATAGACATTGAGCAATCGGGTTTGCTGGTGCCAGTCCGGGATGCGCAAAAACTGTATGAGGCAGTGGCCAGACTGGCGGCTGATGACAACCTGCGGTTAAGCATGGGCAATGCAGGACGTATCCTGGCTTTGGAAGAATTCGATATTCGCAAGGTGGTTGATAAGCACCTTGCAATTTATCGTGAGCTTCTTGATTGAAGTTTCAAGCTTTATTTGTCTCAAATAATACGTATTCCCAAGCTAATACTCATTCCCAAGCTCCCGCGTGGGAATACATATTTGATATTCAACTAAAACGGCAGCTTATTCGTTCCCACGCTCCCGCGTGGGAATGCAGAGTTGATATTTGGGAATGCAGAGTTGATATTTAATTAAAACGGCAGCTTGGATTCAGGAGCATGGGTGCTAAACACTTGCCTGAACTCATCCTGGATGCGGGCCAGGGCAGCCGGATTTTCAGCCTCAAAGCGCAGGACCACAACCGGCGTGGTATTGGAGGCCCGTGCCAGACCAAACCCGTCTGCATATTCGGCGCGTACGCCATCAATGGTATTGATGGCCCGTGCGGTTGCAAATGAAGCCTGTTCCTGCAGGGTTTTGATCAGGGCATGAGGCTGGCCTTCCTGCATTTCAAGTTTCAGTTCAGGGGTGGAGATATCCTGGGGAATGGCATTCAGGATATCACTGGGGTTGTCATGGCGAGACAGGATTTCCAGCAGGCGGGTACCGGTGTACAAGCCATCATCAAAACCATACCAGCGTTCCTTGAAGAAAATATGGCCGCTCATTTCACCGGCCAGCGGAGCACCTGTTTCAGCCAGTTTGGCCTTGATCAATGAATGTCCGGTTTGCCACATCAGGGGTTTGCCTCCGGCCAGTGAAATGCCTTCGGCCACGTGGCGGCTGCATTTGACATCATAAATAATGGTTTCACCGGGACAGCGTTCCAGCACATCGCGGGCAAACAGAATGAGCTGGCGGTCGGGCCAGATGATCGTACCGGTTTTAGTGACCACACCCAGACGGTCGGCGTCGCCGTCAAAAGCCAGTCCAAGCTCGCAATCGGTGTTTTGCACGTGCCGGATCAGGTCTTCAAGATTGTGCGGGTCGGCCGGGTCGGGGTGGTGGTTGGGGAAACTGCCATCCACTTCACAGAACAGCTCGTCCACCTCGCAGCCCAGTTGCCTGAACAGGGCGGGGGCAACGTTGCCGCCCACACCATTGCCGCAGTCTATCGCGATTTTCATGGGGCGCGCCAGTTTGACATCACTGCAAACCCGCTGGATATATTCGGGAATAATGTCCAGGTTCTCTTTGTTACCGGGGATCTTGGGCAGCGGCAGGGATTCAATGGCCAGCATTTCATCGCGCAATTGCAGAACTTCGCTGCCATAAAGGGCCTTGCCGCCAATCATCATTTTAAAGCCGTTGTATTGCGGGGGATTGTGGCTGCCGGTAATGGCTACCGCTGTGCCAATATTTCTGGCATAGGCAACAAAATAAACCAAGGGGGTGGGTACCTGGCCCAGGTTGATGGTATTGACACCTTCATCATTGATGCCCTGTTGCAGGGCTTCGGACAGTTCCGGGCTGCTGTTGCGCCCGTCATAGCCGGTGACAATGGTGGTAATGTCCTGTTTTTTGGCCCGGGCAGCCAGCGCCCGCCCAAGCAGGTAGGCAAATCCGGGATTGAGTTGTTCGGGGACAATACCCCGGATGTCATAGGCCTTGAATACACTTGCTGCTAATAATGACGCCACGTAATAAATCCTTATAGGGATAACTAATCGTTTTGAATCGTACGTGAAACTTAACGATAGAATGCAATTTGGGTAGAATGATAGAATAAATTAATTACATACATTATAAAACCACCGTTGTCCGCATGAAGGTGGTTTTATGACGGACAGAATTTTTACAGGTCGTGATATGAGTATTTTGGCAGTTTTACAGGAAATCGTTGGGGCTGAACATGTCCTTGTCGCAGAACAGGCGCAAGCTTATTTAACCGATTGGCGCGGTCGTTATACCGGCAAGGCGCAGGCGGTGGTTCGCCCGGGGTCGGTTGAAGAAGTCGCAAAGGTGGTGAAAACCTGCCTGCAGTACGATATTCCGGTTGTGCCGCAAGGTGGGAATACAGGCCTGTGCGGTGGAGCGACGCCCAACAACAAAGGTGATGCCATTGTTGTTTTGCTAACCAGGCTTAACCAGGTACTCGAAATTGATACCGATAATGATACCATCACTGTCCAGGCCGGTTGCATCCTGCAATCGGTCCAGGAGGCAGCGGCAAAGGCAGGGCGGTTGTTTCCGTTAAGTCTGGCGGCAGAGGGCAGTTGCACGATTGGTGGCAATTTGGCCACCAATGCCGGAGGTACCCAGGTTTTGCGTTATGGCAATGCCCGCGATCTTGCGCTTGGCCTGCAAGTGGTGACGGCCGATGGTGAAATTTGGGATGGTCTGCGCGGTTTGCGCAAGGACAATACCGGTTATGACTTGCGCAATTTGTATATTGGCAGTGAGGGTACGCTGGGTATTATTACCGCGGCCACGCTTAAGCTGTACCCGCAGCCGGTGGCCAAATGTACGGCACTGCTTGCCCTGGATGATATTGATGCAGCAGTTAAAATGCTGTCACGTGCCCGTAGCGGATTTGGCGCCTCTTTAACCGGATTCGAGTTGATGTCCAATTACTGCCTGACGTCGGTGACCAAGCTGTTTCCCCAGCAAAAAATGCCGTTCGAAGGCCCCAGTCTTGAGTCCGAGTGGTATGCCCTGCTTGAAATTTCCGACAGTGAAAGTGCCGGGCATGCCCGCGAGCGGTTCGAGCTGGTGGTGGGTGAGGCGATAGAGGCAGGTGAAGTGCAGGATGCGGTTATTGCCGAGTCTATCCAGCAAAGCAAAGACCTGTGGCATTTACGCGAAAGCATTCCCTTGGCGGAAGCCGAAATCGGCAAGGGCATCAAGCATGACGTGTCCATTCCGGTATCCAGAATTGCCGAATTCGTGGCTAAAACCAATGAGCTGTTACAGGCGTCTTTTCCCGGTGTGCGCCATATTATTTTTGGTCACCTGGGTGATGGCAACCTGCACTATAACGTGGGTGCGCCCATTGGCCAAGAGGAAGGTTTTCTTTCCCGCCAAAAAGAAATCTATGAAGTGGTACACAACAGTGTGCATGCCTTTAACGGTTCCATCAGTGCCGAGCATGGTGTTGGCCAACTGAAAAAAGACCTGTTGCCCAATTACAAGTCGGCCGTGGAATTGTCCCTGATGCGCAAGATCAAGCGGGTGCTTGATCCTAATGGCATCATGAATCCGGGCAAAGTCATCAATAGCGTTGACATTTAGGACAGAAATAGGTGGCACGCTGGCCCTGGATGATTTTTCGGATTGGGGTGCCACATGATTTGCAAGGCACGTTTTCTTTATCATAAACAGCAGCGTGAATGGCAAAATAGGCACCCACTTCGCCGTTGGTGCCGGTATAGTCTTTCAGTGTGCTGCCGCCTGATTCAAGGGCGGCGGCCAGGGTGTCCATAATGGCCTGATGTAGCCGTTTGCAGCGAGCCAGGGAAAGGGTTTGTGCGGTGGTTTGAGGATTTATGCGCGCCCTGAACAAACTTTCCGAGGCATAAATATTGCCCACGCCCACTACAATTTCACCGTTTAGCAAGACGGTTTTGATGGCGCTTTTCTTGTCCTGCAAGGCCTTGTGCAGGTAAGTGGCCGTAAATTGCGGGTCAAAGGGCTCAATGCCCAGCCTGGCCAACAGTTGGTGGTTCAGGATATCGCCGTTTTCGGCCGGATGCCATAAAACCGCGCCAAAACGCCGAGGATCGTTCAGGCGGAATTCGGCATTGTCAAAAACAAACTCGACATGATCGTGTTTAAGTAAAAATTCGCCGGGCGCAACACGACGAATGGAGCCCGACATGCCCAGATGAATGATTAAAACCCCATGTTCAAAGGCTAATAGCAAATATTTGCCGCGCCGTTCACAAGCCTGTAAAACATGGCCTTGCAGGATTTGATTCAGGTTTTCCGGTATGGGCCAGCGGAACTGGTGATGATGAATGCGGATTTCGTTAAGTTGATGGCCGGTAATGACGCTGTCCAGACCGCGCCGGGTCGTTTCTACTTCAGGTAATTCTGGCATGTTGCTTAGGTATGTTGCTTAGGTGAAAAGTGTTGTTTTTTACGGTGCTGGCAAGTGTTTAAACATTTACCAACAAGTGGTTTTACCTGAAATTGTACTTAAGAATGATAATATCAGTATTCCTGTATGAACTTTTTCCGGTATGGCCATTTTTCCATCTGTGACTGTTTTCAGAAAAATTCTCCTCCTCTCTGCTGTCTCGGTTTCCACCCTGTGGGGTATCCCTGCCTGCGCCCAGGACGAAATGGCGCCGGTCATGCCCCGTTTGCATGCCGCTCTTGATTTCATTCCTGCCTATAAGCTTAAGCCGGTCCAGTTGGTAGACCATACCAATGCGGACGATATTTTCAGTTTGCTGGTGGTCGAGTTTGCCATTCAGGATGAGAAGTTCGAGCTGGCTGCCCAGGCTGCATTTGATTTTGCCAAAGAAAAAAATGATGTGCCAATGGCCAGGAAAGCCATGCAATTGTATTTGGCCAGTTCTTCCAGCCAGAAAGCGGCAGATGCGGCCAGGCTGTGGTACAAACTTGACCCTGACAATGAAGAGGCGGCTGCTACCGCCTTGGCACTGGCCGCTTCTAACGGAGAAACCGAAGGGCTGGTAAATGCATTAAGATTGCGGCTGAAACAGGCCAAGAATAAAGAACGGGCGATTTATCAGACTGCTTCCATTGTTGCCAGAATGAATGATAAAAGAATGGCGCTGGATGTGTATGAAAAAGCGGTGGAAGCATTGGTGGACGATGAGTCGACCACTTTCATGTTGCTGGCTGATTTGGCCTATCAGGCCAAAGAGCTGGATAAAGCCTGGCACTCATCCCTGAAAGCCCTCGAGCTTGATGCCGCCTCTGATGCCGCTGCCGAACGGGTTCTGCAATACGGACGGGAAAGCCATAAGAAAGAGGCGATGGAGCTTGTCGGCAACTTCATTCGGGCCAATACGACCGCACGACGGTTGCGTTTGCTTTATATTAGCGAGATGGTCAATGACAGGGAGTTTGATGCCGCGATCCATGAGTTGAAGGAAATGGAAAAAAACTTTCCGGAAGACTTTGATTTGTTGTATATGGAAGCGCAGGTTTATTACCAGGCCAGGCAGCTGACCCAGGCTAAAAAATTGCTTAAACAGTTTCTGGATGTCCAGACGCAGCGCCGTGAGGCCCTGTCTGATGCCGAAACCGATGCCCAGGGACAGTCTGCGGATGCCCGGATTATGCTGGCACAAATTTACGAAGAAGAACAAAATTATCGGGCCGCAATCAGTCAATTGGAAAAAATTGATGATCCCAGTGCGCAGCTACAGATCCAAATGCAAATTGCCGTCTTGCATGGCAAAAACGGCAATGAGGCCAAGGCAACCGCATTGTTGAAATCGCTTCAGCCTGAAGAGGAAGACGATGCCGTGCGCATTCGTCTGACGCAAGCCCTTATTTATCGTAATGCCGGCAAGGCGGATCAGGCCATTCGTTATTTGAGGCAGGCCGACAACGACATGCCCAGGAATGCCCTTATCAAGTATGAGCTGGCCATGATGTACGAGCAGCAGGGAAGTTTTGAAGAAATGGAAACCTTGTTGCGGGAAGTGATCGCTCTCAAACCGTCTTCACCGGAGGCTTATAATGCCTTGGGCTATGTCTTTGCCGATCGCAACATGCATCTTGATGAGGCCCAGTTATTGCTGGATAGGGCGGTTGCGCTGGCACCCGATAATCCGTTCATTCTGGATAGCATGGGGTGGCTGCAGTTCCGTTTGGGCAATCTTGAGCTGGCGCTTGAGTATCTTGAAAATGCTTTTGAATTGTCCGAACAGGCGGATATCGCTGCCCATCTTGGCGAAGTGCTGTGGGTCAAGGGGGAAAAGAATCGGGCACGTGATATTTTCATAAAAGGCCGGGAACTGGAAAAACAAAACAAGACACTGGAAGATGCAATCAAGCGTCTTGGTATTTCTTTGCGAGATAAAAAATGAAGCAGTTCAAGCGGTTTTTTCGTTATGTGGGTGCGTTGAGCTTGATGGGTGCGCTGGCCGCCTGCGCACCGGCCCTTAAACAACCCGAACAGGATGAAGGCACTTACAGCCGGGCGGGGCGGTTTGCCCTGACGGTATGGGATAAAACCGTTGACCGTAATAAAGAAGCCGTGCAAGGCGGGTTTTTATGGTTTGATACCAGGCAACGCCTGGATCTGGACTTGCGAAACCCTTTGGGGTCCACGCTTGCCCGGGTATCGGTCACGCCAGACAGTGCCACGCTGACTCATGCCGATGGCTCCATTGTTACGGCAGAAAATCCCGATGCCCTGGTGGCCGAGGTGTTGGGTAGCGAGATTCCGGTTTCGGACTTGCGTTACTGGCTCAAAGGCATTGTGGCACCGGCAAACGTAGAGCAGGAGCAACGCGATGCGCAAGGTAAGTTGGGCTCATTTATCCAGGCTGGCTGGAAAGTCACCCTGTCTGATTATGATCATAAAGGTCCTCGTAAACTGGGCATGGTGCGCAACGAACCCTTTCAGACCATTACGGTCAGATTGGTCATTAATGAATAGTCAAGAATAATGAAGCATCTGTACGATGTGCCGGCACCGGCCAAGCTGAACCTTTTTTTGCATGTGACCGGTCGCCGGGAAGATGGCTATCATTTGCTGCAAACGGTTTTTGTGTTCATAGATCTGGCTGACCGCCTGCAGTTTGAGTTGCGTAATGATGGTGTGATATGCCGGCAAACCAGCTTGCCAGGGATTGATCACGACAGCGACCTGATTGTGCGCGCTGCCCGTGCTTTGCAAAAGGCGACAGGCACCGCCAAGGGGGCCACGATCCAGGTGCAAAAAAACATTCCGGCCGGCGGTGGCCTTGGGGGGGGGTCCAGTGATGCGGCAAGTACCCTGATTGCGCTTAACCGCTTATGGCAAACGGGATTAAGCCGTTGGGAATTACAGCAACTGGCTTTGCCATTAGGGGCTGATGTTCCGGTGTTTGTGTTTGGTCAAAATACGTTTGCCGAAGGTATTGGTGAAGCATTTACCGCCTGTCGTGTGCCTGGGCACGCGTACCTGGTTTTTCAGCCCCGGCTGGGAATTCCCACTCCGGCCATTTTCACCGATCCCGACCTTTGTCGAAATACCCCATTGGTTACGGTTCAGGACGTGCAGCAAAGCCTGTCTTTGCCCATATCTGAAGCCTCGTCATTAAGCCAGCCCGCTTTTTTTGGTCATAATGATCTGGAGGCGGTGGCTTGTCGCCAGCATCCCGGATTGCAGCAGTTGGTGGACTGGTTGGATGTCCGGCAGGTGAAGGCACGCATGACCGGGTCGGGGGCCTGTTTTTTCGCGCCTTTCAATTCTTACGAAGATGCCTTGCAGGTCGGGCATGAGCTTGAGGTCGCGTTGCCTGCATTCAACCAGGGGGCCTCTGTGCCTGTTGAGCGGATAATCGCCGCTCGGGGCTTGGTCCGGCATCCTTTGCATGACTGGGTGAAAAATTAAACTTAATGCGAGGCCTTGTGGTATCACTTGGTGGTGGGTGATTTGGGTTTTCAATGTAAAAAACAATATCAAACAAGAGAAAAAATTTTTTTGTCGTGTATTTGATACAAAAACAACAAATTTATTAAAAAAGTGAAGAAAGGGGTTCACAAGTTAAGAAAAACAGCTATAATTTCATCTTTCAGTTAACAAGCAATCTTTCACAAGCTTTCTTGGTTAACGGTACATGAAATTTTGGGGCGTCGCCAAGCTGGTTAAGGCACTGGATTTTGATTCCAGCATGCGAAGGTTCGAATCCTTCCGCCCCAGCCAAAATCTCGTTAAGTACATCATCGGAGCCGTCGGGCCTGGCCTATAAGTTGGGTTAAGGTTTCGCGGTTTTTTTTATTTCATCTCTCAAAAAAATCCTCTCTATCATGACTAACAACAACTTCATGATTTTCACTGGAACAGCGAATCCACGTTTGGCTGTCAATGTAGTGAATCATCTTGACATGTCTCTTGGAAAAATGACTGTCGGACGTTTCTCAGACGGGGAGGTGATGGTTGAAATTCTCGAGCATGTCCGTGGCCGTGATGTATTTGTCTTGCAGCCTACCTGTGCCCCCACCAATGATAACCTGATGGAAATCATGACCATGGTTGATGCCTTGCGTCGTGCTTCAGCCGGTAGTATTACCGCTGCCATTCCTTATTTTGGTTATGCACGCCAGGATCGCCGTCCGCGTTCCGCCCGTGTTGCCATTTCGGCCAAAGTGGTCGCCAATATGCTGCAAGGTGTGGGTGTTGACCGTATCCTTACCATGGATTTGCATGCTGACCAGATTCAGGGTTTCTTCGATATTCCTGTTGATAATATTTATGCAGCGCCGGTTTTGCTGGCAGATATCGATCAGCGTAATCTGAACAATCTGGTTGTGGTATCCCCTGATATCGGTGGTGTTGTGCGTGCACGTGCCCTGGCCAAACAGCTGGAAGCTGACCTGGCGATTATTGACAAACGCCGCCCACGTGCCAACGTTTCTGAAGTCATGAATATTATCGGCGAGGTAGATGGCCGTACCTGTATCATTATGGATGATATGGTTGATACCGCCGGTACCTTGTGCAAGGCTGCCGCCGCCCTTAAAGAGCGCGGAGCCGGTGCTGTTTATGCTTATTGTACCCACCCTGTTTTGTCAGGCAGCGCCATAGAGCGTATTACAGAATCCGAACTGGATGAACTGGTTGTTACCGATACCATTCCCCTGAGCGAGCAGGCTGCCGGTTGTGCTAAAATCCGTCAGCTTTCAACTGCCGCCTTGCTGGGCGAAACCATTTTGCGTATCGCTCACGCCGAGTCGGTCAGCTCCCTGTTCGTAGACTAATTTTTATCCGGTGCTGGTCGCGGCATCGGATTTCGTGATTAAACCGTTTCCGGTTTGATTTTTTTATCTATACGTATTAATTACGTTTATTTTGGAGTATTCCATGAAATTCACAGCCACTTCGCGTAGTGTACAGGGATCGAGTGCGAGCCGCCGCCTGCGCCGCGCAGGCCGCGTGCCAGCCATCGTTTACGGTGGTAAAGGCGACGCCTTGAGTATTGAACTTGATCATAACGAAATCTTCCACGCTTTGCGTAAAGAAGAGTTCCACGCTTCAGTTCTTGACATGGAACTGGATGGCAAAGTACAAAATGTATTGTTGCGTGCTGTTCAATGGCACGCCTATAAGCCTCAGGTTTTGCACGTTGACTTCCAACGTGTTAGCGCTGACCAGGCCATCACGACCAAAGTGCCTTTGCACTTCAAAAACGAAGACGTGTCTCCAGCCGTCAAGCTGCAAGGCGCAAAAATCACCACTGTCGCCAACGAAGTAGAGATTACTTGTCTGCCTAAAGATTTGCCGCAGTTTATCGAAGTGGATCTGGCCGGCCTTGAGGCAGGCGGTGTGTTCCACCTGAGCCAGTTGGTTGCGCCTGCAGGCGTGCAGTTTGTTGTGATCGGTGATGATCCTGTATTGGCTTCTGCTTCTGCTGAAGTAGCTGCTGACAACACTGAAAATGGCGAATCTGCCGAGTAAGTCGTAACATTACGTTCGAAATGAACAGGCAATGTTGTATCTTGTCTGTGATGTTTTGTTCATGAATAGCCCCCGTAATGCTTTTTGCCGTTCGGGGGCTATTGTTTTATAGGGTCGCTGAGCATGTCTTTATCCATTCGTCTGATTGTGGGCCTGGGCAATCCGGGCAGTCAATATGAAGTCACGCGGCATAATGCCGGGTTTTGGCTGGCCGATCATATCGCCGATGACCTGAATGCCACCTTCAATCCGGAGCCTGCTTTTTTTGGGCAGGTTGCCAAGGCAAAATATCAGGGAAACAATATTTTCTTACTGAAACCGTCTACATACATGAATCGTTCGGGACAGGCTGTGGGTGCATTGGCGCGGTTTTATAAAATAGCCCCGGAAGAAATCCTGGTGTTGCATGATGAGCTGGATTTACCGCCAGGCCAGGTGAAGCTGAAAAAAGGGGGAGGTCATGCGGGCCACAATGGTTTGCGTGACATTCAGTCCGCATTGGGTAGCCCCGACTTCTGGCGTTTGCGTTTGGGAATAGGACATCCCCGTACACAGGGACTGGCACAAAATGTGGCCGATTACGTGTTGCATATGCCACGTAAGGAAGATATGCCCCTGATTGATGATGAAATCCGTCGTTCTCGTGTTATTGTTCCTTTGCTGCTGCAAGGAGAGTTTTCGAAAGCCTCCAGTTCCTTGCAGGAATCAAAAGGAATTGCCTAATAATGAAGTCACCTAGTTTTCGACAGGAGTTTGCCGAGTTTTTTCGCTATATCAGACGTCCGGCATTGTCACCGCGCAAGCCGGGCAGGGGTGGCGGCAATGGTTGGTGGAAAGACTGGGTGCCTGCGACTTCTGTCGGACGAATGCTGCAATGGGCGGGGTGTCTGTGGATCATCAATATATTTGTGTTTGCGCCTATCGCCCTGATGGTGGCCAGTAAAACAGGTGCAGCCCATCGTCTCGATATCAATAATATTCCCTTTTTAACAGCGGTGTTGTGGGCGCCTGTGGCCGAAGAGTTATTGTTTCGTTATTCTTTGCGCAGACCACGATTAAGCATTTGGTTGATTCCATTAATGACCTGGGTTGTTGTAATGGGGCCAGAGCTTCATAGTATAGTGTTGCTATTGCTGGTACTGATGTTGATTGTAATACTGGATATCCGGGGGCTTACCACCAATGAACATGCTTTAAAATGGCATTGGCGTGTCAATTACCAACGGTTTTTTCCCCTGTTTTTTCATGGTTCGGTGCTGGTGTTTGCCGGCCTGCATTTATGGAATTTCAGGTTTACCGAAATGAATTGGTGGTTGATGCCATTATTGGTGTTGCCACAATGGTTTACAGGCATGGTGCTTGGTTGGATGCGGGTGCGTGATGGAATAAGCACGTCTATTTTCCTGCATATGATTTTTAATTCCGGTCCTATCTTGCTGGTTTGGTTTTTATTGCAGTTCAGTCCTGAACTGGCCACAAATTGAGAGGTGAATATGAAAAGCGTAAAATTGATTTCTTCAACAGTGTTTCTGGCCGTATTGGTGGCAGGCTGCACCGGCTATCGTCCTGTCGTCGATGGGCAAGGCCGGGATATGTCAAATTATGAATATGATCTTCGTGACTGTCAGAATTACGCCCGACAGGTAGATGGTGCTGGCCGGACGGGCGGTGGGGCCCTGGCGGGTGCCGCCTTTGGCGCAGTGCTGGGCCTGGTGGGGGGGGGCAATAGCACGGGTATCGCCCAGGCGGCAGGTGTTGGTGCGGTGACAGGCGCAGCGGCAGGGGGTGTATCAACAGCGGCTTCTCAAAAACAGGTAATCCGCAACTGTATGATTGGTCGCGGCTATCGCGTACTGGATTAAGCGGCTTATTCTTCATAAAAACGGTTAAATTTCCTGAAATTGTACCTTTCCCAGAGGTACAATAGCGGGTTTCGTGCTTTGATTTATTAAGGATTTTCAATGGCTCTTCAATGTGGCATCGTTGGTTTACCCAACGTAGGCAAATCAACTTTGTTTAATGCGTTAACGAAAGCGGGGATTGCCGCCGAGAATTACCCGTTTTGTACTATCGAGCCCAACGTAGGTATTGTGGAAGTGCCCGATCCACGGCTTGATGAACTTGCCACTATTGTCAAGCCCGAGCGCGTCCTGCCAGCCACTGTCGAATTTGTTGATATTGCTGGTCTGGTTGCCGGTGCTTCAAAAGGTGAGGGCCTGGGTAACCAGTTTCTGGCCAATATTCGTGAAACCGATGCCATTGTGCAGGTCGTGCGTTGCTTCGAGGATGAAAACGTGGTGCACGTGGCCGGCAAGGTGGATCCCATTTCAGATATAGAAGTCATTAATACCGAACTGGCACTGGCAGATTTGTCTTCAGCAGAAAAAGCACTGCAAAAAGCCCAGAAAACCGCTCGTGCTGGCGATAAAGACGCACAAAAACTGTGTGCGGTGCTGGAGAAAATCATTCCTGTCCTGAACGAGGCCCGTCCAATCCGTTCGCTGGATCTTGATGAGGAAGAGCAGGCCCTGATCAAGTCCTATTGCTTCATTACCGCCAAACGTGCCATGTATGTGGCTAACGTGAAAGAAGACGGTTTTGAAAATAATCCTCATCTGGCTGCGGTACAGGAATATGCCAAGGCGGAGAATGCACCCGTGGTGGCGGTATGTGCGGCGATTGAAGCCGAGATTGCCGATCTGGATGATGAAGACAAAGAAGTCTTCCTGGCGGATATGGGCATGGAAGAGCCAGGTCTGAATCGTGTGATTCGTGCCGCTTATAACTTGCTGGGTTTGCAAACCTATTTCACCGCCGGTGTCAAAGAGGTTCGTGCCTGGACAATTCGGGTGGGTGATACGGCTCCTAAAGCGGCGGGTGTTATCCATACCGATTTTGAGCGTGGTTTTATCCGTGCACAAACCATTGCCTTTGATGATTTTGTCAAGTTCAAGGGTGAGCAAGGTGCCAAAGAAGCCGGAAAAATGCGTGCTGAAGGTAAAGAGTACGTCGTCAGGGATGGTGATGTCCTGAACTTCCTGTTCAACGTGTGATCTAATTTCCCTACCAGATAAGTAAAACTTGGGGTAGTATTAAGGACTTGGGTACGCATTGGTGCATTTTGCGCCAATGCCGGTCTTTAAAATAAAGTGAGTGAAAAAATCCGTCATGAAAAAATGGCTCAAGCGCGTGTTGGTGAGTCTGGTTGTGCTTCTGCTTGTCACCTTTGTGGGTGGTGCGGTCTTTTTGCTTACTTTTGATCCAAATGCCTATAAATATAAACTCGAAGAAATAGTCAGGTCCAATTATGACCGTGATCTTCAGATAAAAGGCGATATCGAATTATCACTTTTTCCCCGCATTGGCCTGTCGGTCAATCAACTGTCTTTGTCCGAGCCGGGTAGGGATGATGTTTTTGTTTCTATCAACAGTGCCCGTTTTGCGGTGGCTATCTGGCCACTTATTTCCAATCGTTTTGTGGTTGATCATGTCGCGGTCAGTGGTTTCAAGGCCTGGGTGGTACGTAATGAAGCCGGCGATCTGAACTTTGAAGACCTGTTTGAACAAAAAGTAGTCGTTGATCATCTTAAAGACGAGGCCGATGGCGATACCGTATTGCCTCAGCCCCATAATGCCGATTTTAAAATTGATATTGCCGGGCTTGAGCTCCAGAATGGCGAGGTTTATTTCAAGGATCTGGCCAATCAGCTGGATATGCGTTTGCAAGGCATGTCAATTAATACGGGCAGGGTCACCTTTGACCAGCCTTTTGATATTTCACTGGCCGCACGGCTGGAAGGTGATCATCCCCGGGTGAATGCACAATTGAATGTGCAGGGGCTGCTCAAGCTGGACCCGGTAACCAAACTTTATAATGCCCAGAAACTGGAGGTTGCCTTAAAAGGCAGACTGGGCGATATTGATGCCAGCAGTGCAACCCTTAAAGGCAGTTTCAACATAGATAGTTTTGCCCATGCGATTACCGGCTCTGGCATGGAGTTGGTGCTGGCTGGAAATGGAGCCGAAGGTGCATCACTTAAAAAAATTGATGTGAGTGTGACGGCACCAAAATTGATTTTCGATTCTTCCGCACCCTTGCTGCAGCTTGAAAATTTTTCGTTCAAGGGCAATGCGCAGCACGTCAATGAGCAGTCTTATGAGTGGTCTTTTGAATCACCGGAACTGGATATTTCCTCTACCGTGGCTGGTGGTAAACCGCTGATTGGTTTTCTTCGGATGAAGGGGCGTGAACAGGTTGGGGTGAATTTATCGCTCAAGGGTATTAGTGGCTCTGCCGATAACCTGAAAATTTCGGAAGTCAAAATTGATGGCAAGTATGCGCAGCCCAATAACCGTGTGATTGGTTTGAATATTTCTTCACCGGCACAGATGAATCTGATTGACCGGATCGTGATGCTTTCCGCGATTAGTGGCAATGCCAGTTTCAAGGATCAAGGGTTAGAAGAGCAACAGGTTCCTCTGATTGGCAGTATCAATGCCGATTTCCAGAAAGATCGGGCCAGCTTCAAGCTGGATGCAGTGGTGAATGCCGGTAAATTTAATCTGGATGGCGAGCTGCATAATTTTTCCAGGCCAAATGTAAATTTTGATTTAATGGCAGATTCCATCAGTCTTGATCAGATTCTGGGGCCGATTGCGGCAGTAGCCAAGAAAGAAAACAACACTGCAGAAACAGGAAAAGCTGAAAAATCCGTAGCGTCTCCTGAATCAGTGCCGGAAAAAAATAACAAAGCCGTAACTGTCCAGGCAGCTGAAAACACTGTGGGGCAATCGTCCCAACCCCAGCAAGTATCCGCGCCCGCTGGCAGCCTGAAGCGAGAGTTGCTCCAGGCATTGCGTGGCATGGGAACGATTAATCTGAAGCAGATGCGCTATCAGGATATCGCTTTCAATGATGTACAGGCTATTTTTCGTTTCGATCGCGATAATCTTGAAATGACTTCGTTCAAATCCTGGGTTTTTGATGGGCAGGTACGGGCAGATGCAAAGTTTGATTTGGCCAATGAAGATATCAAAACCGGTGTGGAGTTGGAAGCCATAGACGTGTCCCAAATGTTGCAGGCGCTCAATTGGACTCCCTGGGTAAGTGGGCGTGCCTTTATCAGGCTACAGCTTGAAAGCAAGGGATCCAATGAACAAACTATCCTGGATAATATCAAGGGACAGGTCCAGGTCAAGGCTGAAAATGGTCTTGTCAAGGGTTTTGATCTCAACCGGCTGGAAAATGACCCGTTGACATACCTGGATCCTGATACGTCAACATATCCATTTACGGTCGATCTTAATGCCTCCAGTCCTTACTCCCGGATTGTTGCGGATGCGCAAGTTGACAACGGCATTGCACAGCTGTCTTCTTTGTTATTTGAAAGTGAGAAATTTGTGGTTCAGGGGCAGGCGGATGAAATGCTGGTTAATTTGAACAAGGGAGACTTCACGCTTCCTGTCACCTTGAAGACACGTCAGCCGGTTAACATCAGTCAAGGTACTGTTACGCTTTCGATCAAGGAAATAAACATGCCAGCCATTGTTTCAAGAGTCGGTCAGTCGTTAAGCGTTCAGCTGCAATGGGATAAACTTAAAAATTCGCCATTGGGCAAATTGCTGGAAAAGAAAAAAGAACAGGTGGCGAAAGAGCGGGCTGAAAAAGAGCAGGCAATAAAAGAGCAGGCAATAAAAGAACAGTCTGTTACAGAGCAGAAGCAGGCGCCTGCTTTGGAGGCATCCGACGCAAGTGAAATGGCCTCTCCGGCAGCACCCGACGAGTCAGGCGCCCCAGAGGCGGCCCCTGTTCCATCAACAGAAACCGAAGCCGCTGTCCCTGTTGAAGTCCAACCATAATGGTTTCTTCTTTTTGTTTTATTAATTATTTCTCATCCGTTTTATTATGAATGAAACAGCAAAATTCACCCCGGTTTTTTCATGTATGGCAGTCAGGGATAGTGTTCAGCCTGAGTACCAGAATCGCTGGTTTCTGATGGATGAAAACGCCCAGGTTTTAGAGGACTCGGAGGGAAAGACAGCAGAGCTTTCATTGTCCATCCGGTTTTCTTATCTGGTTTTCAGGGCCCCGGGCATGTTGCGGCTGGATATCCCCATGGATGTCCTGGAAGATGATGAGGAAGCGTTTGAGTCAATTACCCTGAATGGGCAATCATTACGGGCAGTGAATGAGGGAGAGTTGGCCACAGCCTGGTTTTCCAACTATTATGGCAAAACCATTCATTTAATGAAATTGCACCCGGAAGATCACCAAGCCTTGCAGGCGACAGCCTGAAACATGTAAGCGCAGAAGGCACACCCCACCTGAACGCTGGACGTTAGGTGGCGGTGGTTCATAACATGCTGCTCAGGCCGTAAGCCTTTTGTATTTTTCCATTAGCTGACCGGCATCTTCTTGCCATTGTGGATCGGGCTCGATACAGTCTACCGGACAAACTTGCATGCATTGCGGCGTGTCATGGTGACCCACGCATTCGGTGCATTTTTCCGGGTTAATGACGTAATATTCATCGCCCATGGTGATGGCATCATTAGGGCACTGCGGTTCACAGACATCACAGTTAATACATTCTTCAGTAATTAATAAAGCCATGATATTGAATTTGCCTGTTAAGTATTTACCCTTATATTATATTCCATTTTAAGGGCTGACCGGCATATACGGACTATTTTACTAGGGATATTAGGGCTGCATCAATCAATAAATCCGGGGCGGCAAAATGCAACCTGCTGAACTGGTGCGCATCTGCAGGCTGTAAAAAATATGCCAGAATGAAATGACCTGAATTTGTATTATTGCAAAATCAGGTCATGACAGGGTGTTTTGAATATCGTTAACCGTATCGGTAAGCCGGTACTTAACGATATGGCTTATTTAGATTGTGCGGCTTTGGCTTCTTTCCTGGCCCTGGCTTTTTCTTGCAGCCAGCGCTCTACGGACGGAAAAACAAATTTGCTCACGTCGCCACCGAGCAGTGCAATTTCACGTACAAAAGTGCCGGAAATAAACTGGTACTGGTCTGAGGGCGTCATGAACAGGGTTTCGACATCGGGCAGCAGGTGGCGGTTCATGCCAGCCATCTGGAATTCGTATTCGAAGTCGGAGACTGCGCGCAAGCCACGGATAATGACACGTGCCTCTTCCTGGCGGGCAAAGTCTTTGAGCAGACCATCGAAAGTTTTGACCGTCACGTTACTGTAGTGACCCAATACTTCATTGGCGATTTCCAGTCTTTCCTCAAGCGTAAACAAAGGATTTTTACCCGCGCTTGAGGCAACACCAATAACAACTTTGTCAAACAGGCCTGCTGCCCGACGAACCAAATCTTCATGGCCTCTGGTGAGTGGGTCAAAGGTACCTGGATATACGGCAGTGATCATGGCAAATATCTTTTGAAAAAAAAGGGATTATAAGGTAATTTACTACACTTCATTAAATTGGTGTAGCTGAAAAAACACGGCACCGGCCTTTCCTTCCTTCATTAATTTGAAAGGGGGACTTAAGGTGATTTTTTTTTCGGATTCTGTATAAAGTAATGAGCCGGGTTTCAAAATTTGGGGCAGATAAGGCAAAACTTCCTGGATTAAATCCTTTTGAAATGGGGGATCCAGAAAAACCAGGTCAAAGCGGCTGGCATCCATGCGTTTTAGAACCAGCATGGCGTCACCATTGTTAATCCGTACTTGCTGCAAATTGAGCTTGTCGCGAATTTGTCGCAGATTGAGCATGGCTTGGGGGTTGTTTTCAACCATTTGCACGTGTTCTGCGCCACGTGAGGCGGCTTCAAAGCCCAGGGCACCTGTGCCGGCAAACAGATCCAGAACCGATTTATTACTGTAATCACTGTCCCATAAGTGGTTAATCCAGTTGAAAACGGTTTCCCGAACGCGGTCAGGCGTGGGGCGCAGCCCCGGAACGTCGGCCACCGGAAGGATCGTGCGCTTGAGATGGCCTCCGATAATACGGACTTTATGCGGTGTCCCGCTGGTTTTTTTATAAGTTGTATTCATGATTTTTGTATTGCTGCATTGAACCCACTATGATCAAAAATGGTGGCGTTGAGCGCCATATTTGTCTGTGCTTGTACAGGATAAACGTGTTTGGGCAAAATAACGGCATCTTCCTGTGGTTTGCGTGGATAAGATTATAAGCGCAAGCAGAAAAGCAAAAATAAAAAACAGGACTGTTAAAATACTTCTTCAGAATCAAATTTTTAATATATCGAATTTCATATGTTCAGTTTCTTCAGGAAAAAAAAGCAACCCAAGCCGCAGGATCATAAAGACCAGGAAAGTCTTGTTGAGCAGACGGCACGTGGTGATGAGGCAGAAAGCCCGACGGCCAATGATCAGGCTTCTGTTTCAGAGGCTGTTCAGAATGCTCCCGTGTTGCCCGAACACACACCAGCGCCTGTTCAGGTAAATGAACAGGCCAGATCGGATCAGGATGCCATGCTTTTGGGGCAGGGCCAGGATATAGAGCATGCACAAATACCCGAGCAGCAGTCCAGTCAGCCTGTTGTTGAACAATCTGAACCTGCCGCACCTTTGGCATCACCGGCCACAAGCGATCCAGAACCGGTGCTATCCTCTTTGCCAGAGCCAGAGCCAGAGCCAGAGCCAGAGCCAGAGCCAGAGCCAGAGCCCGCCCCGGCCCCTGAAAAGAAATCATGGCTTTCGCGTCTTAAACAGGGGTTGTCCAGAACCGGTTCAAGTATTAGTGCCATTTTTGTCGGTGTCAAGGTTGATGAAAACCTGTTTGAAGAGCTTGAAACGGCACTGATCATGGCTGATTCGGGTATGGAAGCCACGGAATCACTGCTTAAAGCTTTGCGCGCCAAGGTCAAGAAAGAGCGGATTGATGATGCCGCAAAAGTGAAAGCCGCCTTGAAAGAACTGTTGACCGAGCACCTTAAACCGCTGGAAAAAGATTTTAATCTGAAGCGTGCCTCTCCGTTGGTGGTCATGATCGCAGGCGTGAATGGTGCCGGTAAAACCACATCTATTGGCAAACTGGCCCATCATTTTCAGGCCCAGGGCGCCAGCGTCCTGCTGGCTGCAGGTGACACTTTCAGGGCAGCTGCCCGCGAGCAACTGATTGAATGGGGTTCGCGCAACAATGTGGCCGTTATTGCCCAGGATGGCGGTGACCCTGCCGCAGTTGCCTTTGATGCCGTCAATGCCGGCAAGGCGCGTAATGCATCAGTGGTCATGGTTGATACTGCCGGACGTTTGCCCACCCAGCTTCATTTAATGGAAGAACTGAAAAAAATCAGGCGTGTGATTGGCAAGGCGGATGCTTCCGCACCGCATGAAGTGTTGCTGGTGGTGGATGGTAATACGGGTCAGAATGCCATTTCCCAAATCAAGGCTTTTGACGCGGCCCTGGATTTAACCGGTCTTATCGTGACCAAACTGGATGGTACGGCCAAAGGTGGTACGCTGGCAGCCGTTGCCGCAGGCAGTCATGGTGTACGCCCGATTCCGGTTTATTGGATTGGTGTGGGTGAATCCCTGCATGATCTGCAGCCGTTTGTTGCTTCGGAATTTGCCGGTGCACTGCTCGGAGAAGGCTAGGTCGTTGCGATATGGCCATTCGGCTTAAATGAAAACCACCCTATGAAGATAATGCAAGCTGGCATTAAAAGTTCATAGGGTGGTTTTTTCGGATTGTGCCGGTCTATTCAAGTATAAGGCTTGTTGTTCCAGGATTTATTGCCCTCCTTGCGGAAAGGAGGCATGAACGGCTTTATGGTTCAAAACTTGATGCGCTTTGGCAGTTCTTTCAATGCTTCATCAGCGTGTTTTTTGCAGGTTTCCAGATTGGCGGATAGCCAGCCCACGGCAAACCAGGTTTCAGGGTAAGCATCGGTGTACTGACGGTAAAACGTATGGGTGGTTGAGTAGTCGTTGAGAATGCCAAACGTTTCCTGTGCCGCGGCCAGTCGCTTCACATAAAAACCCAGGTTGCTGTCGGTATGAAGTGCCTCATAGACATTCAGGCCGTAACGCATTCGCTTGATTTTTTTGCGCAGGTCATGATAGGCCTCAATATCGTTTTTATCCTCGGTTTTCCAGTGGTTGACAATATCCTTGTTCCATTTGTTAAGCTGTGCTTCCAGTTGTTTGCGCAGCGTGACTTTAGGCTGTGTGGATGGAATCAGGGGGATAATCAGCAGGGGAGGCTGGCTGTTGGCCGTGTTTTCCTTAGGTGATTTTTCCGCTGCTTTGGTTGTGCTTTCCTGGAGTGGGGTATGTTTATCCACATCCTCGACATCAATTGCCATATCCATGGCCGCAGGGGCTTCTGTTACTTCTGCCGCTTCGTCTGTTGCGGGGATGGGATCGATGGCGGGTGTCAATACCGTCCACTTCAGCAATTTAACCAGCCATGATTGGAAGGCAACGCTTTGTGCGATTTCCTGTGCGGTACGGACGCTCTCATGCTGTTCAAATTGGATATGAGGCATGCCTGCCGCTTCCAGTTTGGGCACAATGGTTTCCAGCATGACGTCCAGGTCACGGGTGGCACCAAAATGGCCAAGGTGTATTTTTAACTCTGCCCGCAGTTCGGGTTCGGGCAGGGTGGCAATTTTGCCAAAAAGTTTCCAGTTGCTTGCCAGGCGTCGCATGCCAATGCGCAGTTGGTGCACATGTTCTGGCCGGCCAACAGAAACCACACCCAGGGTGTCTATTTCAGCCAGTGGACCCGCATTGAAGCAGATTTGTTCAAGGCATTCCTCGGTGGTGGCAATGAGCGCCTGGGTGGCGTTCTGGTTTTTATTTATTTGATAGGGGCGGGCTTTGCGGGGTGCCCAGAAACGGTCAATTTCGCTTGTGCGAACAATTTGTGGTGATGTGGAGGTTTTTGCCTGTTTGATGTTTTGTGCGGCAGTAGCCAACGCATCACCACGGTGTGATTTGCTGCGTAAATCCAGCTGCAGTTTGTATTTTTCCAGCCAGCGCAAGCCCACTTCAAAAATAGCTTCGGGTGAACCGTTTTGCAGTTCAAACTCCACTTCGGAAACGGGCAGTTCAAGATCGCCAGAGCGGATAACACCACGGTCATAGGCGATTTCGATAATGCCTTTGGCAACACGATGTTTTCGGAATACCCGGACAACATCGGTTTCATAGCGTAGTTCCAGTGGGTTGTCCAGGTTGGTTAATACGGCCTGTGCAGGTGTCCCGACGTATAGAGACAGGTCCAGAATGGGACCCGGACGGTCGTGATTGAGTTCCAGTTTGCTGATGGCGTTATTGCCGGGCATTTTCAGGGTTTGAACCCATTGGGTACCTTCCAGACGCAGTCTGATCGCGACTTTGGCCTTGGCAAGTTCACGGGCAGGCGTATCAAAATACATGGCCCGCAAAGGAAGTTCTTCAGCCCGCGCCGTGCGCACGGCTTTTTCTACTGTTTTTTGCGCATGAATGGGCACATGCAGTTTAAGTTCCTGTTCAGACATAGGGGATTGACTTTATAAAATTCAGAGTACCCTATCTTAACATTTGAAATGGAGGTATTAAATGACAAGTGATGGCAGTGAGCGTTTATGTCACCTAAATGTCTGTTTTTCAAGCCATTTTTGCAAGGCAAGCGTTTGTTCCGGGGTGAAATGCAGGCCCAGTCGTGTTCTGCGCCATAAAATGTCTTGCGCATAGCGTGCCCATTCGTGTTCTAGCTGCCATTTCACTTCAGCTTCATATAAATCATGGCCAAAGTGTTGCCCAAGACTTTCGATATTGTTTTTTTCTGCCAGAAAATTCAAGGCAAGCGTACCATAGGTGCGGGCATATCGACGGGCTGTGTTTTCGGGCAGCCACGGGTATTGTTTTTGCAGTTGTGATATGAAAAGATTGATGTCTGCATTGGGCATATCAGCGCCAGGCAAGGGGGCTGCATGGGTCCAAGGCTGATGTTTGCCAGTGAAGGGGGCCAGTTTTTCAAGGGCGTGTTCGGCCAGTTTGCGATAGGTGGTGATTTTACCCCCAAAAATAGACAGCAGGGGGGGAGCGGAATCCGTGCCTCCACTCACGTCAAATACGTAATCACGTGTTGTGGTTGAGGCATTGCCCTGGGCATCATCGTAAAGGGGGCGTACGCCAGACCAGGTGGAGACAATGTCTTCATGGCGGATGGTCCGTTTGAAATAGGCATTGACCGATTGCAGCAGATAGTCGGTTTCTTCGGCAGAAATGGCGACTTTATCCGGATCTCCGTGAAAATCCACATCGGTGGTGCCAATCATTGAAAAATCATTTTGGTAAGGGGTGACAAAAATAATGCGCTTGTCTTGGTTTTGCAGGATATAGGCGTGCGTGCCGTCATAAAGCCTGGGGGTGACCAAATGGCTGCCCTTGACCAGTCGCAGTTTGTTGCGGCCAGCGGCTTTGTTGCCGTGCTGGGCCGCCAGGTTCTGGATATCATCCACCCATGGTCCTGCGGCATTGACCAGAATCTTTGCCTGTACGTTCTGGACAGTGCCATCCTGATGCCGTAAGGTAGCCAGCCAGGCGTTATCTTGCGTTTGAAGACCGATGCATTCGCAACGGGTTAAAATTTGTGCACCACGGGCCCGAGCGTCCATGGCATTAAGAATGACCAGACGAGAGTCATCAACATTGCAGTCCGAGTAAATAAACCCTTTTTTAATGCTGTCATTAAGGGGAGTGGCGTAGACCGAGGTTTCAGCCAGGGAAATTTGCCGTGAACCGGGCAGATTTCGGGAGCGTTTGGCCAAGTGGTCGTACAAAAACAGGCCAATGCGAATCATCCAGGCTGGCCTGAGATGTTGGTTGTGGGGCAAGACAAAACGCATGGGGTGTACAATGTGTGGTGCATTGCCAAGCAAAACCTCGCGTTCGGCCAGTGCTTCGCGTACCAGTCGGAACTCATATTGTTCCAGGTATCTGAGGCCACCATGAATCAGTTTGCTGCTGGCCGAAGAGGTTGCGCCCGCCAGGTCCTGTTTCTCGCAAAGCAATACCTTCAGGCCCCTGCCTGCCGCATCCCGGGCAATACCCGTACCGTTAATACCGCCACCAATAACAAGAATATCCACTTTGTCCAAATATTGTGCTGCCGTTGTACTCATTGCCATCCCAGTGTCGGTCATATTGGTTAACGGGGAGATATAGGGTTAGCCCTTATTGTACGTCCTCATCGTTCAGGAGAAGGCGTTTTTTAAGATCTGCCAGTGATTTGTACAGGCTTTTGTGGCTGGATTGGGACAAGCCGTCAAACATTTCCTGCAACCAGATGCCTTGGGCCTTGGCAATTTTGTTGTATTGGCGCCGCCCTTTAGGGGTCAGCTTGATGAAAGTGCTGCGGCGGTCTTCTTTGTTGACAATGCGGGTAATCAGCTCTTCTTTTTCGAGTTGTCCGGTAATGGCCGTGATGTTGCCATTGCTCACCATGAGCCGTTCGGACAGGTTGCCCATTTTCATGCCCTTGGGCTCTTGTGCCAGTTGTGCCATTAAATCAAAGCGTGGCAGGGTGGTTTCAAACTCAACGCGCAGGCGACTGCGGATTTTGTTTTCGATAAGATTGCTGCAGGTAAGCAGGCGAAGCCAAAGCTTGAGTTCTTGGTTGTCGGATTCCAGTGCGCGTGTTTCCAGGTCGTTTTGCATAGTTCCCCCTGATAGAGGTAATTGGTTGGATCAAGATAATCTTGTTTTAAGATTAATCAAACATGGCATTATTTTAAACCTGTCTTTCATAATATGGAACATATAATATTGAACCGTAAAACAAATTATTTAAATTTAAATAATGAAACCGGTACCAAAGTACAGGGTGCCAGGGTGGTATGCACCTTGCTTGCATGTTTTATGTGTCAAATTGTTTTTGTTTTGTTCCGGAATAGGGCATAATCGGGTAAACAGGCCGTCAATATTGACAGCAAGGCAATGGATATTGGAACAAACGGATTCCATGCTTGTTACAATATGTTGTGCAGTACGATTTACATATTTTCTTCCTATACTATGGGTAAAATACTCTCTTTTCGTTATTGCCCGCATTTTCAATAACATTTGTATTTGTCCGGAATTCACGTTATGACATCATCTGCAACAGAGCAAGCCTCAGTACAACAAAAATTTGATATTTCACCCGTTTCTGAAATAGTCAATGAACTCAGAATGGGGCGCATGGTCATTCTGGTCGATGAGGAAGACAGGGAAAATGAAGGCGATCTGGTGATGGCCGCCGAGTTCATCACGCCCGAGGCGATTAACTTCATGGTAACGCACGCGCGTGGCCTGGTTTGCCTGACCCTGACCGAAGAGCGCTGCAAGCAGCTTGAATTGCCGCTCATGGCCAGTAACAACGGCACCAGTTTTGGTACCAACTTTACGGTTTCCATCGAAGCTGCCGAAGGCGTAACAACGGGTATTTCGGCTGCTGACAGGGCTCATACCATCAAGGTAGCGGTTGCCCGCGATGCAAAACCGTCCGATTTGGTCAATCCAGGACACATTTTTCCGGTCAAGGCTGTTTCGGGTGGCGTGCTTATTCGTGCAGGCCATACTGAAGCCGGCTGTGACCTGACTGCGATGGCGGGGTTAACGCCAGCCGCTGTCATTTGTGAAATCCTTAAAACCGATGGCACGATGGCGCGTTTGCCTGATTTAATGGCTTTTGCCCAGGAGCATGGCCTGAAAATCGGTACGATCGCCGACCTTATTCAGTACCGCAGCGAACATGAGTCCATGATCCAGCGATTGGGTGAGCGTCAGCTTAAAACGCCATGGGGTCAGTTCCGTGCCGTTGCCTATAAAGACAAGGCCTCGGGCGCACCCCATATTGCATTGGTGCACGGCGATATCCGCCCCGATAAAGAAGTGCTGGTGCGCGTGCATGAGCCGCTTTCCGTACTCGATTTGTTAAATACTGAAGACAGTGAGCACAGCTGGGGAGTTTCCGACGCCCTCAAGGCGATTTCCGCTTCGGAATGCGGTGTGCTGGTATTGCTCAATTGTCAGGGTTCCGCCCAGTCTTTGGTTGAAACCATGGCGCAATGGGGCAAAGAAGAACCTGCCTCCAAAAAGACAGATCGATATGATTTGCGTACTTACGGTGTAGGTGCACAAATATTACGTGATTTAAACGTGGAAATCATGCGTTTGCTGGCTGTTCCACGTAAAATGCCAAGCATGGTCGGTTACTCGCTAACGGTAACCGGTTATGAATCTGCCCCTCAATGAATTTGCCCACTCACTCTGAATAATAGGAAGCGTTATGAAACCTTACACATTAGCCCCTGATCTTAATGGCGAAGGCCTGCATATTGGTATCGTATGTGCCCGTTTTAGCGAGGAAATCGGTTTTGCCGAACTGGAAGCTTGCCTGCAGGAACTGGGCGAACTGGGTGTTGATGAGCGTGATATCATGGTTGTGACCGTTCCTGGTGCCCTTGAAGTCGGTCTTACGCTGGCACAAATGGCAGAAACTTTCGAGTTTGATGCCCTGATTGCATTGGGTGCGGTGATTCGTGGTGAAACCTATCACTTCGAGATTGTGAGCAATGAAAGTGCAGCAGCTATTACGAGGGTTGCGCTGGATACCAATATTCCCATTGCAAACGGTATCCTGACCACGGAAAATGATGAGCAGGCCCAGGTTCGTGCAGCCCAAAAAGGCAAGGATTGCGCCCAGGTGGCCGTTGAAATGGCTAATTTGTCTGCTGCCCTGGTACCCGAGGCGGAAGATGATGAAGATTATGAAGACGATGATCGTGATGATGACGATTTCGACGATGAAGATGATGATAAATAGGATATCGAGTGATTGATAAAAATAAAATGAACAACAGAAGTGCCCGTCGTCGCGCGCGTGAATTTGCCCTGCAGGGCATTTACGCGTGGCTGATCAGTGGTGACAAGGATCTGCGGGAAGCGGGTGCTATTGATGCCCATATTCAGGAAGATAAAGACTTCGGCGACGCGGACAGGGTTTGGTTCAAGACCTTGCTGCATGGTGTTTTTGCCGAGGCTCCCATGCTTCGTGAACAGTTTACGCCCTATATAGACCGCCCACTTGATGAGCTGTCCCCCATTGAACACGGCATTTTGCTGATTGGCAGTTACGAGCTGATCAAGCATGTGGAAGTCCCCTATAAAGTGGCCATCAATGAGGCGGTTGAATTGGCTAAAGAGTTTGGGGGTACCGACGGCTTCAAGTTTGTCAATGGTGTACTCGACAAACTGGCGGCTGAAGTCAGGTCTGCCGAAGTCAATGCTGGCCGTTAAGCGTTAATGGCTGGGGAATTTGATTTAATCAGGCAGTTTTTTACACGCCAGGCTCCATCCGTACATGTTGGGGTAGGTGATGATTGTGCCGTGTTTGAGAGTGAGCCCGGTACACAAATAGCAACCAGCACAGACTTGCTGCTGGAAGGACGGCATTTTTTTTCTGATGTTGATCCATTCAAATTAGGGCATAAGGCGCTTGCCGTTAACCTGTCCGATCTTGGAGCGATGGGTGCCAAACCCATCGGCTGCCTTTTGGGGCTGGGTTTGCCTGATTTCAATGACGCATGGCTGGCGCGTTTTTCAGCCGGTTTTCATGCGTTGGCTGCCAAACATGGCTGTCCGCTTATTGGTGGCGATACCACGCGAAGTGAGCAGGGTATTGTTATCAGTGTTACTGTCTTTGGTTCCGTTACCGCTCCGTTCCTGACTCGTGGCAGTGCCTGTGAGGGGGACGATATTTGGGTTTCAGGCTCATTGGGAGCGGCCGATGTGGCCCTTTCACTGTTGATGCGTGTCAGGCAGGGTGAAGTGCTAAGCGACCCTGAACATGAGTTGCTCGAGAAAACCCGTCCTTGGCTTGAAATGCCCGTGCCACGGGTTGAATTAGGCCTGGCTTTACGCCATCTCGCTCATGCCGTCATAGATATTTCTGATGGTCTGCTGCAGGATTTGGGTCATATTCTTCAGGCCAGCAACCAGGGTGCGGTGCTGCAATTAAGCCAGATACCCGTTAATGCGGCCATTGCCGGCATCTCTGCGAAGCAAAAGCGTAAGGCAGTACTGGGTGGTGGCGATGTTTACGAGTTATGTTTTACGGCGCCAGTCCGGGGCAGGGAAAAAATCCGTGCGGTGGGTAAAGAATTGGGACTTTCATTAAGCATGATTGGTACCATTACATCGGAAAATCAACTTAAGGTACTGGATGAAGATTTAATTGAAATTCAGGATTTGCCTTCCGGATTTGATCATTTTCGTTAATATAATTAATCTTATGTACTTTTCATTAAAAGAATACACGCGCTAATGGATCAAAGTAACTCCCAGCAACAATCTGTTTTTCGACGCAGGTCCCTGAACAACAAAAAAAATCCGGTCAATTGGCCGAGTTTTGCATGGATAACGGGTAATACTCACCGTTTTTGTGCTTTTGGTTTGGGGTCCGGCTTGTTGCGTCCTGCATCGGGTACCTGGGGAACGCTGCTTGCCTGGTTATTATGGTGGCCTTTGCAACAGGTCCTGGGTAGCGAGTTATTGATGGGCCTGTTTTTGTTGTTTGCTTTTTTATATGGAACATACTGCTGTCACTATACCGCCAAAGAACTGAAAACTGATGATCATGGCGGTATTGTATGGGATGAGTTCGTGGCTTTCTGGTTGGTGCTGTTTATTATTGCACCCATGAACCTGGTCTGGCAGTTGGTTGCTTTTGTTTTATTTCGTTTTTTTGATATTGTCAAACCTTCTCCAATACGTTATTTTGATGCAAAGTTGAAAAACGGTTTTGGCATTATGTGGGATGATTTGCTTGCTTCAGCTTATACGCTGTTTGTCATTGCCATCCTGATGCGTCTGGTGGGTGTTTAAGTAACTAAATACTGGTAAGGTAAAGGTTGGTATGGCGGTTTGCATGCCAGCCCGGACTTACTGTCTGCGGGAAGTGTCATGACAGAATATTCAGAACAGGAATTTGAGGCGGCAAGCCGTCTGGGTGAAATATTGAAAAACAAGGGCTGGTTGCTGGTCACTGCCGAATCATGCACGGGCGGTCTGCTGGCGGGTGCCATTACTTCTGTGTCGGGTTCCAGTGAGTGGTATGATCGTGGATTCGTTACCTACACCAACGAATCCAAAATAGAGCTTCTGGATGTTAACGAACAGGCCTTGCAAAAATTTGGTGCAGTCAGTGAGCAGGTGGCCATTGAGATGGCTGAAGGGGCGTTGACCCGGACCATTACCGCCACTTGTGCAATGAGTACAACCGGTATTGCGGGGCCCACCGGTGGTACCGAGGGCAAGCCGGTTGGAATGGTGTGTTTTGCGCTTGCTTACCGAAAGAAAGACGGGATTGTCACCTTGCCCTTTACCCGGCATTTTAGCGGTGATAGAGCGCAAGTGCGTCAGCAGTCAGTGTTGTTTGCCCTGACTGCCGCCAGCAGGATTTTTGAAGAAAATTAGTCCCGCGCAATTTTGCTTTGTCGCTTCAGCCACGTGCTGCATTAATGGCATCACGGGTTTGCATGGCGACAGATGCTGCCGCTTCCTGCCAGTCATCGCCAGAGCTGGCGTACAGAATGGCACGTGAGGAATTGATCATCATACCGGTAGAACAGGTGTTTTTGCCAGCCTGTACCGTGCTGTTTATGTCCCCACCTTGGGCGCCAATGCCTGGTACCAGCAAAGGTACATCATCGCCTACCCGTTCACGAACTTTTTTCAATTCTTCAGGAAAGGTCGCGCCGACCACCAGTCCGCATTGACCATGACGATTCCATTTTTCCGCCACCAATGAGGCAACATGCAGGTATAAGGGCTCACCGCTTGATGACTCAAAAAACTGCAGGTCGGATCCACCAGGATTTGAGGTACGGCATAAAATAATGACGCCTTTGTTTTGCCAGGCCAGGTAGGGTTCAATTGAATCAAAACCCATATAAGGATTAACCGTCACGGCATCAGCCTGGTAACGTTTGTAAGCTTCTTTGGCGTAATGTTCGGCGGTTGTGCCAATATCTCCGCGCTTTGAGTCAAGCACTAGTGGGAGGTGTGGATAGGTTTTTTTAATGTAGTCACAAAGGGCTGCCAGCTGATCTTCAGCGCTTTCTGAGGCGAAATAGGCAATTTGTGGCTTGAAGCCGCATACATAGGGGGCGGTGGCATCAATAATGCCCTTGCAGAAATCAAAAATGGCCTGTTTGCTTTGTTGGATGCAGGGAGGGAAGCGGTTTGGGTCGGGGTCAAGTCCTACCATCAATAAGGAGTTGCTGTTTTTCCAGGCGGCTTCCAGTTTTTCGGTAAAAGTCATACTAAATCAAATAAATGGGTCGATTGCAATGGCAATCCAGACGATGGTGGTAAATATAAGGGTGAGCATGACGGCAGCGCTACCAAGATCTTTTGCGCGTCCCAGCAATGGATGATGCTCCAGGCTAATTTGATCGGCCAGTGCCTCAAGGGCGGAGTTGAGCAATTCAACCACCAGGACACATACCAGTGTTGCCAGCAGGAACAGAATTTCAAGCAAGTTGCGGCCCAAATAGAACGCCAGAGGCATCATGATGGCACACAAGAGCAATTCCTGGCGAAAAGCGGCTTCATGTTTGAAGGCGGCTTTTAATCCCTGTGTGGAATATTGCGCTGCTTTAACAATACGTTGTAGGCCACTTTTGCTTTTAAACGGCGATTCATTCGGTAGGGTCATGGTTTTAAAAGTAAAAAGGCACTCGCAACCGGCAAATTGTACGGCTGATGTTCAATGCATCACAGGCGTTATTGTAGTGCAACTTGCTTGCCTGACTCGCCAATAAGCGATGTGGATGAAAAAAATCGTCACTGGAATGCAGCAGGATTATTGTTAGAGAGGGGCTTGATGAGCCATTTTGGATGGTGGGCAAGAGGATATTGTTTTACAAATGTTTATCGCAAAGAAAAACCCGGGCCAGAGACCCGGGTTCATGTGGCTAAACGGAGCAAGGGAAGACTCCGTTTTATGGGACAGACAGATTAGAATCCGCCCATGCCACCCATACCGCCCATGCCGCCCATGTCAGGCATTGCAGCAGCAGGCTTGTCTTCTACGATTTCGCAAATGGCGGCTTCTGTGGTCAACAGCAGGCTGGCGACAGAGGCTGCGTTTTGCAGTGCTGTACGGGTTACTTTGGTTGGATCCAGAACACCTTGCTCAACCAGGTCACCGTATTCACCGGTAGCTGCGTTATAACCGTAGTTACCTGTGCCGTTGGCAACGTTGTTGACGACGACGCTAGGCTCTTCACCAGCGTTGGCAACGATGGTGCGCAAAGGTGCTTCAATGGCGCGCAGAATCAGTTTGATACCTGCGTCCTGGTCAGCGTTGGCACCGGTCAGGTCTTTGATTGCGTTTTTGGCACGGATCAGGGCAACACCACCGCCAGGAACAATACCTTCTTCAACCGCAGCGCGAGTTGCATGCAGGGCATCTTCAACACGTGCTTTTTTCTCTTTCATTTCAACTTCGGTAGCAGCACCCACGCGGATAACGGCAACACCGCCTGCCAGTTTGGCAACGCGCTCTTGCAGTTTTTCACGATCGTAGTCAGAAGTGGCTTCTTCGATTTGGGTGCGGATTTGTTTAACGCGGGCTTCGATGTTTGCGCTAACGCCAGCACCGTCGATGATGGTGGTGTTTTCTTTGCCTACTTCGATGCGTTTTGCCTGACCCAGATCTTCGATCGTGGCTTTTTCCAGAGACATGCCGGTTTCTTCAGAAATCACGGTACCACCGGTCAGGATGGCGATATCTTCCAGCATGGCTTTACGACGGTCACCAAAACCTGGTGCTTTAACAGCAGTGGTTTTCAGGATACCGCGGATGTTATTGACAACCAGTGTTGCCAGTGCTTCGCCTTCAACATCTTCAGCGATGATCAGCAGAGGACGGCTTGATTTGGCAACTTGTTCCAGTACGGGCAGCAGATCACGGATGTTGCTGATTTTTTTGTCGAAAATCAGAATAAATGGATCTTCCAGGGCAGCAACCTGTTTTTCCTGGTTGTTGATGAAGTAAGGAGACAGGTAACCACGGTCGAATTGCATACCCTCAACAACGTCGAGTTCGTTTTCGAGTGATTTGCCGTCTTCAACAGTGATCACGCCTTCTTTACCCACTTTGTCCATGGCGTTGGCAATGATGTCACCGATAGAAGCATCGCTGTTGGCAGAGATAGAGCCAACCTGGGCGATTTCTTTGCTGGTGGTGCAAGGTTTGGACAGTTTTTTCAGTTCTTCAATGGCAGCGCCAACGGCTTTGTCGATACCGCGCTTCAGGTCCATTGGGTTGATGCCAGCGGCAACGTATTTCAGGCCTTCTTCTACAACAGCCTGTGCCAATACGGTAGCGGTAGTGGTACCGTCACCGGCATTGTCGGAAGTTTTTGAAGCAACTTCTTTAACCAGTTGTGCACCGATGTTTTCAAATTTGTCTTTCAGTTCGATTTCTTTGGCAACGGAAACACCATCTTTGGTAACGGTAGGAGCGCCGAAAGAGCGATCGAGAACAACGTTACGGCCTTTAGGGCCCAATGTTGTTTTAACAGCGTTTGCCAGTGTGTTTACGCCACGCACGATACGAACGCGTGCGTCGTCACCGAATAATACTTGCTTTGCAGCCATTTTGAATTCCTTGATTATGTTTAAGTGCCATCAGTGTGCCTGATAGCAAAAATATGCATTTAAAATAAGTGGTTATTGCTTAAGCAACAACGGCGAGGATTTCGTCTTCGCGGATAACCAGCAGTTCTTCACCGTCTACTTTTACAGACTGGCCAGCATATTTACCGAACAATACTTTGTCACCAACTTTCAGGTCTACAGGCAATACTTTGCCGTCTTCTGTTTTTTTGCCTGGTCCAACAGCAATAACTTCACCTTGATCAGGTTTTTCAGCAGCGCTGTCAGGGATAACAATACCTGATGCTGTTTTCAGCTCGTTGTCTAAGCGCTTGATAATGACGCGATCTTGTAAAGGACGCAATGCCATGGAGAAACTCCTGTCTCTAATTAAGTTGTGTTAAAAAATCAGTAAGGAACCGGTTGTTAGCACTCGGCTTCCTTGAGTGCTAATTATAAGGACGAAACTGAAATTTTCAAGAGGGGGATTTTGAATTGTTACATTTTTGTCGAGGATGCTGTTGGCTTGTGTCGTTTTAGGGGAAAGTATACGAGTTTACAATGGTCACTTTATTTGTCACCTCTATTAATTCAATAATAATTGAATTATAATATTATCGAATAGTGGTGAGTATGTGGCTGAATGCTCCTATCTATAGGTTCGTGCTGAAGAAAGGAGTAAGTAGCAAGCAGTTTTGCACCTTCCTATTGCTTATGAATTTTTTCTTGACAGTGGCTAGCTGCACCAACAGCTGCCTATCGCCTGTTGCCCGAGTGGTTCATGAGAAGCTGGGCATCAGGCATGACAAAATCACCACTATCCATGATGCCAACATCAACTTGGTCGTGGACGCACAGTACAAAGATTTGAGGAGCCGTGATGAATGAACTCGAAGTGGTCAAGGCGCTTGCAGCGCTGGCCCAAGAAACCCGCCTGAAGTTATTTCGCCTGCTGGTGGTAGCAGGCAAAACAGGCTTGACGCCTAGCAGCATGTCGGAGACTTTGGAAGTGTCCACCACGGCCTTGTCTTTTCATCTTAAGGAACTTCACTTTGCTGGCCTGGTGACCAGTGAGCGCCATGGACGCTACGTCATTTACCGGGCAGAACTGGTCAAAATGAATGCTTTGCTGGCTTTTTTGACCGCAGAGTGCTGCCAGGGTGAGGGATGTGCAGACCTTAATGTGTCTGCTTGTGTGAATGGTTGAATGGCCTTTTGGGATGGGCCCGTGTCATCACATCCTTACAACGTATTTTTCTAGTGAGCCGCAGATAAAGGTAGATTATGGGAATTTTTGAACGTTTTTTAACAGTGTGGGTCGCCTTGGGCATTGGCGCTGGTGTAGTGCTGGGGCTGTGGTTGCCTGGGTTTTTTCAGACTGTGGCCGCCTTGGAATATGCACAAGTCAACCTTGTGGTGGCGGTATTTATCTGGGTGATGATTTACCCAATGATGATTCAGATTGACTGGCACGCCGTCAAAGACGTAGGCAAGCGCCCACAGGGCTTGCTCCTAACGCTGGTGGTCAACTGGCTCATCAAGCCTTTCACCATGGCGGCTTTAGGTGTGCTGTTTTTCCAGTACCTGTTTGCCCCTTGGGTGGATCCGCAATCGGCCAGCGAATACATTGCCGGCATGATTTTGCTCGGGGTAGCGCCATGTACGGCTATGGTATTTGTCTGGAGCCAATTAGTCAAAGGTGATGCCAACTACACCTTGGTACAGGTGTCGGTGAACGACCTCATCATGGTGGTGGCTTATGCCCCGATTGCAGCCTTTTTGCTGGGGGTGACCAACGTGACGGTGCCCTGGGAAACGCTGGTTCTGAGCACTGTATTGTATGTGGTGCTGCCACTGGCGGCGGGTATGCTGACACGACACTTGGTGCTCCAGCGGTCGTCCCAGGCCTTGACTGCTTATGTGGCAGCGCTTAAACCGTGGTCTATTGTCGGACTGATTGCGACGGTGGTGTTGCTGTTTGGATTCCAGGCAGAAACCATCGTGGCCCAGCCAGGTGTGATTGGACTGATTGCCGTGCCCTTGGTGCTGCAGACCTATGGCATTTTCTTCATCAGCTGGTGGATGGCGAAAAGGCTGAAGCTGCCGCACAACGTAGCAGGTCCTGCCTGCCTGATTGGCACGTCCAACTTTTTCGAATTGGCGGTGGCAGTGGCTATTTCTTTGTTCGGCCTAAATTCGGGCGCGGCCTTGGCCACCGTGGTGGGGGTGCTGGTGGAAGTGCCCGTTATGCTGTCTTTGGTGGCTATGGTGAACGCCTGGCGTCCCTCATCACTTGACCGTGCCCCTCTCTGACACCCCAAAGTATCAAGATTTTTACGAGGAATATCTGTAATGACTGACATCACGATTTACCACAACCCCCAGTGTGGCACCTCACGCAATACGCTGGCGATGATTCGCAACAGCGGTGTGGAGCCTCAGGTCATTGAATACCTGAAAACACCCCCCAGTCGCGAGGAGCTGATGAGCTTGGTGCAAGCCATTGGTCTGAGCTTGCGCGATGTGCTGCGTCAAAAGGGGACCCCCTACGACGAACTCGGACTGGGTAATCCAGCGCTGACGGATGCTCAATTGCTAGATGTGGTGGCGCAATACCCCATCCTGATACAGCGCCCCATCGTTAAGACACCGCTGGGTGTGCGCCTGTGCCGTCCTTCCGAGCGAGTACTGGAAATTTTGCCGAACCCGCAGCAAGGTCCGTTCACCAAAGAGGATGGAGAAGTCGTGATTGGAAAGGATGGACAACGTGCTTAAAAAAGAGACCAAATCACTGGCTGATTTGCCCGCAGCAGCACCGGAACATTTTCGGGTTCCAGACCCCGAACGCTTGGCTAATCCCATTCGCTCCAACCATCCACCTCGCATTTTGTTGTTGTATGGGTCATTGCGTGAGCGCTCTTTCAGCCGCCTGCTGGTCGAAGAAGCCGAGCGCTTGCTGCAAGCCATGGGAGCAGAAACCAAAATCTTCAATCCCAGCGGACTGCCTCTGCCCGACGATGCGACAGAGAGCCATCCCAAAGTGCAGGAGCTGCGCAGCCTGGCGCAGTGGGCCGAAGGCATGGTGTGGTGCTCGCCCGAGCGCCATGGAGCGATGACGGGCATCATGAAGGCTCAGATTGACTGGATTCCCCTGTCTGTAGGTGCTGTGCGACCCACTCAGGGCAAGACGCTGGCAGTGATGCAGGTATGTGGGGGCAGCCAGTCTTTCAATGCCGTCAATCAGATGCGTGTGTTGGGGCGCTGGATGCGCATGGTGACTATCCCGAATCAGTCCTCGGTCGCCAAGGCCTTTCAGGAGTTCGATGCCGAAAATCGCATGAAGCCCTCCAGCTACTACGACCGCGTAGTCGATGTGATGGAAGAGCTGGTTAAGTTCACCTTGCTTACGCGTGATGTTGCTCCCTATTTGGTGGAGCGCTATAGTGAGCGTAAGGAAAGCGCCGAAGCACTGAGCCGGCGCGTCAACCAGACCGAGATCTAACCACCCCATTCAACCTGCTGGCTCCTTTTGCGGGGACAGTGAATTTTGGAGTTTTATGATAAAAGCTGACAATAACCCTATGCATGTTGATGTGGTCATTATTGGTGGGGGTCAGGCGGGTTTGGCAACTGCATACTTTCTTCGCCGGACAGGTTTGTCGTTTGTAGTATTGGATAATCAGGTGCAACCTGGTGGTGCCTGGCTACACGGTTGGCAATCATTACGGTTGTTTTCGCCCGCGAATTGGAGCTCTTTGCCGGGCTGGCCCATGCCTGCATCCACATCGGGTGTTTATCCGTCGCGCGACGAGGTTCTTGATTATTTTACCCGCTATGAAGCACGGTACGCGATGCCCGTAATGCGACCTGTGCAGGTACAAAAAATATCAAAGGACGGTCAGTTCTTGCTGACCCATACTGAAAAAGCCATCTGGCAGAGTCGCGCGGTGGTCAGCGCTACCGGCAACTGGAGCAACCCTTACATCCCGGTGTATCCTGGATCTGACGTATTCAAGGGTAAGCAGCAGCACTCTGCTTCTTATATCGATCCAGAAGGGTATAAAAACCAGCGAGTGGCTGTTGTGGGTGGCGGCAACTCAGGCGCCCAGATTTTGGCTGAACTATCCAAAGTCGCACAAACCCTCTGGATCACTCCTTCACCCCCAGTTTTTTTGCCTGATGACGTTGATGGTCGGGTGCTGTTTGAGCGCGCTACTGAGCGCTGGTTAGCTCAGAAGGAAGGGAGAACTGTTGATATTCCCATTGGCGGCCTAGGCGATATTGTGATGGTGCCTCCGGTGCGTGAGGCCCGTGAACGGGGAGTGTTGGTTGCTGATCGTCCTTTTTCAAGATTCACTGAAACAGGTATTGCGTGGGATGATGGGCGACATCAGGAGATTGATGCTGTGGTTTGGTGCACAGGATTTCGGCCAGCGCTGCAACATCTAGCGGAGTTGGGTGTTGTTGAGCCAGACGGTAAAGTGCTGGTCAAGGAAGGCCATTGCATCAAGGAACCCCGACTGTGGCTAGTAGGTTACGGTGATTGGACGGGTCCGGCATCCGCCACGTTGGCTGGAGTCATGCGTGCCGCCCGAAGCTGCGTTGCGGAAATTGAACATAATCTGACTGAAGGTAGCTTCCATGGATAACATCTTGCTCTATGTGCCGGAATTCAAGGGTTGTTCATGGGGTAGGGAGAGACGCTGCTGAGGTTTTCATTGACGTCCAGCTCCCTGCCAATATACGGGAACGCGCGTTGGGCGCATTGTGGCCGCTCGCACACCCGGCAGCCCATGCCAATGGGTGTGGGAATATCCGGATTGCTGAAATCCAGCCCTTTTGCATAAACCAGCCGATGGGCATGAGCGACATCGCAACCCAGCGCGACAGCGAAATCTTTGCTTGGTTGTCCGAAGCCGCCGGTCTGACGGCATACGGTACGCGCAATCCACAGGTACACGCGTCCGTCGGGCATGCGTGCCAGTTGCCGGAGAATCCGCCCGGGGCTGGAAAAGGCTTCGTAGACATTCCATAAAGGACAGGCGCCACCGACACGGGAGAAATGAAAGTGGGCGGCAGACTGGCGTTTGGATATATTGCCCGCGCGGTCCACGCGGATGAAGAAAAACGGCACGCCCGTTGCATCGGGCCGCTGCATGGTGCTCAGGCGGTGGCAAACGGTTTCGAAGCTGACGCCAAACCGTTGTCCCAACAGGTCGATGTCATATTGCAATTGCTCGGCAGCAGCCAGGAACTGTCGGTAGGGCAGGATCAGCGCGGCCGCAAAATAGTTGGCCAGGCCCAGTCGTACCAATTTGCGTACCGCCTGACTGGAAAAGCGTGGTGCGTCCACCATGCGTTCAAGTACGGTGTCCAGCTCCAGAAATGCCAATTGTGTGCCCATTTGAAAGGCCCGTTGTCCGGGTGTGAGGTAAGGGGGCAGGCTAAGCTGGCGCAGTGTCGGGTTGTAGGCACGTTGCAGGCCCTTTTCTGCGGGCAGGTTGTTCACGATGACGCCATGTTGTTCGCGCAAGCGCTGCTCCAGTCGGTCCGCCAGGCCGGGTGTGGGTACGTCAGCCAGCCCCCAGGCGGTATGACATTGCTCCGCGTAGGCATCGAGTTGCGCGAAATAGTTGTGATGGGTAAAGAAAAAGTCGCGGGCTTCCTCGTAGGGTTGGGTTTGTATGAGCAGGGCATCGGTGGAGCTGCCAGGGTTCTGGTTCTGATGGGTCATTTTTTCAGTCATGGCTTCCAGCCGCTCTGCCGCTTCGCGGTGACGGCGGTGAAGATCAATCAAAACCCGACCTACCGCCGGCATATTCGTTGCGATTTCGTGTATTTCCGCCTGGGATATTCTGTCCCCTTCGTGTCCGCCGAGCGCTGATGCCGGCAGGGTGGCCGCCACTTCGTGCAAGGCAGCGATCATGCGCGTTTGTTCGTCGTCTGAAAACGCGTTGACGTCCATCTTGAACACTTCGCTCAAACGGCGCAGGACCGACATGGTCAAGGGCCGCTGGTTTTGTTCGATCTGATTCAGGTAGCTGGGAGACAGGCCCAGCATGCGGGCCAGCCCTATCTGGGTCAATTTGCGTTCCTCGCGCAACCGGCGTAATCGCACGCCCATAAATACTTTTCGCATGGTGGCCATTGAATCCAATACCGGCTTGATAAGGCTGATTAACTAAAAAAATTCGCAAAATTTGCAAATATGCAGCATAGGGTTTACCAATATTCGCCTTGTTATTAATGCAATTTTTGGTAATTTTGCGTAAACTGCAAATATTGATTATAGCGTATTATTTGCATTGTAAAGTAGCGGAGGAATACCATGACACAAGCACCCGAAACAACGGGCTTCAAACCAAAGAAATCAGTGGCCTTGTCTGGCGTTATTGCTGGCAATACCGCACTATGTACCGTGGGCCGCAGCGGCAACGACCTGCATTATCGTGGTTACGATATTCTGGATCTGGCGCAAGCCTGTGAATTTGAAGAGGTCGCTCACCTGCTCATTCACGGCAAACTGCCCAACAAGGCTGAACTGGCCTCCTATAAACAGAAGCTTCGCCGTTTGCGCGGCCTGCCGGTTCAGTTGCAGGATGCGTTACAGGCCTTGCCCGCTTCCAGCCATCCCATGGATGTCATGCGCACGGCCGTATCGGTCCTGGGTTGTGTGTTACCTGAAAAAGATGATCATAACCTGCCGGATGCGCGCGATATTGCAGACCGTCTGATGGCCAGTCTGGGTTCGGCGCTGCTGTATTGGTACCACTATAGCCATAATGGCAAGTGTATTGATGTCGAAACCAACGACGACAGCATCGGCGGGCATTTTCTGCATCTGCTGCACGGCGAGACGCCACCTGATGAGTGGGTCCAGGCCATGCATACTTCACTGAACCTGTATGCCGAGCACGAGTTCAATGCATCCACGTTCACCTGCCGGGTGATTGCCGGAACAGGTTCGGATATGTATTCAGCCATTACCGGTGGTATCGGCGCATTGCGCGGTCCCAAGCACGGTGGTGCCAACGAAGTCGCTTTTGAGGTGCAAAAACGCTATGAAACACCGGATGAGGCCGAAGCCGATATTCGTTGTCGCGTAGAGAACAAAGAGGTCATCATTGGCTTTGGTCATCCCGTGTATACGATTTCCGACCCGCGCAACAAAGTCATCAAGGAAGTGGCGCGCAAACTGTCGGCAACGCAGCAGAACATGAAAATGTTCGATATTGCCGAACGCCTGGAAAGCGTCATGTGGGACATCAAGAAAATGTTCCCCAATCTGGACTGGTTCTCGGCCGTGTCCTATCACATGATGGGCGTGCCTACCGCCATGTTCACACCGCTGTTTGTGATTGCGCGTACCGCAGGCTGGGCAGCGCACATTATCGAACAACGTATCGACAATAAGATTATTCGTCCGACCGCCAACTATATCGGTCCTGAAGATCAAGCATTCGTTCCGCTGGACCAGCGTTGATTCTTATGAAGCGTTGATTACTATGAATACTGAATACCGCAAACCACTGCCCGGCACAGGGCTGGATTACTTCGACGCGCGTGCTGCCGTTGATGCCATTGCCCCCAACGCCTACGATACGCTACCGTATACCTCACGCGTATTTGCAGAAAACCTGGTGCGTCGCTGCGACCCTGCCATCCTGACAGACTCGCTCAAGCAATTGATCGAACGCAAGCGTGACCTGGATTTTCCATGGTTTCCTGCGCGCGTGGTGTGTCACGATATCCTGGGACAGACTGCGCTTGTAGACCTGGCCGGGTTGCGCGAGGCGATTGCCAAGCAAGGGGGCGATCCTGCCCAGATCAACCCGGTCGTACCCACGCAGTTGATCGTGGACCATTCGCTGGCCGTCGAATATGCCGGTTTTGACAGGGATGCCTTTGCCAAAAACCGTGCAGTCGAAGATCGCCGCAATGACGACCGCTTTCATTTTATCAATTGGACCAAGAAGGCATTCAAGAATGTCGATGTGATTCCACCGGGTAACGGCATCATGCACCAGATCAATCTGGAGCGTATGTCACCGGTCATTCACAGTCGTGATGGGGTTGCTTTCCCGGATACCCTTGTTGGTACCGACAGTCATACGCCTCATGTCGATGCGCTGGGTGTTATCGCCATTGGCGTGGGCGGCTTGGAGGCCGAGAGCGTGATGTTGGGTCGTGCGTCCTGGATGCGTTTGCCCGACATTGTCGGTGTTGAACTGACCGGGCAATTGCAGCCAGGCATTACCGCCACCGATCTGGTCCTGGCCCTGACCGAGTTTTTGCGTGAGCAGAAAGTGGTCTCGTCTTACCTGGAATTCTTCGGCGAAGGCGCGTCCCGCCTGACGCTGGGCGATCGCGCCACGATTTCCAATATGACGCCCGAATATGGTGCCACTGCCGCGATGTTTTACATTGACCGGCAAACGATTGATTACCTGAAACTGACCGGTCGTGATGAGGAACAGGTCAAGCTGGTGGAAACCTATGCCAAGCAGACGGGTCTGTGGGCTGACAGTCTGAAAACCGCGCAGTATGAGCGCGTCCTTTCCTTTGATTTGTCAACGGTAGTACGCAATCTGGCCGGCCCATCCAATCCGCATCGTCGCGTACCCACTTCAGAGCTTGCCAGCCGGGGTATTGCCGGTGTGGTTGAAAATGAACCGGGGCTGATGCCCGATGGCGCGGTGATTATTGCCGCGATTACCAGTTGCACCAATACGAGTAATCCACGCAACGTGATTGCAGCCGGGCTGTTGGCACGTAACGCCAATGCACGTGGCCTGCTACGCAAGCCATGGGTCAAAACATCACTGGCACCGGGCTCCAAGGCAGTTCAGCTGTATCTGGAAGAGGCCAATCTCTTGCCCGAGCTGGAGAAGCTGGGTTTTGGTATTGTGGGCTTTGCCTGTACCACCTGTAACGGCATGAGCGGTGCGCTGGATCCTGTCATTCAGCAGGAAATCATCGACCGTGATCTGTATGCGACCGCTGTTTTATCGGGCAACCGTAACTTCGATGGCCGTATCCACCCCTATGCCAAGCAGGCATTCCTGGCTTCGCCACCGCTGGTTGTGGCTTACGCGATTGCCGGTACCATTCGCTTTGACATCGAAAAAGACGTGCTGGGTACCGACCGGAATGGTCAGCCAGTGACCCTGAAGGATATCTGGCCCACCGACGAAGAGATTGATGCCATTGTGGCCAGCAGCGTGAAACCGGAGCAATTCCGCAAGGTGTACGAACCGATGTTCGCGATCAATGCCGATGATGGTGAATCGGTCAGTCCGTTGTACGAATGGCGTCCGCAAAGTACCTACATTCGCTGCCCACCGTACTGGGAAGGCGCGCTGGCAGGCGAACGCACGCTCAAGGGCATGCGTCCGCTGGCGGTGCTGGGGGACAACATCACAACCGATCACCTGTCGCCTTCCAATGCTATTTTGCCGAACAGTGCAGCCGGAGAATATCTGGCCAAGATGGGCTTGCCACCAGAGGACTTCAACTCTTACGCAACCCACCGTGGCGATCACCTGACCGCACAGCGGGCCACGTTCGCCAATCCCAAACTGCTCAATGAAATGGTGCAGGAAAACGGTGAGGTCAAGCAAGGCTCTCTGGCACGCATCGAACCGGAAGGTAAGGTGGTGCGTATGTGGGAAGCCATCGAAACCTATATGGAACGCAAGCAGCCGCTGATTATCGTGGCGGGCGCAGACTACGGTCAGGGTTCTTCACGCGACTGGGCGGCCAAGGGTGTGCGTCTGGCGGGTGTCGAAGCGATTGTTGCAGAAGGGTTCGAGCGGATTCATCGCACCAATCTGGTTGGCATGGGTGTATTGCCACTGGAATTCAAGCCGGGTGTCAATCGCAAGACGCTGAACATTGATGGTACGGAAATCTACGATGTAGTGGGTAAGCCAGAACCGCGCTCAACACTGACGCTGGTGATTCATCGTAAAAATGGCGAACGTCTGGAAGTGCCGGTGACCTGCCGTCTGGATACCGCTGAAGAAGTCTCCATCTATGAGGCTGGCGGGGTTCTGCAACGCTTTGCGCAGGACTTTCTTGAGTCACCCGCAACCAGTCAGAAATGATGCAAATATGGAAAAAGCAATGACAAAAGCGCCACAGATTAAAATTGCAGCCACCTATATGCGGGGTGGCACCAGTAAGGGTGTGTTTTTCCGGCTGAGTGATTTGCCCGAAGTCGCCCAGACGCCAGGTGCCGCGCGCGACGCACTGTTGCTGCGCGTGATCGGCAGCCCGGATCCTTATGGCAAGCAAACCGACGGTATGGGCGGTGCGACTTCAAGTACCAGCAAGGTTGTGATTCTGTCGAAAAGCGAGCGTGCCGGACATGATGTTGATTATCTGTTCGGTCAGGTGTCCATCGATCAGCCTTTTATCGACTGGAGCGGCAATTGCGGAAATCTGTCGGCGGCCGTGGGACCTTTTGCGATCAGCAATGGGTTGATCGATGCCGACCGTATTCCGGAAAATGGTGTTGTCACCGTATCCATCTGGCAGGCCAATATCGGAAAGACCATTGTGGCCCATGTGCCCATCACCAATGGTCAGGTGCAGGAAACAGGCGATTTTGAGCTGGATGGGGTGACTTTCCCCGCCGCCGAAGTGCGGCTTGAATTCCTGGATCCGGCAGCAGACGAAGAGGGCGCTGGCGGTGCCATGTTCCCTACTGGCAATCTGGTTGACGAGCTGGATGTACCCGGTGTTGGCAAGTTGCAGGCGACCATGATCAATGCAGGTATTCCAACTGTGTTTGTAAATGCCAGGGATATTGGCTTTACCGGCACGGAGCTGCAGGATGATATCAACGGTAACGCCGATACACTGGCCATGTTTGAAACCATTCGCGCGCATGGTGCGCTGCGAATGGGGCTCATTGCCAATATCGAGGAAGCCGCCCGTCGCCAGCACACACCCAAGGTGGCTTTTGTGGCTGAGGCGGCTGATTACACGGCATCCAGCGGCAAACAGGTATCTGTCGATAGTATCGACCTGGTTGTACGGGCGCTTTCCATGGGTAAATTGCATCATGCCATGATGGGCACCGCAGCGGTTGCTATCGGTACGGCTGCAGCCATTCCCGGTACCCTGGTCAACCTTGCGGCAGGCGGTGGTGAGCGTGAATCTGTTACCTTCGGTCACCCTTCAGGTACATTGCGGGTGGGTGCACAGGCGATTGAAGAAAACGGGCAGTGGGTTGTGAAAAAAGCACTCATGAGCCGAAGCGCCCGTGTCCTGATGGAAGGCTATGTGCGGATTCCGGCCGATTCGTTCTGAAAGCGCCAGAAAATTGATTAACTTTTAATATTGTTAAAGAAGGATTTATTGCATGTCGACAAGAAAGCAACTCAGATCACTCGTTGAAGCGCGCCAGGGTATTATCGTTCCCGGTGCATTTAATGCTTTGTCGGCCAAAGTGATTGCCGATCTTGGCTTTCAGGCCATTTATGTGACGGGTGCGGGTGTAACCAATATGTGGTTTGGCATGCCTGATCAGGGTTTTATGGGTTTACATGAAATCGCCGAGCATACCGCCAGAATCCGTGATGCAGTAGATGTGCCACTGATTGTCGATGCTGATACCGGGTTTGGTAATGCCCTGAATGTTCGCCATACTGTCCGGGTTCTGGAACGTGCCGGCGCTGACTGCATTCAGTTGGAAGACCAGGTTGCGCCCAAGCGTTGCGGTCATTTCTCAGGCAAAGAGGTGATTTCGACCGAAGAAGCAGTCAGCAAGATCAAGGCGGCGGTCGATGCACGTCAGGATCCTGACTTCCTGATTATGGCGCGTACCGATGCGGCAGCCACCCATGGTTTTGAGGCAGCGATTGAGCGTGCCCAGAAGTTCGCTGAAGCCGGTGCCGACATTCTGTTTGTGGAAGCTGTCACAGAAGCCGAGCAAGTGCGCGCGCTTCCCCAGCTTCTTGGCAAGCCGCAGTTGATGAACATGGTGATTGGTGGTCGTACACCTATTTTCAATGCCGATCAGCTGGCCGAACTGGGCTTTGGCATCGTGCTGTATGCCAACGCGGCCTTGCAGGGCGCAGTTACCGGCATGCAGAAAGCCTTGACGGTGTTGCGCGACGAGAAGGAAGTGCAAGAGTCCAGCGGGCTGGTCGCAACGTTTGCCGAAAGGCAGCGCCTGGTGAACAAGCCTGAATGGGACGAGCTGGAAAAGCGCTATTCCTGAACAAGACCTGGCCTGTTGGCCAGGTTTTTTATTTGTGGCCGGCAGACAGAATGTGTGGTCCGGTTAAAGATCCTCGTCATCATCCAGATGGAATTTATGAATAAGACGGTGGGCCAAAGGGGCCAGAATGATGCCCAGCGTTCCTATAAACACCAATCCGACAAACATGCTGTAGAAGGCAAAGAACAGTTTGCCGGCAATGCTTTCGGGCACGATGTATGGACCCAGGCCGCCAATAATGAAAGCCGTATTAAGCAAGGCTTCATGCCAGCTTACCTGCTCTAGCAAAAGATGGGCAAACACACCGATTGCCAAGGTAACAATCATAACAAGCAGAGCATAAAAGACGTGTGTCAGCATGCGGTGTCTGAAATGTCGTGCCGGTAACAAAGGTTGGCTTTTTGATTCGTACATTATTTTAAAACAGTGGGGATATGCGAATAAGCATTGTTAGTGTGCAGGGCGCTTCCCCGGATGCATCTTGTTCGGGGCTTGTAATGGCTGTGATCTTACTAACCGTGCCCGAGCCTGTCAATACATTATGCCAGGGAATTTGCCTTGTTGCCGGTTGGCAGGTAAGAGGCATGGGCTGGTTGAATGATTTTGGTGCGGATGTTTCGCCTCTGCCTTTTTAATAATCTGTCTCTTAGGCTTTAAAAATGGTAGTCTAAGCGTATTGGTAAAAGATTGGATGTCTTGGGAGGTTCCGAACGCTCCTAGTATGTTCAGTCACGTTATTTTTCAGCTTTTAATGGAATTGAATCAATGAGTGATCTTTTTTCGGCCTATGATTTGGCTGGTCTGCATTTGAAAAATCGTATCGTGATGGCACCCATGACCCGTTCCAGGGCGGTTAATACGGTTGCAGATGCGCAAACTGCCCTGTATTACCAGCAAAGGGCTGGTGCAGGGCTTATTGTTTCCGAGGGTTCGCCCATTTCCCGTCAGGGTGCCGGGTATTTGTTTACGCCGGGCATATACAGTCCTGAACAAGTTGAAGGCTGGAAGCAAGTGACCCGCGCTGTGCATGAAAAAGACGGAAAAATTTTCTGCCAGCTCTGGCATGTCGGTCGCATTTCTCATGTTTCGTTGCAGGAAAATGGTGCAGCACCGGTTGGTGCAAGTAATAAAAAGGCAGAAAACACCACGGCGTTTGCTTATGATGAACAGGGCCAAGCTGCCAGGGTTCAGGCCAGCCAGCCACGCGCCTTGTCGACTCAAGAGGTAGAGGCAGTGGTGCAGGATTTTGCCAGAGCTGCCGCCAATGCGGTTGAGGCCGGTTTTGACGGCGTGGAAATTCATGGTGCCAATGGCTATCTGATTGAGCAGTTCATTAATGCGGGCATTAATACCCGTGAGGATCGTTATGGTGGCAACTCTGTCGAGGGGCGCCTGACTTTTGTGCTGGAAGTGGTTGATGCGGTTGTGGCGGCAATCGGCAGTTCGCGTGTGGGTATCCGGCTGTCGCCGTTTAACCGGGGTTTTGATATGCCGGTGTTTGATGATGAAGCGCAAACATGGCTTGAATTGGCCCGCCTGCTTTCGGGAAAAAACCTGGCATACGTGCATCTTAGCAACCGCAAGGCCATTGTTAATAATACCAATGGCAAAGCATTTCTTGAAGCCTTCCGTAAAGCCTATACGGGTACCCTGATTATGGCGGGTGAATACACCAAGGAAGAAGGTGAAAGGGATCTGCAGGAAGGCCTGATTGATCTGGTCGCTTTTGGGCGCCCGTTTATTTCCAACCCCGATTTGGTGGCGAGACTGAAAAATGGCTGGCCATTAACAGCGTTTGATCCGGCTGTATTTTATGGTGGTGGCCAGGAAGGTTATACTGATTATCCGGTATATGAGGAAATTGCCGATCAGGCTGTCGATTAAGTGGCAGGCGTGCTCTGCGGGTTTGGGAGCGGGCAAAAACGTGTTTTTAATAAAAATTTACAGGCTGTTTTATATGAAAAAATCTTTGATTCTATTTGCGGTCAGCGCTTTGTTGGGCACTGGTGCCGCTATGGCGCAAGCCGTTGCCGTAGATACCCTGTCAAATGGTGTCAGGGTTGAGCATACCAAAGTGGGTGATGGTATCAGTCCTAAATCAACCGATACCGTTAAGGTGCATTATCGGGGCACCCTGCTTGATGGCACGGAATTCGACTCTTCTTACAAGCGTAACGAACCTATTTCATTTCCTTTAAGCCGGGTTATTCCGTGCTGGACTGAAGGCTTGCAGAAAATGAAAGAAGGCGGCTCTGCCGTCCTGTTCTGTCCTTCGCGTTCAGCTTACGGCGAGCGTGGTGCTGGCAGTGTCATACCGCCTAATAGCGATTTGAAATTTGAAGTTGAACTGCTAAAAGTCAATTGATCGGAATGCTCGACAAACCTCGTCCAAGTGATTTGGTTGCGCAGCAACCTTTAGGCGAAGCCGCTGAGCTTGGTCGGGGAAGGATAGGCTAAAGTATAATAAAACGCTTCAGCACGTCCCGGAACAGGGGCGTGTTGGCTTCTTCCAGCCATTCAAAAGCCACCATTTCCCGCGACACCACTTCAGCCCCGTTTTGCCGCAAGCGTTGCAGGGCCAGGGCTTTATCGCGAGGTTTGCGTGAGCCAACTGCCTCGTCCACAATAAAAACCTCTTTGCCGGCCGCCAGCAGGTCAAGCGCGGTTTGCTGGACGCATACATGTGCTTCGGTGCCAACAACAACCCATTGCCTGCGTGTTGAAAAAGGGGTGTTAAGCAGGCCTTGGCCTGTTACGGCCGAAAAATGAATTTTTTCCAGTACCTGCTGTTCGGGCAGGCGTGAAAGCAGATTGGATTCAGTGCGACCCAGGCCTTTGGGGTACTGTTCTGTTGCCAGAACGGGGATGCCAATGGCTTGGGCCACATCTACCATCCAGGTAGCCTGGGCAAGCACTTCTTGCCCGTTATCAATGGCCGGCAGCATGCGGCTTTGAATATCAATAACCAGTAATAATGATTCTGATGCCTTGATGCGCATGTGGTCTCCTTGATAAACGCGTGTGCCGGTCACCGGGTTGGATGGGTATCGCCGGTGAAATCAGGCCAGGCGGGTCAGCCAGCCATGAGTGTCTTCTTCAAGGCCATACTGGATACCGGTTAGTTTTTTACGTAAGGCAATGGTTACTTCACCTGCTGGTGCGTTCTCGTCACCAATAATGAAGTCTCTGCTTTTCAGGGCACTGATCGGTGCAATAACAGCAGCGGTACCGCAGGCGAATGCTTCGGTAATTTCACCGGAATTGATGCCGTCTTGCCATTCTTGCAATGCTACTCTGCGCTCTTCCACTTTCATGCCCATGTCTTGAGCCAGCTGAATCAGGCTGGCGCGGGTAATGCCTTTAAGAATGCTGCCAGAGGGTTTGGGAGTGATGAGTGTACCGTCTTTGCGAACCAGGAAAATATTCATGCCACCCAGTTCTTCAAGATAAGTGTGCTCTTCGGCATCCAGGAAAAGGACCTGTGAACAGCCATTGGCATAGGCTTCCTGTTGAGGCAGTAAAGAAGCGGCGTAGTTGCCACCACATTTTGCTTCTCCGGTGCCGCCTTTGCCGGCACGGGAAAATTCGGAAGCCAGCCAGATGGAAATAGGCTGCATACCTTTGGCAAAATAGGAGCCGGCAGGGCTGACAATAACATGATAGGCGGCACGCTCTGCGGAGCGAACTCCCAGGAAGCTCTCGTTGGCAATCATGAACGGGCGGATATAGGCGCTGGTCTCAGGCGCGCTGGGCACCCAGGCCTTGTCTACGCTAATCAGTTGTTTCAATGACTCAATGAACAGATCTACAGGCAGTTCAGGTAAAGCCAGGCGACGGGCAGACAGTTGAAAGCGCAGGGCGTTAGCTTCGGGGCGAAAAGTCCAGACAGAGCCATCTGCGTGACGATAAGCTTTTAAACCTTCAAAGATTTCTTGCGCGTAATGCAGAACGGAAGCTGCCGGGTCCAATTGTAAAGGACCATAAGGCACAATGCGGGCATCGTGCCAGCCCAGTTCGTGAGTCCAGTCAATGGTTGCCATGTGATCGGTAAAATACTTGCCAAAACCCGGGTTTTGTAAAATGGCATTACGCTCTGCCTCTGGTAATGGATTGGCATTGCGGTTAATTGTAAATTCAACTTGATGTTCAGAAGTAGTGTTCATGATGAATGAGGCTTGTGTATAAATGGGTCAGGCGGCAGTATTTGTTCCCGCCGTGTATGACAAAATGATAACAACGTTAATTATAGGGGTTAAATGACTGACGACAAGCAATATATGCCGCAACCGTCAAACTCGAATTCCGTGGATGTGGAAAGTATGAAAATTACCCGTATAACGGTGTACTCATTATTGGTTTTTTCTGTTTTCAGGGGGATTGCCTATTGACATTATTTTCATAGGGGGAATGTGCGGTATTTATGCTGGAACATCCTGTTTTTTAAATGAAAAATGGTAATTTACTTCACATAAAATTTCTTAATGAAATGTTAAGTTTGATTAATAAAATGAAAAAAATGCATCAAAACAACATCATTACAATTTTTTACAAAATTTCATGAAAAATAAATCCTGTCGTATGCGTTGCTCACAAGAACTTGCTGCCACTTATTTTGTTTAAAGAGAAAAATATCTTGTAGAGGCTTTAAAAATAAGGGGTTAATTGTTTTCCAAAATTCAATGATTTGATGTTTATGGAATTAAATTGTTACTTTTTTGGTTTTTGAAAAATAATTATTAAAACTATTTGTTTATTAATTAATAATATTTAATATTTTAATCAAAACAATAGGGGTTTGATTAAAGAATGAGAATGTTTCTAAAGTAATCATCTGGTGTTATCGTGTCTCCCCAAAGTTACATGTTTTTCTATTTTTTTAATATTGGCCGCATTCAGTTTGTTTTCTGTTTTTGCTATAGCAACGTCGTTATTTGTTAGGCAATCAAAAGATGATGAGTATAGATGCGGTACTTCTATATATTGTTTGGAGAGCGCTACAAATGAACCATATCTACAAGTCTGTTTGGAATGAACATACAGGCGCCTACGTTGCCGTATCTGAAAAAACCAAAACCAAAGGAAAACGCAGCGGCAGTATTCTGTTCAAAACAGTGGCGGCTGGTATTTTGGGTTTTTGCATCACCGGTGGTGTAGCCAATGCCCAGTCAAATCCAAATATCAATAATGTTGCAAATCTGTCTACCACAGCAGCCTTGTCACCCGTTATGGGAATTGTCGGTGGATTAACCGGCTCCCAGGGGGCAACAGCAACCAATCTTCTTGGCGGCGTACTTGATCCAGTGCTGGGTGTCGTTGGTGGTTTAACCGGCGGTCAAGGAGCTGGTGCCGGTTTGGGTGGCCTGCTTGATCCCGTTCTGGGCCTGGTAGGTGGATTGGGCGGTGCAACAGGTGCTACCGGTACCGGCGTGATTACCGATGTACAAGGTACTGTTGGTACCTTGGTTAACAATACCGTCCTGTCTCCTGTAGGCAGTCTTGCCAATGGTCTTATTGATCCGCAAACCGGCGCATTGGCACCGGTAACCGGCCTGGTTGACAACCTGACCTCACCCTCTGGTGCACTGGCACCTGTTGGTGGTCTGGTTAATGGTCTGGTTGGTCAGCAAGGCGCCTTAACGCCTGTGGTGGCAACAGTCAATGGGTTGTTAAGTGGTGTTACCGGTGGTTTAACCGGTGGTGCCCAAGGCGGCCCGCTTGACCCTGTTCTGGGACTGCTGGGTGGTTTGACCGGTGGCAACGGTGGTTTGCTGGGTGGTGGCAGTGCCGGTGACGGCGTAATTACCGATGTCCAGGGAACCGTTGGCAGGCTGGTAAACAATACCGCCCTGGCACCGGTAGGTGGTCTGGTAAATGGTCTGGTTGATCCTCAAACCGGCGCTTTGGCTCCTGTTACCGGTCTGGTTAACGATTTGACATCTGCCAATGGCCCATTGGCACCCGTAGGTGGTTTGGTTAATACCCTGGTTGGCGATCAAGGCGCACTTACCCCTGTTGTTGGTACTGTTAATAATCTATTAAGCGGCCTGACAGGCGGTTTAACCGGTGGTGGTCAAGGGGGTGGCTTGTTGGGTGGCCTGTTAGGTGGCTCAACCGGCAATCCCGGAACGGGTGCTGCTGCTTCAGGCGGCCTCTTGGGCGGCTTGCTGGGTGGTGGGCAGTCTGGTGGCTTGTTAGGTGGTGGCAGTGCCGGTGATGGCGTAATTACCGATGTCCAGGGAACCGTTGGCAGGCTGGTAAACAATACCGCCCTGACACCGGTAGGTGGCCTGATAAATGGTCTGGTTGATCCTCAAACCGGCGCTTTGGCTCCTGTTACCGGTCTGGTTAACGATTTGACATCTGCCAATGGCCCATTGGCACCCGTAGGTGGTTTGGTTAATACCCTGGTTGGCGATCAAGGCGCACTTACCCCTGTTATTGGTACTGTTAATAATCTGTTAAGCGGCCTGACAGGCGGTTTAACTGGTGGTGGTCAAGGGGGCGGCTTGCTGGGTGGCCTGTTAGGTGGCTCAACCGGCAATCCCGGAACGGGTGCTGCTGCTTCAGGCGGCCTCTTGGGCGGTCTGCTGGGTGGTGGACAATCTGGCGGTCAGTCAGGTGGCCTGTTAGGCGGCTTGCTGGGCGGTGGCCAGGGTGGTGGCCTGCTTGGCGGTTTGCTGGGTGGCGGCCAGGGCGGTGGCCTGCTTGGTGGTTTACTGGGTGGTGGCGCTCAAGGTGGTTCAGGCAATGTGCTTGATTTGGCTACTGGTATTACCTTACCCCAAAACCAGCTCGGCAACACACTTGACGGTGTGTTGACACCTGTTTTGAAACCGGTTGAAGGCCTGCTTAACTCCCTGTTGGGTGCCTTGGCTCCGGTTGTTAATCCGATTGTAGGCGTTGTTAATGGTGTTACAAGCAACCTGGGTATCGAGTTGCCACAAAATCTGCATCTGGATCTGGTTGATGATTTGTCGTTGGCATTGCAGGGCAAACAGCCACTGGACCTGGCATTGTTGCAATCTGACGGTAATATTTTAGGTTTGGTGAAGCCTGCCGCTGCACCTACTCCCGGTAACCCAATCCCTGCCCCTGTTGTTGGTGAAATTGCAATTGGTGGTGGAGAAATAAACGGTTTGGGTACCGGTGCTATTGCTACCGCTAATGGTGCAGGCGCCATGGCGATTGGTGATGGAGCCAAGGCCAGTGGTGCATTAACGACCGCTTTGGGTACAGGCGCAGCGGCTACGGCTGAGGCTACTGTGGCCTTGGGTGGTGCCGCTTCTGCGGCAAAGGCTGGCGCTACTGCTATAGGCTCTGGTGCTTCTGCCGCGGGAGAGGGTTCTACCGCTTTAGGTTTAGGTGCTCTGGCGACAGTCAATAACTCTGTGGCAATCGGTGCGCTTGCTCAAGCGACAGCAACAAATGCTGTTGCCCTGGGTACAGGCTCTGTTGCCAACGAAGCCAATACCGTTTCAGTCGGTTCAGTGGGTAATGAGCGTCGTATCACTAATGTTGCAAATGGCACTAAAGCCAGTGATGCCGCTACCGTTGGACAATTGACACCAGTTATTAATGCATTGGGTGGTGGTGCCAACATCGCGCTAAACGGTACAGTGACCGGCCCCACTTACAATGGTTTCTCTGATGCCAGTCAGTCATTTACTGATGTGGGAAGTGCCTTGTATTACCTGGATACTCGTGTTACCGACCTTGAAAATAACGTTGTGGGTGGCAATAATCTGGTACAGCAAGATACTGTTTCAAGAGATATTACTGTCGGTAAAGATACCGATGGCAGTGTGGTGAACTTTCAGAATAAAGACAGCCAGGCCCGTAAGTTGACTGGCGTGGCAGCGGGTGCAGTTAATGCAACAAGTACCGATGCTATCAACGGTGCTCAATTGCATGCGACCAATCAATCCATTGCCGATGCGCTGGGTGGAAATACAGTAGTTAATATTGATGGTTCCATTACTGGCACCACCTACAATATCAATGAGATTACTCAAGGTGGTATTGTTAACAATAACTACACTAATGTTGGAGATGCTTTTAACAGCGTCAGTAATTCCGTAACCAATCTATATAATCAGGTTAATGATGGCAAGATTGGTCTGGTTCAGCAGGCAAGTCCCAACGCAGCCATTACCGTAGGTAAATCTACAGGTGGCAACGAGGTTAATTTCAGGAATGAAAGTGGTGAGGCCCGTCGCCTGACCGGTGTTGCTGAAGCGGTTGACGGAACCGATGCCGTGAACCTGGATCAGGTTACCCGTATGGTTCAGGGTGCAACACCCGCTGATTTAACCGAAGTACGTAACGACATCTCATCCCTGCGTGGTGATGTCCGCCGTGTTGAAAAACGTGCTGATGCCGGTGCCGCAACTGCCATGGCTGTTGCAGGCCTGCCGCAGGCTTATTTGCCAGGCAAGAGCATGATTTCCATGGCTGGTGGTGTTTATGCCTCTGAGTCTGGTTATGCTATTGGTGCTTCTACTGTTACAGAAAACGGCAAGTGGGTACTTAAAGGTAGCGTGGCAGGATCTTCACGTGGCCAAATGGGTGCAACCATTGGTGCCGGTTATCAGTGGTAATAAGCGCTCAGGACTAGAATCCTAGTCCTTGCGCCCAATAAAAAACCGCTATTCCCTGTAAGGGATAGCGGTTTTTTTAATGATGCATACTCATACCTTTTTGGTATGAATTGCAATAAATTCCGTATTAGACCCATCAGGCTTGTGCTTATATACTCTTGAAATATTAATGAAAAGCAGTATTTCATCAGAGGAAAAGATGGACGCAACGATTGTTGAAGTTAATACCCGGATTTTGGATATCCCTACCATCAGGCCACACAAAATGTCTGTGGCTACCATGCATTGCCAAAGCATTGTGCTGGTGCGCATCAAGACTTCTGATGGCATTGAAGGTATTGGAGAGGCCACGACCATTGGTGGCTTGAATTATGGTGGCGAAAGCCCTGAAAGCATCAAGACAAATATTGACAGTTATTTTGCGCCTCTTATTGTTGGTCAATCAGCCACTAAACTGGCGGCCTTGCGCAAACTGATCAATAAAACCATTAAAGACAATCGTTTTGCCAAGTGCGCGATAGAAACGGCTTTATACGATGCCTATGCCAAACGTCTTGGCATTCCGCTGAATGCCCTGTTCGGTGGTGTGGTTGCCAATGAAATCAAAGTGGCCTGGACGCTGGCCAGTGGCGATACGCAAAAAGATATTGCCGAAGCAGAGCAGATGTTGGAAACACGTCGGCACAATATATTCAAACTGAAAATTGGCATGCGCTCACCCAAAGACGATATCAAGCATATCGCTGCCATCAGGAAGGCTGTGGGTGATGATGTCAGCATTCGTGTTGATATCAATCAGGGCTGGTCTGAAACCCAGACAGTACAAAACCTGCGTGCTTTGGCTGATGTGGGTGTAGAGCTGGTGGAACAGCCGATTCATGAGAAAAACCTGGCGGGTATGCAACGCTTGACGGCGCTGGGCATTGTACCAATTATGGCCGATGAGTCCCTGAAAGGTCCGGAAGATGGGTTTACGCTTGCTTCACAGCATTGTGCCAATGTGTTCGCCATCAAGATTGAGCAGGCCGGTGGTTTGCAGCATGCCCGTGATTTGATTGGTATTGCGCAAGCGGCTGATATTGCCTTGTATGGTGGTACGATGCTTGAAGGATCTATTGCAACCATTGCAGCAGCCCATTTGTTTGCGACCTTGAACAATCTCGAGTGGGGGACTGAATTGTTTGGACCGCTTCTGTTGAAAGATGAGATTCTGGCAACACCGCTGGATTACAGTAATTTCACCCTGAAAATCCCAACCGGTCCGGGTCTGGGCATCAGTCTGGACGATGATAAGGTGAATTTTTACACACGCAAATAACGGCTATATAAGCGTTAAACATTTATTGAAATTTTTTATCACTTCGCAAAAGGAAGAGACATTATGAGTAAAGAGTCCGTTGCCGCGTTGCTGGCACAAATGCAGGCTACCGAGTCCCCCGTTGCCGATGAGCGCATCAAGGCAATCATCAATCGTATCATTAGCGATTTGTTCAATACGATCGAAGATTTTGATATTACCCCCAGCGAGTTCTGGACAGCATTGAATTTCCTGGCCAACAGTGGTCAGGAGTATGGCCTGATCGCAGCTGGTCTGGGTTTTGAGCGCTTGCTTGATATCCGTTTGGATGAGGAAGAGGCTGCTGCCGGTATTACCGGTGGTACACCACGTACTATTGAAGGACCTTTGTATGTGGCCGGTGCACCAGAATCCGTAGGATTTGCCCGTCTGGACAAGGATGGTGAGATTGGTGAGCCGCTGGTGATGGAAGGTGTGGTGCGTGATGAGGCAGGTAATCCGCTGAAAAACGCTTTGGTTGAAGTATGGCATGCCAACCACTTGGGCAATTATTCCCACTTCGATCCTTCACAGGAAGAGTTTAACCTGCGTCGCAGTATTCGTACCGATGAAAACGGCCGTTACTGTTTCCGCAGTGTGCTGCCCGTTGGATACAGTGTTCCTCCCGGTGGCGCAACCGATGTGATCCTGAAAAAACTGGGTCGTCATGGTCATCGTCCTGCACACATTCACTTCTTTGTGACCGCTGAAGGCCAGCGCAAGCTGACAACCCAGATCAATATTGATGGTGATCCATACCTGTGGGATGACTTCGCTTTTGCAACCCGTGAGGGATTGGTTCCTGAGGTCAAGAAAGAGTCTGATCCTGAAGTGATCAAGAAATATGACATGAATGGCCCATTCTCTCATATCGAATTCAACTTTGATCTGCATGCCGATCGCCAGAATTTGATCAGTACTGAAGTAACCCGCGCTCGCGCACAAGCTTAATGTTCGCACCTTTTCAGCATGGCTGGGAAGGTGCTTGCCATAAAGGCAGTTTGAGCAAATCGTTTTTTCTGCAACAATGCCGGCATATTCTGTTTAAACAGATATGCCGGCATTGTTGTCATGGCAGGGAGTTATCTCTTCAGAAAGTCTTCCAGGGCACGATTGAAGGCTTCACTGGCTTCAATATTGGACAAGTGTGAGGCATCCAGATCAACCCGTTTTGATCCGGCAATTTTTTCTGCCATCGCATCGGCATCGGCCACGGTGGTTACCGGATCATGGCTTCCAGCCACAATCAGGGTAGGCGTTTTGATCAGTGCGATTTTTTCACGTAAATCGGCTTTGGCCAAAGCATCGCAACATGAGGCATAGCCTTCGGCGTCCGTCTGGCGCAAGCCGTTAATCAGCGCATTAACACTAGCCGGGTTGGCCTGTACGAAGCCTTCGGTAAACCAGCGGCCGGCAGAACCATCGGCGACCGGATTCATGCCTTCAGAACGAACCAGAGCGGCCCGATCATTCCAGCCAGCTTCCTGGCCGATTTTGGCAGCGGTGTTGCACACCACCAGTTTATCCAGTTTTTCAGGAGCATGAATGCCCAGCCACTGTCCAATCAGACCACCCATTGAAATGCCGCAAAAACTGAACTTTTCGATGCCCAGGGCCTGGGTGATTTGCAGCACATCATTGCCCAGTTGTTCAAGCGTATAAGGGCCTTTGTTTTTGACGGATTCACCATGCCCACGGGTATCGTAGCTCAAGACACGATAGTTTTTGCTGAAATAGTCCACCTGTTTGGCCCACATGCTGTGGGTGGTACCCAGGGAGTTTGAGAAAAATAGAACCGGGGTGTTTTCGGGACCGTTCAACTCGTAGTTGAAGGTTTCATTATTAATCTGGATAGAGCTCATAAATGTTCCTGTTGCTGAAAAACAAAACAGCAAACCGGGTTTGAAGTTTGCTGTTATAAGATGACTGGGGTGACAAGCAGGTGGGTTAAATGGCCGAAGGATGTCGGCACAGGGCCGTTACCTTGATATCCATGTACGGGAACAGGGGCAGGCCAGACAGCAATGTGTGCAGTTCTTCATTGCTTTCCACATCAAAAATACTGACGTTTTTATATTCGCCCACCACGCGCCAGATGTAAGCCCATTTGCCGGAGCGTTGCAGTTCCTGTGAGTATGCCTTTTCAGTAGCCTTGATTTCATTGGCCACTTCCTCGGGCATATCGTGAGGAATATTAACGTTCATTTCAACCATGTATAGCATATGCGTTCCTTTAAAAAAGATAGTCCATGAGTATTCATTTTACTCAGTTCGCGGAAATTCCCGTGTCTTTGATGATTTTTTGCCATTTGGTGGTTTCATCCTGCAGGTAAGCTTTCAGTTCTTCAGGTGTGCTGCCGATTTTTTCCGCACCAATCGTGGCAAAGGTGGTTTTGACCTTTTCTGAGTCCATGGCGTTTAACATGGCTTTATTCAGTGTCTGGATAACGTCGTCGGGCGTGCCGGCTGGCGCAAAGGTGGCAAACCAAGGGGTCAATTCATAGCCTTTCAGCCCGCTTTCTGCAACCGTGGGCAGGTCGGGCAGGGTGGAAGAGCGTTTATCGGTTGTAATGGCCAGTGCCTTGAGTTTGCCTGCATCAATATGGGGTTTGGCAGAGGTAATGCTGTCAAACATGTAATCCACCTGTCCACCCAGTAAATCGGTGACAGCCGGGCCACTGCCACGGTATGGAACATGTAGCATGTCCAGTTTGCCCAGGTAAGTAAACAATGCACCCGCCAGGTGAATGGAAGTGCCCACACCTGCCGAGGCGTAGGTGTATTTACCGGGGTTTTCTTTGCTCTGTTCAATCACGTCCTTGACTGAGTTGACATCATTGCGGCTATCCTGGGTGACCAGAATATTGGGGACGGCGGCCAGCAGGGAAATGGGGGAAAAGTCCTTGATGGGGTCGTAAGTGAGTTGTTTGTATAATGAGGGGTTGACTGCCATGCCGTTGGCAACAATCATGATGGTATAACCATCGGGTTTGGCACTGGCAACTTGCGCAGCACCAATATTGCCGCCTGCACCGGGTTTATTTTCAACCACAATAGATTGGCCCAGTTCCTGGCTCATGGCTTCACCCAGCGTGCGGGCAATAACATCCATGGCACCACCGGGCGGGAAGGGAACAATCCAGGAAATCGGACGCTCGGGGTAGGCGGCCAGCGCGCTATTGGAAAGAGCAAGCAAACTGCCGGCAGTGGCAAGTGTTAATATTTTTTTTGCCACAAATGAACGATTGCGGTTTGGCATCAGGGAAATCTCCGGAATTAAGGTATGGAATATATCCTGTCACAGGGAATGACTGAATGGGATATAGCCATATGATTTAATGTAGATGAAATAATTATCCTTGTAGTTTTTTCTGCTGTCTAAGACTATATTTGTAGGTGTCAATACTTTAAAGGTATGGGTTATGGAGTTAAGACAAATTCGGTACTTTCATTGTGTTGCACGGGAACTTAGTTTTACCCGGGCGGCCAAGTTACTGCATATCGCGCAGCCGCCGTTAAGCAGACAAATCAAACTACTGGAGGAAGAACTGGGGGTCAAGGTCTTCGAGCGCCAGGGGCGTGGAATCCGTCTTACTGATGCGGGCAAGTACTTTATGGATCATACCCAGAAAATGACCCAGCAGCTGGAAGAGACCATCAAGGCTACGCAACGGATCGGCAAGAAAGACCGTGTCTGGTTTGGTGTGGGGTTTGTGCCTTCCACGCTTTATGGCTACATGCCTGATTTTATCCGTGCTTTAAGGGAATTGAGTGCGCAGGTGGAAATCGGTCTGGTGGAAATGACGACCTTGCAACAGTTTGAAGCCTTGAAAATGGGACGTATTGATCTTGGTATCGGGCGGATCAAATTAAGCGATCCTGAAATTGCACGTGTGGTGCTGCGTGATGAATCCCTGGTGGTGGCTGTGCCCAGATATCACCGGTTGGCCAGTGTGGCGGGGGTTGGGGTCAATGAAATCTTGCAGGAATCACTGATTGTGTATCCGGCCGCTCCTCGTCCCAGTTATGCGGACCATGTTCTGGATTTGTTCAGTCAGCATGGGTATGTGCCCAATGTCGTGCAGGAAGTCAACGAGTTGCAAACGGCGATTGGCCTGGTGGCCGCCGGTATCGGTATTGCGCTGGTTCCCGAGTCGGTGAGACGATTGTTGCGTGACGATGTGGTTTATATTGACTTTCAGGCGGTTGGGTTCACTTCACCGATCATGATGAGTTGGCGTAAAAATGATGAGTCAGGACTCTTGAAAGACGTTGTGGCGCTGGCTAAAAACATGGCAATGGAATATAAGTAAGAATATAAGTAAATAAGTAAAGCAGTCATCAACAGGAAATACCTGGGGTGTTTTCAAAGGAGGTTGATATGCGGCATGAACAGATTTCAGACAATCAAGTCACGGGTTTGTGCAATTACAATATTTTTGACTCTGATCCTGCATTAAAAGAAGCCCTTAGATCCCTGGGCGCTTCATGGGCCTTGGAAGATTGCCAGGAATATGGTGCCCTGATGGGGTCTGCCCCCTTATTGCAACATGCGGTCAATGCCAATAAGCATCCACCGCAGCTCAGGATGTTGAAGCAGGCGGATCATCAAACGGCCACCATTTCTTTTCATGACAGTTGGCACGAGCTGTTACGCAACCTGTTTCAACAGGGCGTTCATGCCGATGCCTGGCAAAGCAATGCCCATGTCAGACGGGCGGCATTGTTTTATTTGCATGGTCAAACCGAAGCGGGCAGTCTGTGTCCGGTTACCATGACCTTTGCGTCCATTCCTGCCTTGAAATATGAGTCCTGGTTTGAGATGCTGGTACCGCATTTGTACAGTCGGGAATACGATGCGTCCGATCAACCCCTGGAAGGCAAGAAAGGCATGATGATTGGCATGGGCATGACCGAAAAACAGGGAGGATCCGATGTCCGTGCCAATACCACGATTGCAGAACCATCAGGTCAGTTCGCACACACCCAGACTTATCGCCTGAATGGGCATAAATGGTTTTTTTCTTCGCCACTTTCCGATGCCCATCTGGTTCTGGCGCAATCAAAAGGCGAGTTAAGTTGTTTTTATGTACCGCGCTGGTGCCCCGATGGCCAACTGAACGGAGTACAAATACAGGCGCTTAAAGACAAAATGGGTAACCGCTCCAATGCCAGTGCCGAAGTTTTGCTGCAAAACGCCTGGGCCTTGCCTGTCGGTGAGCCAGGGCGGGGCATACAGGCCATTATTAAAATGGTGGCTCAAACCAGGCTTGACTGTGTATTGGGTAGTGCGGCTTTGTTACGCCAGGCAGTGGTGCAGGCCGTATATCATGCCCGACACAGAAGGGTATTCGGTAAGAGACTGGTTGAGCAGCCTTTGATGCAAATGGTCTTGTGTGATCTTGTACTGGAAAGCGAGGCGGCCATGTGGTTGTCCATGGTGCTTGCGCATGCGATGGAAAACCGGCATTCAGACCTGTCCCGAGCCTATGCACGCATTGTGACGCCTGCGGCCAAGTTCTGGGTATGCAAGCGGGCGGTTGAAACGGTTGCTGAATGCATGGAAGTCTGGGGCGGTAATGGTTATGTGGAAGACGGCCCCATGCCGCGTTTGCTGCGTGAGGCACCGGTTAACTCAATTTGGGAGGGTTCAGGCAATGTAATGTGCCTGGATGTCTTGCGGGCTTTACGCAACGAGCCCGAGTTGACAGAGATCTTGCTGGGCAATCTTTCCGCTGAGGCGGGCATGCATGCTTTGTTGAGCCAGGCGATCAACACGCTCAAGATGCGTTTGCGTCATGATGCCCATGAGCTTGAGTACGGTGCCCGGCAGGTGGTGCAGGAACTGATTTTGCTGGCGCAAGCCACCCTGATGTGTCATTATGCGCCTTCGTATGTTGCCGATGCCTTTATTCAAAGCCGGTTTTCACCGGGTGGGCGTATTGTCGGGGCGCATGTTTATGCCGATCCCCAGGAAATACTGAAAAGGGCTGTGGTTTTTTGAAGGATGTATTTAAATGAAGTACCAACTGGATGATAAACCCCGTGCATTTCCCATGCTGATGTATGGGTTGCAGTGGTTTAGTATCGCGGTACCTTCTTTGCTTATTATTGGCAGTGTGGTGGCGGTTTTGCAGGGGCGGGATGTTTTTGCCCAGATCATGTATATGCAAAAACTGTTTGCCGTATGCGGGCTTGTCATGTTTGTGCAAGTGTTGTGGGGGCACAGGCTGCCCCTGATCGTGGGCCCCGCATCGGTATTGCTGTTGGGTGTTGTGGCGGGAACCGGTTCTGAGGCGGCCATCTATACCGCCATAGGAACCGGGGGTGCTTGCATTGCCTTATTGGCCTTTAGTGGCGGGTTGAGTAAAATCCAGAAAATTTTTACGCCCCGGGTAGTGGTGGTTATTTTGGTTTTGGTGGCGATTACCCTGTCACCGCTCATTTTGCATTTATCCATGGGTGAAACCGGCCCGGCAGCCGGTAATCTGGTCTTTGCCATTTCATTAACGCTCATAATGTTGGTGGGTAACAGGTGGCTGGCGGGTGTCTGGAAATCCATGGTGGTTTTGCTGGGTCTGGTGCTGGGCTCGCTGGTGTATTTTAGTCTTGCCGGCTGGCCTGGCAGTTTGCCTGCGGTGTTACCCCGGGCAGAAACGGGTGCCCTGTTTGTGACTTCGTTGGTGTGGCAGCCCGAGTTTGATGCGCCAACCCTGTTGGCATTTTTCTTCAGTTTTATTGCTCTCATGATTAATGAACTGGGTTCCATCCAGGGGGTAGGTGCCATGCTGGGTGCTCATAATATGCCCGAGCGTAGCAAAAAGGGAGTAGGCGTCACCGGGCTGGGTAATATGATTGCTGGTTTTTTTGGTGTGATTGGTCCAATTGATTACTCCATGAGCCCGGGCGTGATTGCGGCTACCCAATGTGCTTCGCGTTATCCGTTGGTGCTGGCAGGATTGCTGTTGGTGCTATGTTCATGGGTGCCGGATATTATCGGTTTCATGACCCTGATACCTGCCGTTGTTATGGGGGCAGCGTTATTGTATGTGATGTCGGCACAATTGGCGGCATCTTTGCAAATGCTGGTCCGGGAAAAGGGCGTTGTTGATTTTTACAGTGGCGTAACCATCGCTTTTCCGGTCATGCTTTCTATTCTGATTGCTTTTCTGCCCCCCGAGGTGGTGGCGCAGATTCCTGCCATGGCACGACCCATAGCTGGTAATGGTTTTATCATGGGGTGTATTGTGGTGTTATTGCTTGAGCATACCCTGAACCGTCAGCCTTAGTTTTTGCCCGTTGTCGGCTGCAGCAGCTGCTCATGCTTTTCCATGATGTAAAGCCTGCTCATGGAAAAGCATATCTGTCTTTAAATTTTTTTCAGAAATTCGGACTTCAGCATCATGTTGCTGCCTTCAATCTTGCAGGCAATGTCATGGTCACCGTCTACGATACGGATGTTTTTAACCTTGGTACCTTGTTTGATGACCTGTGATGAACCCTTGATTTTCAGATCCTTGATCAGGGTGACACTGTCGCCATCTTGCAAAACGGTGCCATTGCTGTCTTTAACCACGCGCCCTTCTTCAGCCTGGGCCTGTTCGCCCTCAAGCCATTCATGCCCACATTCAGGGCAAACCCATTGTATGCCATCGTTGTAAGTCAGTTCAGAAGTGCATTGTGGACAGGGGGGAAAGCTCATGGATTGTTTCCTTTGGTTATTAAGCGTTAAAATCGTTTAAGTGTAGCAATTTTACTGGGATAATTCCCCTAAGTGCATTAACGGCCAGAATAATTTCAGCGTTTTCCACTTGCTCGCGGGTAATGGTTTTTTCTGTTACCGTCCATGCCGCGTTAGTGGGATGTGCGTTTGCGGGAGTATGAGCGGCAAGCCAATGCGCTGGATTTTGCATGATTTGTTCGCGCATCACGCTGCGCAAAATATCCAGCTCCAGTGGCGGCGTCTGCCATTGGCCCTGATGGTAAATGAAAATGCTGCTGCGCGCGCCTTCGAGCAGAAAACCATCCTGATTAAAACAAAGACTGTCAAAGGCCTGATGTTGTATGGCCCGGTGCATGTGTTCATCGTATGGTTGACGGTGGCTGGTTTTGTAACGACGCAAAAAATCCTGATTGGGAAAGCAAACCGGGGCAATGATCACGCTTTGCTTTTCTTGTGCAAGGGGCTCCAGCGCGGCATGCTGAATGCTCAGGGAACCATTGTCATGTAAACTGGCCTTAACCCGATAGCCCAGGGGATGTCCGGTGTTTTTATCTTGCCGCTGCAATTGACTGAAGTGGCTGGTGAGCTGTTGACGCACGCTTGCTTCATGAAAGACAAATCCCAGCTCATGGGCGGAACGTTTCAGGCGTGATAAATGGGCTTCAAGAAGGAGACATTTTCCCTGCTCATACAGCATGGTTTCAAACAGAGTGAAATCAATGGGCAGGCTTTGTAAAAAACGGTATTTCCAGTGACATTCTTCATATTCGCTTTCAGCGGTGCTGTCATACACGATACCCGATCCCACTCCCATGATACCGGTAAAGTGAAGCGGTGAGGGCAGGGTGTTGGCTGTGGGTGTGGGTCGTGTGGTTTTGTCTGGCGTTGACTCTGTCAGATTTAAGGTTCGGATGACAACATTGAGTTTGCCACAAAAGCCCAGTCCGCCCTCGCAGGGCTCGAGATAGCCGATACTGCCGGTATACAGGCCACGGTCACGCCGTTCATATTTGGCAATCAGTTCCATACTTCTTTTTTTAGGCGCGCCGGTAATGGACCCGCACGGAAAGAGTGCCTGAAAAATATCACCCATATGGGTATTGGGTTTTGCCTGGGCATAAATGGGGGTGGTCATTTGCAATACCGGACCAAACGGTGTGACTTTAAAAAGTTCGGGTACCTTCACACCATTTGGCACGGCAACTTTACTTAGGTCATTACGCAGTAAATCAACGATCATGACATTTTCCGCCCGGTTTTTGGGGTCGGCCTGCAGTGCTTTGGCACGGGCGTCGTTCCGGCCATCATCCAGAGCGGGTACCGTGCCTTTCATGGGCTCGGTATGAATGCTCCCATCGTGGCGGATGTCCAGAAACAGTTCAGGTGAAAAGCAGAGGGTCCAGCAGGCACTGGGTGCTGTTTCATTGCCTGTGTGAGCGGATGATGCGGGCAGGCAGGCCAGGGCCCCGTATGGCACGGCTTGTTTTGCCCGTAATTTCTGATAGAGCTTAAAGGGCGAGCCATAGGTTTGAAAATGCAGCTGGGTGGTATAGTTGATTTGGTAAACTTCACCAGCGGCAATGTCTTGCCGGATCTGTTCGATGCTTTCAATGTAATCGGCCTGGTTCTGCGCCAGCGTTGGTCGTAACAGGCCGGCGGGTTCTTCAGGACTGAACTGGGCATGTAACCACGCCTGGATGGCTTCCAGGTTGTTGAGTACGGTTTTTTTGGTAAACCAGAGAACCTGCAGGGCATGTTGCGCTTGCGTAAAAGTGCCCGTGTCTGGCAGCTCTGTTTTTTTTAGCCCGATTATGTCCTGACCCAAACCATAGGGCGCCCACACAATGGCATGCCGGTTTTTTTGCCAGCCCTGCAGCAGCAGGGATTGCAAGTGCCCGAGGTCATCGGCTTTTATGCTGTCAGTGTGAACCAGTTGTTCGTGCAGCAGTCCGGTTTGGGTAACCGCATCATCCAGAAGAACAAAAAAAGGGGGGTGCATACGTAAATCACTGCCACAAAAAAGGTATTATAGCTTGTGGCAGTGTTGACGTTTAAGTTTGCCGTATTAAATGCAAACGGCTTACCTTACAGGCAGGCCATATAACAGGCCGCCTTCATTCCATTGGGCATTCAGGCCGCGCTTGATTTTAAGCGGGCTGTCCTGACCCACATTGCGCTCAAAGCTTTCACCATAATTGCCAACCTGTTTAATGATGTTGTAAGCCCACTTTTCATCCAATCCCAGGTTTTTGCCGGCACCGGGTGTCACGCCCAGCAAACGCTGCACATTGGGATTGGTGCTTTGGAGTGCTTCATCAACATTGGCAGAAGTCAGTCCCAGCTCTTCGGCGTTGATGAGGGCTTGTAAAGTCCATTTGACAATATTCAGCCACTGGTCATCACCCTGGCGTACAAATGGGCCCAATGGCTCTTTGGAAATGATTTCCGTCAGGACCTCGTAGTCATCGGGGTTGCTTAATTTTGAAATACGGATGGAAGCCAGGCCTGAGGCATCGGTGGTGAATACATCACAACGGCCTGCCGCAAAGGCATTGACGACTTCATTGAACTGGTCAAATACAACGGGGGTGTATTTAATATTGTTGGCGCGTGCCCAGTCGGCCATCGTGTTTTCATTGGACGTGCCGGTTTGCATGCAAACGGTGGCACCATCCAGCTCCTTGGCATTTTTAACGCCCAGCTTTTTGGGTACCAAAAAGCCCTGGCCATCATAAAAGTTGATGCCGGCACCCAAAATGCCCAGTGCGGTATCACGCTGTTGGGTAATGGTCGTGTTGCGGGTCAGAACATCGACCTCGCCCGATTGCAGGGCGGTAAAACGCTGCTGGGAATTCAGGGGGACTGCCTTGAATTTGTTGGCATCACCCAAAACAGCCGCTGCAATTGATTTGCACAGATCCACATCAAGCCCTTCCCACTCGCCTTTGGCATTGGGGGCCGAAAAACCGGCAAATCCGGTGGTGGTACCACACAGAACCTCACCGCGCTGTTTGATGGTGTCCAGCGTGGATGCCTGTGCCGTTTGAGCACCGGCAATCAGTGCAAAAGCGGCCAGCGTATATGTCAATGTTTTCATTTTTCAGGAACTCCTTTGTTTACATTTGCAGGATCAGATGGTCAAACCATACCGAAGAACCAGCTGTTTTGGAACGAAATTTTTATTGCTTGGTTATTACCCGATTTTATAAGGTTATTGGGTTTTATCATTGGAATTCGGGCAGAGCACCGAATTAAAACCGGCAGCCCGCCCGGCAGGCGGTGCTTAGTTGGGATGCAAGTGGGTGGCCTGTCCGTTTTTATGAAGTATGTACGTTCTTTGCGCAGTGTTGGTGGGGACACTGTTTTTTGTCTTGGCCTTGGGAGGCTGGGCTTGCAGGGTGGGATTGATCAACCCGATAATATCGGGTTGGCTCTGGAGCATGTCTATCACATCCCGGGCAGGAACCGGTCCTTCAAGCACGTAAGGCCCTGCCTGGGCTGTTTGGCATGAAGCCAGCTCATCAGGAATGCCGAATTGTCTGCGGTACATCGTTGTATCAGGAACGGTTTGGATATTCAGGTGAAAACCCGAATGTTGCATCTCTTGTGCCCATTGTTTGCAGCAGTTGCAACTTGCCGTTTGCCAGATATTAATCGTGGGTACTGATTGGGCTGGTGCTACAATGGGGGCCAGCAATGCCATGCAAAGCAAGGTTTTGAGCATTGTTTTTCGGCTTACCAGAATGAAATCGTATGTTGTCGGATTCATTTTGTGTCTCGCATGTCTCAGGTTGTTTTTATGATAATCAGCTTGTGATGTTACCCTTGATTCTATTGATTTTCATCAAATCAATATAACATATTGTTGCAATTGGAGTGTATTTGTAAGCAAGAGGGTGTATTACCGATTATAAAGTGAAGTGTGCATTTATTGATGCATTATTTTATTACGCGCAGTATTGCGTTTTTTTTTCGTGAAGTAAAAATATGTCAACTAATTCAAGAATAAAATGTGCTGCATTGCAAAACCGAGTGATGAGTGCGGATGAGGCAGCTAAATTAATTCCGTCCGGTGTTAATGTCGGCATGAGCGGTTTTACCGGTGCCGGCTATCCCAAAGCCATTCCGCTTGCATTGGCCAAGCACATCAAATCGGTTCATGATCAGGGCAAACCGTTTCGTATCAGCGTCTGGACAGGCGCTTCAACCGCCCCTGAGCTGGACGGTGTTCTGGCAGAGGTTGATGGCATTGAAATGCGTTTACCCTATCAGTCTGATCCCGTTTGCCGTCAGAAAATCAATTCAGGCCAAATGAATTACATGGATATTCACCTGTCACATGTCGCTCAGTTTGCCTGGTTTGGTTTTTTTGGAAAACTGGATATTGCGGTTATTGAAGTTGCGGGCATTTTGGAGGATGGTCGTTTGATTCCTGCCGCCTCTGTGGGTAACAATAAAACCTGGATTGACCAGGCAGACAAGGTTATTATTGAAGTCAACCATAAATTAAGTGAAAAGCTCGAGGGCATGCACGATATTTACTATGGTACGGCTTTGCCGCCCAATCGCAAGCCCATCATGATGGCCGAGCCCGACCAGCGAATTGGCGAGCCTTATCTGCGTTGCCCCTTGGATAAGATTATTGCGGTTGTTGAAACCAATGAAACAGACCGGGTCAACAAGTTTACCGAGCCCGATGAAACCTCCAAACGCATTGCCAAACATATTCTGGCGTTTTTTAGCCAGGAAGTGGCAGCAGGTCGTTTGCCCAAGAACCTGTTGCCCTTGCAATCCGGGGTGGGCAATATTGCCAATGCCGTGATGGCTGGTCTTAATGAAGGTGAGTTTGAAAATCTGAAGGCGTTTACCGAAGTGATCCAGGATGGCATGCTGGACATGATCAAATCCGGAAAACTCGTTAGCGCCTCTGCTACAGCCTTGTCTTTAAGCGCCGACGGGCTTAAAGAGTTAAATGATAATATCGATTTTTATCGTGAACGTATCCTTTTGCGTACCCAGGAAATCAGCAATCACCCTGAAATTGTGCGGCGTCTTGGCATTATCGCCATTAATGGCATGATCGAGGCCGATATCTATGGTAATGTGAATTCAACGCATATTATGGGAAGCAGTATCATGAACGGCATTGGCGGTTCGGGTGACTTTGCCCGCAATGGTTATATGTCATTCTTTGTGACCCCCTCAACAGCCAAAGACGGTGCCATTTCCGCGATTGTCCCCATGGTTTCTCACGTAGACCACACTGAGCATGATGTCCAGATCATCGTGACCGAACAGGGACTGGCCGATTTGCGAGGCCTGTCACCACGTCAGCGCGCAATTTGCATCATCGAAAACTGTGCGCATCCTGATTACAAGGCAGCTTTGCTTGATTATTTTGAGCGGGCCTGCAATTCAGGACGTGGGATCCATACGCCACATGTTTTGTCAGAAGCCTTGAGCTGGCATGACCGCTATGAAAAAACCGGTCATATGTAAACCGGTTTGGCAGCTTTGCCATGATCCCGCATGATTCATGCACAATAAAAAGACATGCTTAACAAGCATGTCTTTTTATTGTGGGGCGCGGGAAAGTTGTCAGGCCGCGTTCAAGTGATAACGCAGATCAATTACATTGGATCAAGCACATGATAGTATGTTCAAAACGGAATAAGTAGCATTATTTAATTTTGGATTTTTAATTATTTATTTTGATAAAGGTGGCATATGAAAAAATCAATGCTTGTAGTGTCTTTGGGGCTGTCTGCAGTCTTGATGTCGGGGGCATATGCCCAGCATGGACACGGCCATGGTCATGCCATGAATATCGAAGTAAGCACCGAAAAGGGTACCAACAATGTTTCCATTGAAAAATGCTGGGTACGCCTGATGCCCTCAGTCACCCCTTCGGGTGGTTTTTTTGATATCAAGAATCATGACACCACACAAATAGCGGTTATCAAGGCTATTGAAACAGATGCGTTTGAAGAGACCATGCTGCATCGTTCTTATATGAAAGATGGACAGTCGGGCATGGAAATGGTGCCTGAAGTCATCGTCAAGGCAGGTGAAACCTTGCATTTTGCACCTGGCGGGTTTCATGCCATGCTTGAAAAGCCGGCTGCAGGCCTGAAAGCGGGCGATAAAATACAAACCCGTTTTGTACTGGGTACCGGAGACAGAATTCCGGTTACTTGTGAATTGAAGCCGGTCAATGCCCGGTCGTTTGACCATTAAATATCGGTTATGGCTGGATTGGACGTTATATGAGCTACAGTATTGCGCATATCGTACACCTGTTCTGCGCGATTGTTTTTGTGGGCGGGGTGTTTTTCGAGGTGCTGGTTCTGTCTGCCGTTCATGGCAAGCAGGTTTCCAGGTCCGCCCGGCATGAAGTGATGCCAGTCATTGGAAAACGGGTGAAAAGTTTCATGCCATGGGTGGTGGTTGTGCTGTTTCTTTCCGGTGTACTAATGGCCATGCGCTACGGTGCTGTCCTATCCCATCCTTTTTCATCGGCTTTTGCCTGGCAGCTGAGTCTTAAAATCCTGTTGGCCTTCAGCGTCTTTGTGCATTTTTTGATTGCCATTGTCAAAATGAAACACAAAACCTTAACCAAGGCATGGTCACGCTATATTCATATGAGTGTTTTTGTGCATATGATTTTTATTGTGTTTTTGGCCAAATCCATGTTTTATTTTAATTGGTGAATGCTTGCTGAATTAAGTGATCAAGGATAATCCGGTTGAACTCATGAGGCATGGCCAGATTCATGCCGTGAGATGCAGGCGAGATGACATGGCTTTGGGCCTGGGGCAAAATGCTGTCAAGACGTGCAATGATTTGGGGAAACGGGGCTGGACTGTCTGATCCACCCAGCAGGGTAATGGGGAGCGTCAAGGCTGAAAAAATCGCTTCATCAAAGTAAAAGGCCGGTTCATTTTGTTGTAATATCAGCGTATTGGCATTGTCCCGAACCATTTGCTTGAACCATCTGACCATGCGTTTCCAGGTGTTTTCACCGCTGACGGCATCAATAAAAACAGCCAGGCCTTCGTCAAGCTTTCCTTCCTGTATGGCCAGTAGTGCTTCATGTTTAAAGTTGGCATGGCTTTCCTGTTGGCGGGTTCTGATTCCGGGGTCGGCCAGAATGAGTGAACGGACTTTGTCATTTTGCTCCAGTGCCATTTGGATGGCAATCGAACCACCGCGGGAATGCCCCAGAACATGGGCGGACTCAATATTTAAGGCATCTAGCAAGTGAAGCATGTCGCGGGCATGCTGATAAACCGAAAACTCGGTTTGGGCGTTTTCCTGGGGCCAGTAGTGGGGCAGGCTCGGCACAATGACCCGACAATGTCCGGCAAGTTCGGGCAGTTGCCAGCGCCAGTACCGCAAGTCACACAATGAGCCATGGATTAACAATAGTGCTGGGCCTGTCCCCTTGTCTTGGTAGTGAAAACAGCTGCTTGTGGTCTGAAGAGTTTTAATGGGAAAGGAAGAATCCATGACAGTGCGGGAAAGAGGGTATAAAAGTAAAGGCATCATGATCACACTTGAGGAAGGTGCGATGGAATGATGCCTGTTTTTTTGAAGCGGGAATAACTTATCTGAACAGTTCCAGACGCTGTTTGGCCGTATCAGCGGAAGGGGTGTCGGGATATCGATTGATAATGCTTTGCAGGGTTTCTTTGGCGCCAGCAATGTTATTGAGTTCAACCTGGCTCCCGGCAATGACTAACAGGGCATCTCCGGCTTTGGGGTCAGCAGGGTAGTTGGCCACCATGGATTGCAGTCTTTGTATGGCACCTCTGAAGTCTTTGCTCGCATAAAGGCTGCTACCTTCGTAAAAACGGGCGCTGGGTGTCAATGGGCTGTTTGGATAGGTGGTGGCAAAATTTCCCAGGGCTACGCTGGATTGGGCGTAATTACCCTGCCTGAACAGGTCAAGGGCTTCATCATAAGCACGCTGTTCGTTAGGGTCACCAACTTGGGGGGTGGGGTCATAGCCGGCCTCGACACGTGCCGATTGACGCGAAAGTGTGTCTGCACTACTGAGTCTTTCAACTTCTCCGCGCAGTTGGGTAATTTGGGTTTGAAGGTTTTGGATTTTATTGGAAAGCTCAAGCCTTGCCTGTGCACTTTGTCTTAGCTGGGCACGCAGATCAAGAATGGCACGACGTGCATCTTCATCTTCAAATGCATAGGCATTGGTATTCAAGATGCTACAAAAAAAAGCGGTGGTGAGCAGTGAAAGTGTGTGTTTTTTCTTAACGATCATGTTTACTCCAGTAAAACAGCAACGCCGCACAGCCATACCGTGCGGCGTGTCACAATGCAAATTATCCGAACGAGCGATTAACGGAGGTAGTTAATATCTGCGCGACGGTTTTCTGCATAGGCTTCTTCGGTGTTACCTAATGCTTTGGGACGCTCTTTACCAAAGCTGACCGCTTCGATCTGGTTACCGTTTACACCTTGTTGTACCAGTTGATTGCCAACTGCAACTGAACGGCGCTGACCAAGAGCCAAGTTGTATTCGGCACTTCCACGAGCGTCGGTATTGCCTTCAATACGAACGCGCTGTTGTGGGTGTGCGGTTAGATACTGAGCGTGCATTTGGACTAAAGGCTGGTATTGCGGTTCAACAGCATAGCTGTCAAACGCGAAATAAACAGAGCGCTGTTGAGCTAACGGGCTGTTAGGGTTGAATGGATCCATGGCAGCGCCTGATGCATAGTCGCCTGTACCTGCACTGCCATCCAATGGAGTTGAGCTACATGCCGCCAGGGAGGCAGCGATGGCTGCGATTGCCAAAGTTTTCGCGATGCGAGAACTCATAGTATTTCCTTTAAAATATACACGATTAATCAGTAAACGGGCCCCAAGCAGCGCTTGATACGTTTCCGACTGATGGAATACTTGCTTGGAAAGAGCCGTCAGTGTTAACAATGCTTAAGCCTCCGCTTGAAACATAAAGTATTTGCATCCCGTTTGGTGCAAAACTTGGAGAAAGATCATTGGGCCCGGAAGTAAGGGTTTTATCCGAACCGCCACCCAGCCCTTGCAGGGCGATGGAGTATGAGCCTCCTCTTAGACTAGAATATACCAGTTTTGTGCCGTCTGGTGAAATTTTTCCAGAGACGTTTTGAGACCCGTTGAAGGTAAGACGGCTGGCGCCACCACCATTCAGACCCGTGCGGTAAATTTGTGCGCTGCCACCACGGTCACTGGTAAAGATGATGCCACTGCCATTCGGGAAGTAAAAAGGTTCTGTATCAATTTCGTGCGAATCGGTGAGTTTGCGCGGTGTTGAGCCACCCGAGGCACTTATTTGGTAGATGTTTGAGAGTGCATTCATGCTAAGCGCCACGGCAAGTTGGCTGCCATCTGGAGACCATGCGGGTGCACTGTTGTTGCCCTTGTAGTTGGCAACCACCTGACGTGAACCGGTGGCCAGGTTTTGTATATAAACAACGGGTTTGCCGGTTTCAAAACTGACATAAGCCAATCTTGAACCATCTGGAGACCAGGCGGGAGAAATGATGGAACTGGGTGAGTTGACGACGACTTTGCGGTTTTCACCATCGGCATCAGCGACCACCAATTGTTGCCCTGTTGAATACGCGATTCTTGTTGCGAAAATGCCACGCACTCCGGTCATTTTCTCATAGATGGCATCGGCGATTTTATGGGCCAGACGACGCATTTGAGGGTCGGCAATGTTTTTGGCCTCAAGAGGGGCTCTCAATGCGGTGTCGGTAAGCTGGTAATTGGCGGTTGTGCCGTTGACAGAGCCATAAGCAACGGTTGTTGCGCCCAGGTTGGAGATGGCAGCCCAGTTAGGAGTGCCGTTTGAGTCGATGGTAAGCGCCTGGGTGCGGGTCACTTCAAACTGTCCGGAACGGATCAGGTCGGCACTGATAATATCGGCAATTTCCTTGCCATTGGTGCCGGCAAAATCGGCAATGATGATAGGAAATTTATTGGCAGAACCAGAGCCTTGCAGGGCGACCTGAACCTGGGCCTGGGCAAAATTGCCCAGTTGCAGGAAACATGCAAAAACAAGGAACAGAAAAACACGGTGCATGAATGCGAGCCGGCCTTGGCCGGTATTCCGCATGCTGCGATTATCAAGGGTTGCAGTCATAGCACATCTCCTTAGTCAGACAAAAAAGTAAGAGTTATCGTGGTGTGTAGGTGTAAGGACCTGTCACATAGGTATTTCCTGATGGTGGCTTTGGAAATGGATTGCATGCCATCAGGGCTTTTTGTACAGCAGCATCAAACGCGGGATTGCCTGAGCGTTTCGTAATTTTGGCTGATTTTGGCTTGAATGAGGCATCAAAATCAACGCGATAGGTTAACTCCAGTTTGGCATTGCCGTTAAAGAGCAGGCGGGGCTGCACGCACTGTTGTACTAGTCTGGCGTAGGCTGAGTTGCCGCCACCGCCACCAACCTGATTCCGGTTGCTTGCGCCACCCTTGATACCGGCGGCACTGGCAATGTCACCACGCATGGCTGCCCGCAAGGCTTCGCCTTGGGATTCGGCCTTCTGCTTGGCTTGGGCCGCTTTTTTGGCATCGGCTTTTGCTTTGGCCAGTGCTTTTTCTTTTTCCTGTTTGGCTTTGGCCTCTGCCAAGGCCTTGGCTTTTTTCTCGGCTTCTTCCTTGGCCTTGGCCTCTGCCAGTGCCTTGGCTTTTTTGGCGGCTTCTTCCTTGGCCTTGGCTTCTGCCAGTGCTTTTGCCTTGGCTTCAGCTTCCTGTTTTGCCTTGGCTTCCGCGAGTGCCTTGGCCTTTTTCTCGGCTTCTTGTTTCGCGGCTTTGGCTTCTGCCAGCGCTTTCTCGCGAGCGGCTTCAAGGGCTCGTGCTTCCGCCAGTGCTTTTTCGCGGGCCTCTTTGGCTGCCTTGGCATCCGCCAAGGCTTTTTGACGCTGCTCTTCCTGTGCTTGCTGGCGTTTCTTTTCTATGGCAATTTCAGGATCTTCCTGTTGCTGGGCATTGGCTACCGGTTTCTGGGCAGAAGGAGGGGGTTCGGATGCCTGGGGGGCCGCCTCGGGTTCTGCCGGGGATTCCTGGCTTTCCAGCTCTTCAACCGGTGGATCAGGGTCCTCATCACTTGTGGTATCTTCTTCTTCCGGTTCGGGAGACTGTGTTTGGGCCGGTGCTTTCAGTACCTGTTCCGTACCTTCGGTCCACAACTCCAATTGTATGGGACCGGTGGGCGCCTCGGGAGAGGCCAGCAGACTGACGATAAGTGCGATCACTAACAGGCTATGAAGCGTCAGGGCGCCGATAAGCCCTTTGCGGTCATCGGACTGCTCATAGAACTCGTTAGGATTTTCAGTGTGTTTCATGAAAATAGGTCGTGTTAATCAGGCAATCTTAATTTGAGGAGTTTTCACTGTTTTGGTTCACCAGCAAACCAAGGCGGGTCAGACCATTGCTGCGCAGGGTATCCATGATTTTGACGACATCCTCATAGGGGACTTTCCCATCCGCGGCAATAATGACGGGGGTGTCAGCCTGAACCAGTGCCTGCACCTCGGAGAGTAAATTGTCTTTCTCGATTTTCTGGAAGGTTTTGCCGGCTTCACGCAGGCGAATGGAAATGTCACCGTTTTCGGCAAGTTCGATTTCAACCGGCGTTGACGGAACTGTTGCCGCCTGGCCAACCGAGGGCAGGTTGATCAGGCCTGGCGTGATCATGGGGGCCGTGACCATGAAAATAACCAGCAATACCAGCATGACGTCGATATAGGGAACCACGTTCATTTCATTTTTCATTCGACGGCCACGTCGATGGCTGTTTCTTCTGGAAGACATGATTAGCGTACCTGACGTTGCAAAATATTCAGAAACTCATCAATGAAACTATCAAAACGGTTGGCCAGTTTGTCGATGTCGTTTGAGAAGTGATTGTAGGCAATGACAGCGGGAATGGCTGCAAACAGGCCGATGGCCGTGGCGATAAGCGCTTCGGCAATACCTGGCGCAACCGCTGCCAGAGTTGCCTGCTGGGTAGTTGATAGTCCGATGAAAGAGTGCATGATGCCCCAGACGGTGCCCAATAGCCCAATGTAGGGGCTGACCGAGCCGGCAGAAGCCAGAAAGTTCAGACGGGAGTCGAGCAGATCCAGTTCGCGCTGGTAGGTGGCTCGCATGGCGCGGTTGGGGCCTTCCATGAGCGTATTGATGTCGGTGTTGCCGGTACGGCGGGCTTTCATGAATTCGCTCATGCCCGCTTCGAAAATACGGGCCAGTGCACCATGCTCTTCAGTGTTGCGGCTGATGGACTGGTGCAGGGAAGACAGGTCACCGCCTTTCCAGAAGGCATTTTCAAATTCGCGGGTTTGTGTTTGTGTGCGTTTTAAGGTTAGTCGTTTGCTTATGATGTAAGTCCAGGAGACCACCGAAATGGCCAGCAGGATAAGCATAACGATTTGTACGGGGGCGCTCGCATTGACTATCAGCGAGAAAATTGACATCTCATCTTGAACGGGTTGCATAATAAAATATTAGTCCTGCACGGAAATTAATAAGGTTCTGACTGAGGGGGGTATGGCCGCTGGCCGGAAAGTTTGATTGTTGACGCAACATATTTTAATCGTGCTTTCAACCAGTAGCTGGGCGTCTCGTTCTGCCCATTGTACGAAGGTGGCAGAGGCATCGCCGACTTTGGTGATTTTGCTTTTAATGACAATCATATCGTCAAGCCGGGCGGGTTTTTTGTAGTTCAGTTGGGTGTTGACAACCACAAAAATGCGGTTGTCACTGCTGGCCAACTCTGATTGATTGACACCAAGATGGCGTAGCCATTCAGTGCGGGCACGCTCAAAAAACTTTAAATAATTGGCGTAAAAAACCACACCTCCGGCATCCGTGTCTTCGTAGTAAACCCGGATGGGAAGTGTGAATTGCCTGTTGTCTTGTTTTTCAGACATTTAAAACCCTGATAAATCAGTGAATTATAGCGTATTTTTAAGGTTGTTAAACAAGGATAAAACGTAAGCGTTTACTTCTGCCACAGGGACTTTAACCGCCTCTGCTTTGCTGCGCTCCTGTACCTCGATAATACCGTCCTTGAGCCCTCGATCACCAATGGTAACCCTGATCGGCACGCCAATGAGTTCCCATTCCGAGAACATGACACCGGGGCGGGTATCACGATCGTCAAGTATAACGTCTATATTGTTTTGTTTCAGGGTTTCGTAAAGTGCTGTTGCTTCATTGCGAATGGCTTCGCTTTTTCCCCAGCCCACCGGACAAATGACAACCTCGAAGGGGGCCATGGCAATTGGCCATATAATGCCTTTTTCGTCATGGTTTTGTTCAATCGCGGCGGCGGTGATGCGGCTGATGCCAATGCCGTAGCAGCCCATTTGCAAGGTTTCGGGTTTGCCGTTTTCGTTCAGGAAAGTGGCCTTCAGTTCGGACGAATATTTGTCACCCAGAAAGAACACATGGCCAACCTCGATACCGCGCTGGATAGCCAGCGTACCGGGCTCACCAATGGCCGGGTCTCCGGCAACCACATTGCGCAAATCGGCCACTTCGGGTTCGGGTAGGTCACGGCCCCAGTTGATGCCGGTAATGTGATAGGGCGCTTTATTGGCACCACAAATAAAGTCGGACATATTGGCAACTGTGGTGTCAGCAATGATGTTGACGGGTTTGGCGGTATTGAGCGGACCAAGATAGCCGGGCTCAGAGCCAAAGTATTCAAGAATTTCCTCTTCGGTAGCCAGACGAAAACCATGTTTGAAGGCAGGCAGCTTGCTGACCTTGATTTCGTTGATTTCATGGTCGCCACGCACCATGAGCAGCCATACTTGGGCAGGCCCCTCTTCAGGCGTGGTGACGAACACCACCGATTTGACGGTTTTGTCCAAGCTGACCCCCAGTTGCTGTGCAACCAGTTCGCATTTGTTGGCGTTGGGTGTTTCAACTTCCTGACTTTCCTGGGTTGGTTCAGCGCGTTTTTCAATCAGGCAAGGCGCTTCGGCCAGTTCTATGTTGGCGGCATAGTCAGAGTCGGGGTTGTACACGATAAGGTCTTCGCCGGTATCGGCAATCACCTGGAACTCATGGCTGCGTGAGCCGCCAATAGAGCCTGTATCGGCAGCAACGGCACGAAAAGTCAGTCCAAGACGCTTGAAAATACGCATGTAGGCGTTATACATGATGTCATAGCTGGCCAGGGCACCGGCTTCATCGCGATCGAAAGAGTAGGCGTCTTTCATGGTGAATTCACGACCACGCATCAGGCCGAAGCGGGGGCGGCGTTCATCACGGAATTTGGTTTGGATGTGGTAAAAATTAACGGGCAGTTGCCGGTAACTGTGGATTTCATTACGGGCAATATCGGTAATGACTTCTTCAGAAGTGGGTTGCAGCACAAAGTCACGCTGATGGCGATCCTTGATGCGCAGCAGTTCAGGGCCGTATTGTTCCCAGCGGCCGGATTCCATCCAGAGTTCCGCGGGCTGAACAACAGGCATAAGCAGCTCTATGGCACCGGCTTTGTTCATTTCCTCACGAACGATCGCCTCTACTTTGCGCATGATTTTCAGGCCTAACGGCATATAGGTATAAATGCCGCCTGCGTGTTTTCGAATCATGCCGGCACGTGTCATTAATTGATGACTGACGATTTCGGCTTCTGTGGGGGCTTCTTTTAAGGTATTTAAGTGAAATTTGGATGCTAACATGGTTACAGACTCAATAGATACGTATAATCAACTAAATTGTATTTGAAAATGGGGGTGGCCGCATGCTGGATCGCGAAGGCTACCGTCCTAATGTTGGTATTATCCTTGTTAATCAGAAGAATGAGGTGTTCTGGGGTAAAAGAATTCGAGAACATTCATGGCAGTTTCCGCAAGGTGGCATTAATCATGGTGAAAGCCCTGTGCAGGCCATGTTCCGTGAACTTCATGAAGAAGTTGGTCTGAAACCAGAGCATGTACGAATATTGGGACGAACACGTAATTGGTTACGGTACAACGTACCGGATAATTTTGTGCGACGCGAGTCGCGAGGATATTATAAGGGGCAAAAGCAGATTTGGTTTTTATTACGTTTGGTGGGCAAGGATTCTGATGTCAGTTTACGGGCAACCAATCATCCGGAATTTGATGCCTGGCGCTGGAGCCGGTATTGGGTTCCTCTGGATTCAGTGATCGAATTCAAACGTGAAGTATATATGCAGGCGTTGAATGAGTTGTCCAAAATCATTTTTCGCAATCCATCCGAAACCCGAACTTCCAGGCCGCGCCAGTTTTATGGACGTAAATCACAGGCGGGGCGTGGCAAAAAAACAGATGCCGCCAATACCCAAAAAACGGAGAAAGCAAAAATCCCGTTGGGTGTTGAGTAGCGGTAATCGGTTTATCATTCACTGGCTGGTGCTGTTTAAATGGCACCGGCCAGTTTTGTATTGTGATGATTGAAATTGTTGTTTTGTTGTATTGAAAACAACAAAGATGAAAAAATCATAAAATAATCAGAAACAGGACTTGTGTTTTTTTATAATGGGATTATAATTTCATCTTCATCGCGAAACGCAGTAAATAAGCAAATCGCATGTAAGTGCCCAGGTGGCGGAATTGGTAGACGCACTAGGTTCAGGTCCTAGCGGGAGCAATCCTGTGGAAGTTCGAGTCTTCTCCTGGGCACCATTAATTGCTTTTGAATAAAAAAACAAATCAGCAATTAATTTCAATTTATCTCATCTTTTTCTGTTTTTCCTCAAGTAAATATTTCAACTTCCAATGGTTGTTGCATTTCGCAGTCATGTTTCTTTAGATGTTCCAGGCCTTGCTCACCAGCTCACCGTAATGCACGGGTGTGTGTCCAATCAGGGCTTCAAAATCAGCACAACTATCTTCATTGTTGGTGGCCAGCATAGTCATGGTCTCTGTGCACCATGGAATGCCTGGGGCCAGATCTCCCAGGCGGGCGCTTAGGATGCTCAGGCTGTCAGGTAAAGGTAGAACGCGAGCCGGGTTTTTACCGCACTGTTGTCGCAGGCTGGCAATGAAATCACTCATCAGAACCGGTTCTGCTCCGGTGCAGCTGATAATGCCCTGTTGTACAAGGGCAGGGCCCAGCAGGGCAACGACAGCTTCAGCCAGATTAAGTACGGAAACAGGCTGGACACGCGCATGCAGAACCGGTTTGGGCAAAAGCAGCAAAGGTAATCTGGCCAAGTTCATGAAGAGCCCACTGCTGGCGCCACCTTTGCCAAATACAATACTGGGGCGCAATATGGTGTGGTTTATTTTGCCACTGTCAGCGAGCCCCATAAGGTAGTGGTCTGCAGCCCGTTTGGTACGGGCGTATTGTGTTTCGCTGGTTTCGCTGCCAAGCGCTGAGATTTGTATGACCTTTTTAATGTTTGCCAGAGCACAGGCATCCCATAGGGCGATGGGGGCGTGTTGGTGTACGGCATCAATGGGGCGGTTACGGGACGTGCGAAGAACACCCACGGCATTGATGACGGCATCTACATTGTCAAGCCGGGGCAGCCATGCCTGGGGGGTGGTATCTTTGGCATAGTCAACCACCACGCTATTGGGTAGGGCACCGGCATGTCGTGCCGAGATGCCGGCAATCACTTCATGGCCGGCCTGTTTAAGTGCCCGGGAAATGTTTTCGCCAATAAAGCCTTTTGCACCACATACAAGCACTTTCATGATGACTCTCCAGTGTGTTCGTGATTGATTGGAACTAAAATTGCTATAAATATTCTTAATTGTAGGATAAATGTCTGATTATATTTCCATTAATGGAAATACATTTGCAACAATCGCTATTTTTCTATCACGTTTACCGCTTCATAATAAACCCATCAAATCAACTTTCCCGAAATTTAACAAATCGGTATGAAACTTGATTTTTATTGAAAGTCATTAATATTTTGGAGTTTATTATGAAAAACATCATTAAAGCCGCCCTTATTGCCACTACTCTTGCCGCAGGTGCGGTGCATGCCTCAGCCTTGAGTGAGTCTGATTATCCGTTTGTGCCCAATGCCGCAAGTATCGATGCAGGACAAAAAGTCGAACAGCGCATGACTAAAGAGTCTTCTTCTCCGGCGGTTGTGGTAAACAGTACCAAAACGCGTAAGGCGGTTCAGCAAGAGCTGCTTGAGTATCAGCAGACTCATGGTGATGTATTTATTTCAAACTGATCGGTTTTGTCTTTCTCGGTTGTTAGTGTTTTTGATGCTAAGACCTTGAGTATATAGTGAAAAAAGTCGTACCATTCAAAAAAGGCACGACTTTTTTGCAGGGTTAAGGCTGATCAGGGTTTCAGGCGGGAAATAAGACTGGAGGTATCCCAGCGGTGACCGCCTTTTTGCTGTACTTCCGCATAAAACTGGTCGACCAAAGCCGTGACCGGTAGCAGGGCGCCATTGCGCTTTGCCTCATCCAGTACCAGGCCCAGGTCTTTGCGCATCCAGTCTACGGCAAAACCAAAATCAAATTTGTTTTCAATCATGGTTTTGCCACGGTTATCCATCTGCCAGCTTTGAGCAGCACCTTTGCCGATGACATCCAGCACGGCATACATGTCAAGACCTGCCCTTTCTCCGAAGGCAATGGCTTCCGACAGGCCCTGGACCAGGCCGGCAATGCAAATCTGGTTGACCATTTTGGCCAGTTGGCCGGCACCGGGTTCACCCAAAAGGGTAATCGCACGTGAGTAGGGTTTTGCAACCGCCTGGATTTTGTCGAAAACAGCCGGTTCGCCACCGCACATGACAGTAAGCACGCCGTTGACAGCGCCCGCCTGCCCGCCAGAAACGGGGGCATCGATAAATTCCAGCTGTTTTTCTTTGGCTAATTGATATAGTTCGCGCGCAACATCGGCAGAGGCCGTGGTGTGATCAACAAAAACGGCACCTGGTTTCATGCCATTGAAAGCGCCCGTTTCTCCCAGGACAACGCTACGCAGGTCATCATCATTGCCCACGCAACAAAAAACAGCATCGGCGTCTTTGCTGGCCTGTGCCGGAGTAGGAGCCCATGATCCGCCAAACTCGGCAGCCCAGCTTTCGGCTTTGGCGGTGGTGCGGTTGTAGACGCAAACCTTGTGACCCGCCCTGGCCAGGTGACCAGCCATGGGAAAGCCCATAACGCCCAAACCTATAAAAGCCACATTGATGGCAGGGGTCGTTTCGTAAGATTTTTCGGTAATTGATGCCATGGCAATCCTGTTGATGTCAAAATGGAAAAAACACTTGAAAGATTAATATACCTTAATATTAAAAAATCCGGTTTGTGGTTTTGAATACAGGGTAAAATCAATATCTTCTTATTTTTAATCCAGTGCGTTTACCTGTAAGCGCGCCTTTTGTACTGAATACGATATCACTATGTTGCAAGACTTAGATCAAGTTGCTGCTCGTGTCGGGCAAGTGGTTCAATTATCACGCAGTTTAATGGCTGAGCGTCAGTCCATTGCCACACGGCTGGAGTTGGCCGAAAAGGCCCGTGACTCATACCGCGATCAATTCCAGGCCCGTGAGGACGAGTTCAAGAACATTATGCAGCGCCTGGATAACCATGAGCAGGAAGTGGGTGAAATCCGTGCCAAGGCTGAGCATGAGAATGTTCGGTTAAAATCCGAGCTCGAAAGTGCGCAACAGGAAATTGCCCGGTTGCAGATCGATCTGGCCAAGGCGCAAAGCGAGCTGGCTGCTTTTCGTGAGGGAGCCATGAAGGCACGTGATCGTGTAGAACACGTGTTGGCCAATTTGCCTGGTGCTGTTACGGAAGGAGCTAAATAATGGAACGGGTCAATGTATCAATTCTGGGGCGTGAGCTTTCTCTTGCCTGCCCTTCTGAAGAACGGCAAAAGCTGGTAGAGGCCGTCAGGCATGCAGATCAGCTTATGCTTAAAATCAAAGGCTCTGGCAATGCATCGGTTAGCAATGAGCGTATTGCGATCATGGCATGTATTCAAATGGCTTCCGATCTTTTGTCTGTGAGGGCGGTTGACGGGCCTTTTGCTGGTGTACAATACGGTGACTTCAAGAAAAAAATTGAGGAACTCAATACTTTGCTTGATGATGGAATTAATGAATTAAAAGGCTTGTAAAAGTCAGGCTGGAAAACAAGTTTTAGTGTATTATCAATTTACACGAAAGGTTGTCCCTGCGGTATTCGTGACTTGGCTTATCATCTCTTACCTATGCTTATGGCATCAGGTTATCGGATTATGAAGTGGGTGTGAGCGTCTCTCGTCAGACGAACCCGAAGCTTTATTGATGGTGACCAATCTTGAACTTTAGGGTTCGAGGTGCCGGCCTAGACGGTACATGCGGGGCATTTAATGAAAAAGCGGATCTTGGTTTCAAGATCCGCTTTTTGCTTGGTACGGGCTTTGAATTTATTTGTTGTTCGCCGTTTTTTTTGTGCTGCTTATATATAAGTAGATGCCCGCCAGAATCATGGGGATGGACAGCCACTGTCCCATGCTAAAGCCCAGGGCCAGAAAACCCAGGTAACTGTCGGGCTCGCGTGTATATTCGGCAATAAAGCGAAAAACGCCATATCCCATCAGGAAAACGGCACTGACTTGACCAACGGGTCTTTTCTTGCCTGAAAATAACCACAGGATGATAAATAATAGAATCCCTTCGAGCAGCATCTGGTAAATTTGTGAAGGGTGGCGGGGAATATTGCCGGCACCTGGAAAAATCATGGCCCAGGGGACATCGGCCGGGCGGCCCCAAAGTTCACCGTTAATGAAATTGCCCAGACGTCCGCAGGCCAAACCCAGTGGCACCAAGGGGGCGATGAAATCGGTCACTTCGAAAAAAGTCTTGCCTACTTTACGGCCAAACAGATACATGGCCAGTAACACGCCAAGAAGCCCGCCATGAAAAGACATACCGCCGTCCCAGATCGAGAAGATTTCCAGTGGATGTGCAAGGTAAAAAGAAGGTTGGTAAAACAGGATATAGCCAAGGCGACCACCCAGGATGACGCCCAGTACACCATAAAAGATCAGGTCTTCAAAGCGTTGTTGGGTCAGGTCAATCATGCCTTTTTTTATGCGGTATCTGCCCAGTATCCATACCAGGGCAAAGGCAAGCAAGTACATCAGCCCATACCAATGGACTTTTAATGGGCCAATTTCGATGGCAACAGGATTGATTTCGGGAAATGGGATCATGTGTTCGGTTCTGTTGTATGGGAATGAGAAATAATTGGTTCAGTCAATTTTCTGGATACAATAGCATTATCGCAGTTAAAAAAGTATAAAGTGTTGTGGCGAATGTTCCGGAAGTTGTCGTGTAAATACATTTAATTGTTTAAATTTTAATTATGTTTGGGTTGAATATGTGGCGTTCGCTGGGTAGATGGTGTTTTTTATTAATGATGTGCGGGTCAACGGCCGTTTATGCTTCCGGTCAGCTTGATGGGGCAAAACTGGCGCAGGAAAAAGTTTGCCTGGGTTGTCACCAGGTGGAAAAGGCCCGGGTAGGGCCACCGTTCAAAGCCATAGCCCAACGCTACCAGCAGGCCAGCGATGAAATTGAAGTCTATCTGGCTCAGGCAATTCGCCAGGGGGGGCGAGGTCGATGGGGGGTCATTCCCATGCCAGCCCAGCCACAAATCAGTGAGGAAGACGCATTGACGATTGCCCGATGGATTCGGGGTTTGAGTTTGGAGGGGGCGACTAATGAATAATACATTAACAGAAACAGCGGTATTGGGAGGTGGTTGCTTCTGGTGCACCGAGGCGGTTTTTTTACGTCTGCGCGGTGTGATTGATGTGCAGTCGGGTTATTGTGGTGGCCATGTGGATAATCCCAGTTACGAGCAGGTGTGTGAAAAAAATACCGGTCATATTGAAGTGGTGAAAATTGAGTTTAATCCACAGGAAATCGGTTTTGATGACTTGTTGACGGTTTTTTTTGAAACGCATGACCCGACCACGCCCGATCGTCAGGGAAATGATGTGGGGCCGCAATATGCGTCGGCCATTTTCTTACAGAACCCCGGGCAGGAGGCCGTTGCCCGTTCACACATAGAACGGCTGCAAGAACAGTTTGCTTTGCCGGTGGTTACCAAGTTGTTGCCCAAGGCGCAATTCTGGCCAGCCGAAGCCTATCATGACAATTATTTTGCCCGTAATCCCAATCAGCCTTATTGCGCTTTTGTGGTGTCTGAAAAAGTAAACAAGTTCATGAAACGTTTTCCCGATAAATTGAAGGCTTTTTGATGTGGCAGGCATGCTGCTGTCTTATAAAAAAAGCCCGGTTTTTACCTGTTAACGACATAATCACTGCGTGAACTGGTTTTATGAGGGCTTTATATTAATGAAAGGGCGATTGACCACATAATCATACCGGTGCCTATATCCAGTATTTGCCAGGCCCTTGCCCTTTTGAACAAAGGTTGCAGCAAACGGGCACCATAGCCCAATGAAAAGAAAAACAAAAGGGATGCCAGGCTGGCGCCTAGGAAAAAGTTCAGGCCCTTGCCCGGGTAGCGGGTAGAAACAGAACCGATCAAAAGCAGGGTGTCCAGGTAGACATGCGGATTCAGCCAGGTAAAGGCCAGGCAGATTAATAGTGTTTTTTTCAGGCTGCTGGGTGTGTTGATCTGGCTTGCATTCAAGCTGCTTTGCCCTTTGAGGGCGGAAATGAAATTCATGAGTCCATAAAAAAACAGGAAAGCGGCACCGGCATAGCGGATGGTGGCCAGCCAGAAACCGGATTGGGACAAAACCACGCTAAAACCGGCAACACCTATGCCAATAAGCGTTGCGTCAGAAATGGCGCAAATCAGGCATACCCAGAAAACATGTTCAGCCTTAAGGCCCTGGCGAAGAATAAACGCGTTTTGCGAACCAATGGCTAAAATAAGGGAAAGTGAGAGCAGGAATCCTGCAAAAAGAGCGCTCATGGGGAAATCGAATGGGATATAGTTCAGAAGACTGGATTATGCATTGAACGGATTGTTATTTAAATATAATTTAATTTATTTTATATATATTAAATTATATTTAAGGAAGTGTTGTGATTCATGACTTTGATCCGCGTCAGACCCAGGCATTTATCGCTATTCTTGAAGGCGGCAGTTTTGAGGCAGCAGCCCAAAAACTGAATATTACGCCAGCAGCAATATCGCAACGAATACGGGCGCTGGAAAATGCGCTGGGTGCGCCATTGGTGCAAAGAACCCGGCCGTGTCAGGTAACCAGGCAAGGCATGAAGCTGGCGCAGTTTATACGTAAGCGAGAGTTGTTGTTCAAGGATTTCCAACGCACTTTTTTTCCTTCAGAAAACCAGTTTCTGGAGCTGAATATATCCGTTAATAATGACTCAATCGGATCCTGGTTCATGCCCGCTATTTCAACGTTTGTAATAGAAAACCGGATTTTGCTTAATATCCTGTTAATTGATCAGGATTTAACACATCGTCATATGGAGGAGGGGCTGGTGGTGGCGGCGTTATCCTCCAATCAACAGGCCATGAGGGGTTGTTCCAGCCGTTTCCTGGGGAATTTGCGTTATTCCATGATGGCAAGCCGTGAGTTCATGCAGCGTTGGTTTTCGCTTGGTTTTAATCGGGAGACAGCTGTGCAGGCGCCCATGTTGATTTTTGATCAAAATGATTTGCTGCAGGAACAGTTCCTCAAAAAATATCTGGGTTTATCGCAAAGTGCCTGCCCCTGTCATTACATACCTGCTTCGGAACCCTTTACTGATGCCATACGTCTGGGCTTGGGTTATGGCATGGTGCCTCACACAATGTTAAACGATAAAGACAATGCTCGTCTGGTGCAGGTCATGCCGGGGGCTTATATTGATGTCCCTTTGTATTGGCATCAATGGAATCAGGAATCTGCGGTGCTTTCAGCACTGGGCAATGAGGTTGCCCATCGTGCTGAAGGTGTGTTGCTTCAATAAAGCAGTCTGATTCAATTAATGACGGGCATGTTTTGTTGCTTATCAACTCCTGGTTTTGAAGGGCAGAATTACTCTACTGTTTTCAAGACGCCCCGGCGCATCTGATCCAGTTCGATGGATTCAAACAGGGCCTTGAAGTTGCCTTCGCCAAAACCTTCATTGCCTTTACGCTGGATAATCTCAAAGAAAATGGGACCAATCTGGTTTTCGGTAAAAATCTGCAAGAGTAAATCGTTGTTCGGTCCACCGTCCAGAAGAATACGGTTCTTTTTCAAGCGTGCTACATCCTCGTTGTGGTTGGGCAGGCGTTGGCTTAACAATTCATAATAGGTGTCAGGCGTATCCAGAAATTTCAGCTTGTTTTGCCTTAGTGCTTCTACCGTCTCATAAATATTGTGGGTGCCCAGGGCAATATGCTGGATGCCCTCACCATGATATAAGTCCAGATATTCCTGGATTTGTCCTTTTTCTTCGGTACCTTCTTCATTAATCGGGATGCGGATTTTTCCACAAGGAGAAGTCATGGCCTTGGACTTGACGCCTGTTACTTTACCTTCAATATCAAAATAACGGATTTCCCTGAAGTTGAACAGGCGCTCATAAAACTCGGCCCATTCCTGCATGCGGCCTTTATGGACGTTATGGGTAAGGTGGTCAATAATTTGCAGGCCGGCTCCTTGGTGATTCAGGTCTTGACTGGCGGTTTCGCAATTGATGGGTTCAAAGTCAACATCATAAATACTGATATCGCCAATGCCGCAGTGTCCGTCTTTTCCTTTCCAGCGATCAACCAGATAAATCAGGGAGTCACCAATACCTTTAATCGCCGGAATATTCAGTTCCATTGGGCCACTTTGTGAATCAAACCCCCAGGCGCCCAGTTCCAGTGCGCGTTGATAGGCTTTGGCGGCATCCTGGACCCGAAAGGCAATCGCGCAGATGGACGGGCCATGCTGGCGGGCAAACCGTTGGGCAAAAGAGTCCTTTTCGGCGTTGATGAGAAAATTAATTTCGCCCTGGCGGTATAGGGTGACGTTTTTGGTGCGGTGCCTGGCGATGGCTTTAAAGCCTAAAGCGATAAATACCTTGCCCAGTGCTTCCGGATCGGGGGCGGTGTATTCAATAAATTCAAAACCGGCTGTGCCCATTGGGTTGTCCCAGGGGGTGAATGTTTCAGTGTTCATGATTATCTCCTTTTGTTATTGATTCATTGTCAGCTTGTGCGTAAATGATATTTTAATAAAAAATGAACAACTAAAAATTGCGAATAAGTCTCGAAAAAATGAATTTTTAAATTATTATTCTAATAAATAAAATATTAAGGAAATAAAATGCCAATAAATTCACTGGATAAGATAGACAAGCAAATTATTAATGAGTTGCAGCAGGATGGAAGGCTGAGCAATCTTGAGTTGGCCGATCGGGTTGCGTTGTCTCCGAGTCCTTGTTTGCGACGGGTCAAGCGCCTGGAAGATGAGGGATATATCACGGGATATACCGCAAAGGTCGATCCGGATAAGATCGGTTGCGGCTTGATTGCTTATGTATCCATTCATCTGAACAAGGTCAATGGTGGCAGTCATGCACCCATGGAGGAATTTGCCCAAGATGTGCAGAAATGGCCCGAGGTGGTGGAGTGTTATGCCCTGTCCGGGGAAATGGATTACATATTAAGAGTGCAGGTAAAAGATTTGGCGGCTTTTTCGGCGTTCTCCATGAATGTATTAATGAAGCATCCTTCTGTTATTGATATGCGCTCAAGCTTTGCGTTGCAAAAAATAAAAGAAAGCAAAATGCTTTATGTTAGATAAAGACGATCACATGTACACATGTTGTAAAAAAATAACGGGCGCTGGTATGGATAATAAATCATGTGTGGAGCAATGAGTTGGGTGAGGTGAGCGGAGCCAGGACAGCATTCAGGCAAGGGTTTTGGATATGTGGGAGTCTGTGGTGCAGGCAGAAAACCTCTTCCTGTTGCGTTGTTGCAATAAAAGCACAAATATTCTGAGGGGTGGGCTTGCTTTATGTTTTCAATTAAATCAATGGCTTATGTTTTTTTGTGTAAAATACCTACAGATATTTGTAGAAAAAGCTTGCCAAGGTGCGAAGAAGTCCGCTATAGTTACATTCTTTCGCAGCAACGGCATTAGGGTTTACCCCAAAACGTCCGGCGGTGAAAAGGAAACGAAGTCTGGTTAAGTGTGTTGGTTTAGAACGCTACGGCTTAAGCAGGCAACGTGAAGTTGGTGGTCTGGCAGGTTGGTGTTAACGATTTGCCAGGGGGTTTAAAAAGAACGGTTTTAAAAATTCTTTAAAAAAGTTCTTGACAAACAAAACCACATACTTCATAATCTCGTTTCTCTGCTGCTGACACAGCAACGCAGTCAAGTCAGTCTGATGTGAAAACCTTCGGGTTTGAATCGGGTTGAGCTGAATGCGACAAGACCTACTGTAAAGCAGGTTTGTGTCAGCCTCATGACCGTTGGGTCATGTTGTAATGCTCTTTAACAATATAACAGCCGATAAGTGTGGGCGCTTGGAATGT
>NZ_JAAVNG010000019.1:0-4516 GCF_012923605.1 Advenella sp. EE-W14 | reverse complement strand
GGTATATCGTGATCTTTTCATTGAATTTCCTTTATAAGAAATTCTACTTCTAATTGCTATGGTTTTGTGGGAGGATTACCCAAGTACCAGTCCTATCGAAACGTCACCCTGTACCGTCTTGAAATTGGCTGCCAGGCGCATTACTTGCTTTCGATAATCCTTTGCTTCGGCACTGAGGTACGTTTGTGCGAAGTTTTTAATGACCCGTGTCTTCCAATAACGATTTGCCGAAACTGGGTACGGCAGTTTCAAACTGATTGTTGTCATTTTTCCTCTTTCCTGATTCGTGAAACCTCAGCCAAAATGGCTTCCCGTGTGAATTTCCAGCGTCTACCACAGAAATCCAGAAACGCTTCCTGCTGCTTTCTGCCTTGGCAGTAAATGACGTGCCTGGCCACTGACTCCAGGCTTTTCATGTTTACGTTGCCTTTGGTCATGCAAAAAGGCCCTTTCTACGAGCTGCCATCTGGGCCATCTTGACCACGCCAACTGAGTGACCCCGTTGGTTATCAAGAATTTTGTTAGCCCAATCTTGGTTCGGCTCGCCACTCAGAAGCGACTTGGACATCTTTGCGACGGCAGCGGCCTTGGCTGGGTCCGGCTTGATGTCATGCGCCAGCAATTTGGACGGGTCCTCGATGGGCGTGATCTGCTCGTCACGGCTTTTCTGCTCGCACGCTTTGACAAACTCCGACAGACTTGGCGGCCAGTCGTACAAGTCCACGCAGTTTTTCAAACCACGCTTGATTTGCTCGGGCGTAATGCCGCGATCGTGCAACGATTCTGCCCAGGCCGATTTCCAGTTCTCGATCGATGCCGGGGTCTTGAACGCCTGTTGCCACTTCCCGGTGTAGATCCCGTCCAGCCGGTTGAAAAGGTGGTCGATCATGGTGATGCCAATGCTGGAGCGGATATCCAGCCATGGGTTGTGCTTAGATGTCGATAATGCTTGGGTCATGTTGAATTCGTCCTTTGTTCACGTAGGCTACAGGGTCAAACTTGCTGGAAACGCTTGGTTTTGCTGGCGAAGCTCTGGCCTTCGGTGGGTCGGTCAGCATGTTTTTCACGATTCCCAGCAGGTACGAAAAGCCTTTGCCTGCCTGCTTTGCGATGGGAATTGCCTCCACGAAGTGCGCCATTTCTGCGCCTTGCTCGACTAGCTGCTTGAGCCTTGGCCCTGGGTTGCCGTCAATGCCCTGGCTTCGGCAGTACGTTGCGATGGCGCCAGCGGTGGAGACCGGGTTGTCAGGCTGTGGGATTTCAGCGGGTTCTGGCGGTGATTCGGCAAAATCCGAAAAATCAGAAACGACACACGGGCTGTCTGCAGGATCGCTGCCGGTGGAATTTTCTTTTTTGTTTGTTTTTTCTTTATATTCTGTATCTGTATCTTTATCTGTATCTGTCGTGACTTTTCGTGACTCTTCGTGACATTCATTTTTTCCACCTTCTTCGGCAGTCTCTTTTGCAAGCCTCTCCCTCGCGCGCTGCAAGCGTTTACGCTCTGTTGCGGACATTGCGCCTGTTTTCTGGTTACCCGTGTCCTCTCTCTTGGGCTGGCGTTTTTCCCAGCCCGTCAGCCTGTCACCATCCAGTATTCGGCCTTGCATGGCGGATAAAACCGCCTCTACAGCTTCGTCTGTCACGTCCAGTCCACTTGCTATATCTTCAGCCGTGACGTCAACGTGACCGCGCGTGACATTTCGTGACGCATCAACCATCACATGCAATGCAACAGAAATAACGACGGAAATAGGCTGGCCTGACACGCGAGCGATAGTTCTCCACTTCGGGTCGTTGGGCATGTCATGCCAAAGCCGGAACCATTCAATTGCAGCCATCACACCCCCTTTACCAAAGCCCGTTTAGCGGCTTCAATAATTTCCTGGCTGCTGCGCTGGCTATTCTGAGCGGCAGAAATGATTTTTTCGGCCTCGCATGAAGTGATGGTGCCATCGGCCAACGAGGTGGAAATGGTTGTGGCCAACTCTCCAAAGGTTACCGCTTTATTGACGAACGAACCTTGCAAGTCTTGGGCACTCCCTTCGGCAGGCGCAGCGGATGCAATCAGGCCGAAACGGGCATTAAGGGATTGCAGCCAGTCCAGCCGGTGCGGTTGGGCTTTTTCTTCCATCCACTCGGTCAGGAGCTCAACCATTTCAAGGGAAATGCTTTCCCCGTTGATGTGCCGAAGCTTGGCGCGTAACGTTTCGGGGTGAATGGTTTTGCCACGGCGATCAGTTAAAAAGCGTGCAGCGTCATTGATGCCACCCGGGGTGTTACGTACCGAGGTGTAGAGAACATCAAACCAAGATGTGCCGGAATAACGACAAGTCATAATTGCCTGCCTTGAAATGAGGTGAATATCAGGGGTGCGACCGTGCGACTGGAATGCAATAATTCAGTCAATGCCAATCTGATATTTGGATTAATAAAATGGAAAAATCGTTTAAATGTGGCCAGGCTATGGCCGATGATTTGCTGGAAAAAGCCAAGCTCATGGCGTACGAATGGGAGGATGCACCAAACGACACCATGATTCTGATGTGCCTGTACCGGATCCTGTGCGGGGATGAGGCCCCGGTGCTGCATTAGGATGACGTTAAGCTTCATTGCCCCTTCCTTCGGTATTCCCACACATCGTAGAATCAGAAGTTCCTACACAACTTTTTTCTACGATGGGGGAATTCTTATGGATTTCAGTTCTATTTCTGCGGCAATCAGCTCTCTTCAGGCAGCTTGGACAGTTGCAACAAATGCAATTGATAGGCGTGATGCGGCTTTGCTTTCTGAGGTCAAGGCGAACATGATGCAGCAGCTGCTTGAGGTTTCTACGGCGGCTCTTGAGCTCCAGACTAAAGCTGTTCATTTCCAAGAGCTTGCAGCTGGTAATAGCGAAAAATATTCCAAGCTGAACGAAGAATTTATGGAATACAAAAAGCGGGTAGAGGATTGCTCGCGATATGAACTGGTTACGCTTGCGTCTGGATCGCATGTGTATGTTTCTCCAGTCGCTGATTCGGGCATGAAGTTTCCTACTTACTTTTGTGCAGCTTGCATGAGCGAGTCTAAAAAAACGATATTGCAACCGTTTGGATATAGATTTCGATGCGCAAATGGACACCCAGACATTCTTGCGGGAAAAGATGGCCTCAGCTCGAGATGGCAATGATTTACGCATTGGTACTTCCTTTTTTGTTGCGTAAAACAGACCAATTCACATCAGGGCGTAGTTCTTCGCAGGTGACTTGGCCGTTGGTGGCTTGCTCGATATCGGGGCAGCGCTCAGCTGGAACTTGACGACGTTTTAATGCCCATTGAGAAATAAGGATTTGCGGGACAGATATATCTTTTGCGAGCTTAGCTCGAATGCCGCGTTCCGCATTAACGAAATCAAGGAGTTGCATATGGAGACCTGGTAATTAAATAGTTACCCACATAGTAAGCTAAATGCTTACTCAAGTAAAGCCATAAGCATACTTCTTATGTTAAGCATTTTGCTTTTTAATATGGACATGAAATTAAATAACCAAATACGTCTCGAAAATTTGCATAGATTAATAAATGAAGCAGGCACTCAAGAGCATCTTTCTGATGTTTCTGGGGTCTCACGTATTTATTTAAATCAAATTAAGCAGCAGCGCCCTGATCCAACTACAGGAAAGACTCGTAATATTGGTGATTCACTGGCTCGTAAACTTGAGAAAGGAATGGGCAAGCCTGTGGGCTGGATGGATCAAGACCACAGTGAAACAGTAGAAACAATTTCCGTAACCGAAACAGAAGGCTACATCCGCCTGGACTACCTTGACATTCAATCATCAGCTGGCCACGGCAAAGTAGCGGATTCCTATCCGCCTTTAATTCAGAACCTGAATGTTCTTGAGGATTGGGCGCTTCAAAGTTTCGGTAAAAACGCTGTTGAAAAAATCAAGATCATCAACAACAGTGGTGATTCGATGTCTCCGACCATCCAGGACGGTGACATTCTTTTTGTGGATGTCTCCCGCCGGGCGTTTGAGGCAGAAGGGATCTATGTGCTGGACTGGAACGGTAGGTTATTGACTAAACGTCTTGTGGCCCAGCAAGATGGCCGTCTGGCGATCATCAGCGACAATCCAAGCTATCAGCCAGAATACATTAACGAAAAAAACATTGATAGCCTGGTGATCTGTGGGCTCGTGCGGGGTTGGTGGTCGTTTAAGAGATTCTGAAGAAGTTTGTATATTTGGGGTTAAAGGGACTAAAATATTACAAAATATGAAATGTTAAATAATATGTGTTTTAGAGGGGTTTAAGATGGGAGTTCCTGACTATTTTTTGGTTTTATTGTTTGCTGGTAGTTTTGTGTTTATATTTGGAATTATTAGTCCAAAGCTATTCCGATTAAATAAGAATAAAACTCCGCCAAAAAGAATGAAACTTGGTTTAATTGGGTTGGTAATCCTCCCACAAAACCATAGCAATTAGAAGTAGAATTTCTTATAAAGGAAATTCAATGAAAAGATCACGATATACC
>NZ_JAAVNG010000017.1:0-81137 GCF_012923605.1 Advenella sp. EE-W14 | reverse complement strand
TGGAAGAAGGTCTGCGTTTCGCGATCCGTGAAGGCGGCCGTACTGTTGGCGCCGGTGTTGTTGCTAAAATCGCTGCTTAACAGTTAATATGGCAGTATGGGTAGTACGGTGTACTACCCAGATTTCCGTGAGTCATTACGGAAATTAAAACATTAGGGGTATAGCTCAATTGGCAGAGCGTCGGTCTCCAAAACCGAAGGTTGTAGGTTCGATTCCTACTGCCCCTGCCACCTTATTATGGCGCCGCGAAAAAAAGGCTGCTCAAGCAAATGTCAAACAGTAGTGTAGAAACCATCACCCAACCTGCAGATAAAGCCAAAATTGTTATGGCAATAATTGTTGTTGCTGCGGGTATATTTGCGTATTCGTTTTTCAGTGATTTAAATGCGTATGCGCGAGTCGGTATTTTTGTTGGCAGCTTGGTCATTGCGGCTCTGCTGGTATGGTTCAGTGAGCCTGGCAAGCGCATCATCAGTTTTGCCACCGGCTCTTACAATGAATTAAAACGCGTAATATGGCCAACCAGAAAAGAAACCATTCAAATGACGGGTATTGTATTTGCCTTCGTCAGTGTCATGGCTCTTTTCCTGTGGATTGTAGATAAGGTTTTAGGTTGGCTTATCTATGGCGTGGTATTAGGCTGGAACTAAGGACAAGCAAATGAGTAAACGTTGGTACGTTGTGCATGTCTATTCTGGCATGGAAAAAAGTGTTCACAAAGCTTTGCTCGAAAGAATCGAGCGTGCTGGCTTGCAAACTTCATTTGGTCGCATTTTGGTACCCTCAGAAGAGGTCATTGAAGTCAAGGGCGGTCAAAAATCCATCACAGAACGTCGTATTTTCCCGGGTTATGTCCTGGTTGAAATGGATCTTACCGATGAGACATGGCATCTTGTAAAAAATACAAACCGTGTTACCGGGTTTTTGGGTGGATCAGGCAATAGGCCAACCCCTATTTCCGAAAAAGAAGTTGAGAAGATCCTGTCTCAAATTGAAGAGGGTGGTGAAAAACCCCGTCCGAAAATATTGTTCGAAGTTGGTGAGACACTGCGCGTTAAAGAAGGTCCTTTTGCCGACTTTAACGGTAATGTTGAAGAAGTCAACTACGAGAAAAGTAAAGTGCGTGTCAGTGTTACGATTTTTGGTCGTGCCACTCCCGTGGAACTGGATTTCAGTCAGGTCGAAAAGGTCTGATTTTATTAACCCGGGGAGCAATGTTTTTATTGCGCTATTACCCGTTAGGAGCTAAAAATGGCGAAAAAAATCGTCGGCTTCATCAAGCTGCAAGTGCCAGCTGGTAAAGCTAATCCATCACCTCCGATTGGTCCTGCATTGGGTCAACGTGGTCTGAATATTATGGAATTCTGCAAAGCGTTCAATGCCAAAACACAAGGCATGGAACCTGGCTTGCCAATTCCAGTGGTGATTACTGCTTTTGCAGACAAATCATTCACTTTCATCATGAAAACCCCACCAGCTACCATTCTGATCAAGAAAGCAGCTGGTATCCAGAAAGGTTCAGCACGTCCGCATACCGACAAAGTTGGTACATTGACACGTGCACAGGCTGAAGAAATTGCCAAAACCAAAGAGCCAGATCTGACTGCTGCGGATTTGGACGCAGCTGTTCGCACGATCGCTGGTAGCGCACGTAGCATGGGTATCACAGTTGAGGGTGTAAACTAATGGCTAAGTTATCTAAACGCGCTGCAGCAATTGCAGAAAAAATTGATCGCACCAAACTGTATCCTGTTACAGAAGCCCTGACCCTGGTCAAGGAAACTGCAACTGCCAAATTCGATGAGTCCATCGACGTGGCTGTTCAACTGGGTATTGATCCCAAGAAATCAGACCAGTTGGTTCGTGGTTCAGTTGTATTGCCTGCGGGTACCGGTAAAACCGTACGTGTAGCAGTATTCGCACAAGGTGAAAAAGCTGAAGCCGCTAAAGAAGCAGGTGCTGATATCGTGGGTATGGAAGATCTGGCTGACCAGATCAAGTCTGGTCAATTTGACTTCGATATCGTGATTGCCTCACCCGATACAATGCGTATTGTTGGTGCTCTGGGTCAGATCTTGGGTCCTCGTGGCCTGATGCCAAACCCTAAAGTAGGTACTGTAACCCCTGACGTGGCCACTGCTGTTAAAAACGCAAAAGCCGGTCAGATCCAGTATCGTACTGACAAGGCTGGTATCATTCATGCAACAATTGGCCGTGCTTCTTTTGGTACAGAACAATTGCAGGAAAACCTGGCAGCCCTGATTGATGCTTTGAACAAAGCACGTCCTGCTAGCTCTAAAGGTGTTTACCTGCGTAAAGTGGCTGTGTCATCCACAATGGGTGGCGGAGCCAAGGTCGAGATTGCCTCTTTGGCAGTCTGATTATAAAGAACTTTGGGCTGTGTCTGGTCGTGCACCAGACACTGCTGTCAAAGACCGTTGGAGTCGGATAAGCGGTTTATATCTGACTTAATCCCGGGAAGTTTCCGGATCCAACGTAGACGGCGTCCCATGGAAGAATTCTATTCAGAGCTCTACCAGAGGTACGCCGCATATGGTTGACGCAATTGGGAACCGTTCCCACCGCGTCTTTAGATGGAGTGTTCAAACCGTGAGTCTCAATCGTAATGAGAAAGCGGCAGTAATTGAAGAAGTATCGGCACAGGTTGCCAATGCTCAATCTATTATTGTTGCTGAGTACCGTGGTATTGACGTCGCTTCTGTCACCGTATTGCGCAAAACTGCACGTGAATCTGGTGTGTATCTGCGTGTTCTTAAAAACACGCTTGTACGTCGCTCAATTGCCGGCACGCCTTTTGAAGGTTTGACCGATAAATTGACAGGTCCCCTGATCTATGCGGTCAGTGCTGATCCTGTAGCGGCTGCAAAAGTACTCTCTACATTCGCCAAAACCAATGACAAAATCGTTCTGAAAGTTGGCTCATTGCCAAACAATCTTTTAGACGAAAATGGCATTAAAGCATTGGCAACAATGCCTTCTCGTGAAGAGTTGCTGGCGAAACTGTTGGGTACCATGCAAGCACCTGTTGCACAATTTGTGCGTACGCTTAATGAAGTTCCAACCAAGTTCGTTCGTGGCCTTGCTGCCGTGCGCGATCAAAAAGAAGCGGCATAAGGCAAGCTTCATTGGATCTTTTTTAAAGACTAAGCGATACAAAACCCTGGCATTAAATTTATTTATTTGGAGTTCTTAAAATGGCTTTAAGCAAAGCAGAAATTCTGGACGCAATCGCTAGCATGACAGTGCTGGAATTGTCCGAACTGATCACAGAAATGGAAGAGAAATTTGGCGTTTCTGCAGCAGCAGCTGCAGTAGCTGTAGCAGCACCTGCTGCTGGTGGCGACGCTGGTGCAGCAGCAGCTGAGCAAACTGAATTTACAGTTTTCCTGGCTGAAGCAGGCGCACAAAAAGTTAACGTTATTAAAGCAGTTCGCGAACTGACAGGTCTGGGCCTGAAAGAAGCAAAAGAACTGGTTGACGGTGCTCCTAAAGCTGTTAAAGAAGGCTTGTCTAAAGCTGAAGCTGAAGAAGCCCAGAAAAAGCTTCAAGAAGCTGGCGCTAAAGTCGAACTTAAGTAATCTTTACTTAATGTTACCCGGAGTGGCTTTTGCTACCTCCGGGTTTTTGCGCTTTCAGGAAAGACGTGCTTTATTGCATTAAAATTAGTGCTACATTAATAAAAAGCCGTTTTTCGTGGAGTCGTAAAACCCTAACGGTTATGGAGTCCCATAGTCCGTGCAACCTCTCGAGTCGGAGTGCTCATGCCTTACTCGTACACAGAAAGAAAGCGTATCCGTAAAAGCTTCGCAAAACGTGAAGACGTTCAGGATGTTCCCTACTTACTAGCAACGCAATTACATTCTTACCGTACATTCTTACAATCTGACGCTCGTTCGTCGGCACGCAAAGACGAAGGTCTGCAAGCTGCGTTCAATTCAATATTTCCTATTATCAGCCATAACGGCATGGCTCGTCTAGAGTTTGTTAGTTATGTGTTGGGCGAACCCGTATTTGATGTTAAAGAATGTCAACTGCGTGGTTTGACCTATGCTTCACCCCTGCGTGCCAAAGTACGCTTGGTGCTTCTTGACCGCGAAGTAAGCAAACCAACTATTAAAGAAGTGAAGGAACAGGAAGTCTATATGGGTGAAATTCCCCTGATGACTGACACCGGTTCTTTCGTGATCAATGGTACAGAACGTGTCATTGTTTCACAGTTACACCGTTCTCCAGGCGTTTTCTTTGAACATGACCGTGGTAAAACCCACAGTTCAGGCAAATTGCTGTTTTCAGCCCGTGTGATTCCTTACCGCGGTTCTTGGCTAGACTTCGAATTCGATCCAAAAGATATTCTGTTTTTCCGCATCGACCGCCGTCGTAAAATGCCGGTTACCATTCTGCTCAAAGCCATCGGCATGCAGCCTGAAACCATCCTGGCGCATTTCTTCGATTTCGATCATTATGAATTGAAATCAACCGGTGCTGTCATGGAATTCGTTCCTGAGCGCTGGAAAGGCGAAGTCCTTGGGTTTGACTTGAAAGATAAAGACGGTAACGTCATTGTTGAAAAAGACAAGCGCATTAATACCCGTCATTTGCGTGATTTGGCTGCTGCCAAAATCGAGCGTATTTCCGTACCGGAAGATTTCCTGATTGGCGAAGTGTTGGCAAAAAACATCATTAGTGAAGAAACCGGTGAAATCATTGCTCATGCCAATGATGAAATCACCGAGACTTTGCTTGAGAAAATGCGTGATGCCAATATTCGTGAATTCCAGACTATCTACACGAACGAGCTGGATCGCGGGTCCTATATTTCACAAACGCTGCGTACTGACGATACCGTTGACCAGAATGCTGCGCGTATCGCTATTTACCGCATGATGCGTCCAGGCGAGCCTCCAACTGAAGAAGCTGTCGAGGCCCTGTTCCAGCGTCTGTTTTATAGCGAAGACACCTACGATCTGTCACGCGTTGGTCGTATGAAAGTGAACCGTCGCCTTGGTCGTGGTGATGAAATTACCGGCCCAATGACGCTTACCGATGAAGATATTCTTGAAACCATCAAGGTATTGGTTGCGCTGCGTAACGGCCAGGGTGTGATTGATGATATCGATCACCTGGGTAACCGCCGTGTCCGTTGTGTTGGTGAATTGGCCGAAAACCAGTTCCGTGCCGGTCTGGTTCGTGTTGAACGCGCCGTGAAAGAGCGTCTGGGTCAGGCTGAAGCCGATAACCTGATGCCGCATGACCTGATCAACTCCAAGCCTATTTCTGCCGCTATCAAGGAATTCTTCGGTTCAAGCCAGCTTTCCCAGTTTATGGACCAAACCAACCCATTGTCAGAAATTACGCACAAACGCCGTGTTTCTGCACTTGGCCCTGGCGGTCTGACCCGTGAACGTGCCGGCTTTGAAGTTCGTGACGTACACCCGACTCACTATGGTCGGGTATGTCCCATTGAGACTCCTGAGGGTCCAAACATTGGTTTGATCAACTCCATGGCGTTGTATGCACGCCTGAATGAGTATGGTTTCCTTGAAACCCCTTACCGCAAAATCATCGATGGAAAAGTCAGTGATCAAATTGATTACCTGTCAGCCATTGAAGAAAGCCGTTATGTGATTGCCCAGGCTAACGCCGAGCTTAATGAGGATGGCAGTTTTGCCGGTGATCTGATTGCTTGTCGTGAAGCCGGTGAGACCATGTTGACAGCACCTGAAAATGTGCATTACATGGACGTTGCGCCGTCACAGATCGTATCGGTTGCCGCTTCCCTGATTCCATTCCTTGAGCATGATGACGCGAACCGGGCCCTGATGGGTGCCAACATGCAACGTCAGGCCGTTCCTTGTTTGCGTCCGGAAAAACCACTGGTTGGTACCGGTATCGAACGTACCGTTGCGGTTGACTCCGGTACAACCGTACAGGCCAGACGTGGTGGTATTGTTGATCACGTTGATGCCGAGCGTGTGGTTATTCGTGTTAATGACGAAGAAAACCAGGCGGGTGAAGTAGGTGTGGATATCTACAACATGATCAAATACACCCGTTCCAACCAGAACACCAATATCAACCAGCGTCCTGTTGTAAAACGCGGTGATATCGTTGCCCGTGGTGACGTTCTGGCTGACGGTGCTTCTACCGACTTGGGTGAACTGGCACTGGGTCAGAACATGTTGATCGCTTTCATGCCATGGAACGGTTATAACTACGAGGACTCGATCCTTATTTCTGAAAAAGTGGTTGCGGATGATCGCTATACCTCAATTCATATTGAAGAATTGACCGTTGTTGCCCGTGACACCAAACTGGGTAACGAAGAAATCACCCGGGATATCAGTAACCTACCTGAAGCACAGTTAAACCGTCTTGACGAATCCGGCATTGTTTACATTGGTGCCGAAGTGCGTGCCGATGACGTGCTGGTTGGCAAGGTGACACCAAAAGGTGAAACCCAGCTGACACCGGAAGAAAAACTGCTGCGTGCGATTTTTGGTGAAAAAGCATCTGACGTTAAAGACACGTCCCTGCGCGTGCCATCTGGCATGGTGGGCACCGTTATTGACGTTCAGGTATTTACCCGTGAAGGCGTACAGCGTGACAAGCGTGCCGAATCCATCATTAATGATGAACTCAGCCGCTATCGCCAGGATCTGAATGACCAGTTGCGAATTGTTGAAAACGATACGTTTGACCGTATCCGCAAATTGCTGATTGGAAAAACCGTTAATGGTGGCCCTAATCGTCTGCCTAAAGGCACGGCCATTACCGCCGAATACCTTGAGGGTGTTGACCGCTGGCAGTGGTTTGACATCCGTCTTGCCGATGAAGACCATGCGGTTGCCCTGGAACAGATCAAAGAATCTGTTGAGCAGAAACGTCATGAGTTTGACCTGGCCTTCGAGGAAAAACGCAAGAAACTGACACAGGGTGATGAATTGCCACCGGGTGTCCTGAAAATGATCAAGGTTTACCTGGCTGTTAAGCGTCGCCTGCAACCTGGCGATAAGATGGCCGGTCGTCACGGTAACAAGGGTGTGGTATCCCGTATTACTCCGGTTGAGGATATGCCACACATGGCTGACGGTACCCCTGCCGATATCGTGTTGAACCCTCTGGGCGTTCCTTCACGGATGAACGTGGGACAGGTTCTTGAAGTTCACCTGGGTTGGGCTGCCAAAGGTATTGGTCATCGTATTGCCGACATGCTTCGTGATGAGCGCGAAGTTCAGGTTGCGCAATTGCGTGAGTTCCTGAATACCGTTTACAACACAACCGGCAGCAAAGCTCACCTTGAAGAACTGACTGATGAGCAGATCATCGAGATGGCCCATAATCTGAAAAATGGCGTTCCTTTGGCAACACCGGTATTTGACGGTGCCACCGAAGAAGAAATCGACACCATGTTGAAGATTGCTTATCCTGAAGAGATTAAAGAACAGCTGCAACTGACAGACTCACGGACTCAGGCTTATCTGTTCGATGGCCGTACCGGAGATCGTTTCGAGCGTCCTGTCACGATTGGGTATATGCACTATTTGAAACTGCATCACCTGGTTGACGATAAGATGCATGCCCGTTCTACGGGTCCTTACTCACTGGTTACCCAGCAGCCGTTGGGCGGTAAAGCCCAGTTTGGTGGCCAGCGCTTTGGTGAGATGGAAGTTTGGGCGCTTGAGGCATATGGTGCTTCATACACCTTGCAGGAAATGCTGACGGTCAAGTCGGATGACATTACCGGCCGTACCAAAGTGTATGAAAATATCGTCAAAGGCGATCATGTAATTGATGCAGGTATGCCAGAATCGTTTAACGTGTTGGTCAAGGAAATTCGATCACTGTCACTCGATATGGATTTGGAGCGTAAAGAATGAAGGGATTACTAGGTTTATTCAAACAAATCTCGCAAGATGAACAATTTGATGTCATCAAGATCGGGATTGCTTCTCCAGAAAAAATCCGTTCGTGGTCTTATGGTGAAGTGCGCAAACCCGAAACCATCAACTATCGTACGTTCAAACCCGAACGTGATGGTTTGTTTTGTGCCAAAATTTTTGGCCCAATCAAAGATTATGAATGTCTTTGCGGCAAATACAAACGTCTGAAACACCGTGGTGTCATTTGTGAAAAATGCGGTGTTGAAGTTACTGTTACCAAGGTTCGTCGCGAACGTATGGGTCATATTGAACTGGCCAGCCCGGTTGCGCATATCTGGTTCCTGAAGAGTTTGCCATCCCGTTTGGGTATGGTGCTTGACATGACCTTGCGCGATATCGAGCGGGTTCTGTACTTCGAGGCATGGTGCGTGATCGAGCCAGGCATGACACCGCTAAAACGCGGTCAGATCATGTCTGACGATGACTTCCTGGCCAAAACGGAAGAGTACGGTGATGATTTCACCGCCCTGATGGGTGCTGAAGCGATTCGTGAACTGCTGCGCACGATTGATATCGATCGTGAAGCAGAAGCCTTGCGTGCCGAACTGAAAGCCACCTCTTCCGATGCCAAGATCAAGAAAATCTCCAAGCGCCTGAAGGTGATTGAGGGCTTCCAGAAATCAGGTATCAAGCCCGACTGGATGATCCTGGAAGTGCTGCCTGTGTTGCCACCGGATTTGCGTCCGTTGGTACCGCTGGATGGTGGCCGCTTTGCCACTTCAGACCTGAACGATCTGTATCGCCGTGTTATTAACCGTAATAACCGTCTGAAACGCCTGATCGAACTGAAAGCACCCGATATCATTCTGCGTAATGAAAAACGGATGTTGCAGGAAGCGGTAGACTCGCTGCTGGATAACGGCCGTCGCGGTAAAGCCATGACGGGTGCCAATAAACGTCAGCTCAAATCCTTGTCAGACATGATCAAGGGTAAAAGTGGTCGCTTCCGTCAGAACCTGTTGGGTAAACGTGTTGACTACTCTGGCCGTTCGGTGATTGTGGTCGGTCCGCAACTGCTTTTGCATCAATGCGGTCTGCCTAAATTAATGGCGCTTGAACTGTTCAAACCGTTCATTTTCAACCGTCTTGAAACCATGGGTCTGGCGACCACCATCAAGGCAGCCAAGAAACTGGTTGAAGCCCAGGAACCTGTGGTATGGGATATTCTTGAGGAAGTCATTCGCCAGCATCCGGTAATGCTTAACCGTGCGCCAACGCTGCACCGTTTGGGTATTCAGGCTTTTGAACCGGTCCTGATCGAAGGTAAGGCGATTCAGCTGCACCCACTGGTTTGTGCCGCTTTTAACGCTGACTTTGACGGTGACCAGATGGCGGTACACGTACCATTGTCACTGGAGGCACAGCTGGAAGCACGTACATTGATGCTGGCTTCCAACAACGTGTTGTTCCCTGCCAGTGGCGAGCCTTCCATTGTTCCTTCACAGGATATCGTGCTGGGCTTGTACTACACAACCCGTGAGCGTATCAATGGCAAGGGTGAAGGTCTGTTCTTTGCCGACCTGGCCGAAGTGCATCGTGCCTATGGCAACGGTGTGGTTGAACTGCAATCACGCATTACCGTACGTCTGAATGAATATGTCAAAGACGAAAATGATGAATGGCAACCTGTGCTGCGCCGTTTTGAAACAACGGTTGGCCGTGCCATGTTGTCTGAAATTTTGCCTAAAGGCCTGCCGTTCTCAGTACTGAACCGGGCGCTGAAGAAAAAAGAACTTTCACGTTTGATTAACCAGTCTTTCCGTCGTTGCGGCTTGCGTGATACCGTTATTTTTGCTGACAAGTTAATGCAGAATGGTTTCCGTCTGGCTACCCGGGCAGGTATTTCCATTGCCATGGGCGATATGGTTATTCCAACCAACAAGGAAGAAATCCTTGCCCAGGCCAGTGGCGAAGTCAAGGAAATTGACAAGCAGTATTCATCAGGTCTGGTCACTGCCCAGGAACGTTACAACAACGTGGTTGATATTTGGGGTAAGGCCGGCGATAAAATCGGTAAGGCCATGATGGAACAACTGGCAACCGAACCTGTCGTGGATCGTTTTGGTGAAACCGTTCGTCAGGAATCGTTCAACTCCATCTATATGATGGCGGACTCCGGTGCCCGGGGTTCTGCAGCACAGATTCGTCAGTTGGCCGGTATGCGTGGTCTGATGGCCAAGCCTGACGGTTCAATTATTGAAACCCCAATTACCGCGAACTTCCGTGAAGGTCTGAACGTTCTTCAGTACTTTATTTCAACCCACGGTGCCCGTAAAGGTCTGGCCGATACCGCGCTGAAAACGGCGAACTCGGGTTACCTGACACGCCGTCTCGTTGACGTGACCCAGGACCTGGTGATTACCGAAACCGATTGCGGTACCACCCAGGGTTATGTGATGAAAGCGTTGCTGGAAGGCGGTGAGGTTATCGAACCGTTGCGCGATCGTATTCTGGGTCGTGTAACCGCGGTGGATATCGTTAATCCCGATACCCAGGAAACCGTGATTACCGCCGGTACCATGCTTGATGAAGATATCGTTGAGCTGATCGACAAACTGGGCGTGGACGAAGTCAAGATCCGCACACCGCTGACATGTGAAACACGTCATGGATTGTGTGCCCACTGTTATGGTCGTGACCTGGGTCGTGGTTATCTGGTTAACACCGGTGAAGCCGTGGGGGTTATTGCCGCCCAGTCAATTGGTGAACCAGGTACCCAGCTGACGATGCGTACCTTCCACATTGGTGGTGCAGCCTCTCGTGCAGCCATGGCCTCTGCGGTTGAAACCAAATCAGCCGGTACGGTTGGCTTTACCAGCTCCATGCGTTATGTCACCAATGCCAAGAACGAACGCATTGCCATTTCCCGTTCAGGTGAAATTGTTATTTTTGATGACAACAATCGTGAACGTGAACGCCACAAAATTCCATATGGCGCCACCATCATGGTGGGCGATAATGAAGTGGTCAAGGCTGGTGCACGCCTGGCAACATGGGATCCTCTGACCCGTCCGATTGTTTCCGAATACACCGGAACTGTCCGCTTCGAGAATATTGAAGAGGGTGTAACCGTTGCCAAACAGGTTGATGAGATCACTGGCCTGTCCACACTGGTTGTGATTACACCGAAGACGCGTGGTGGCAAGATCATGATGCGTCCGCAAATCAAGCTTCTGAATGAAACAGGTGACGAAGTCAAGATTGCCGGTACCGACCATTCCGTGAATATTTCATTCCCGGTGGGTGCCTTGATCACGGTTCGTGATGGACAGCAGGTTGCAGTGGGTGAGGTTCTGGCGCGTATTCCGCAGGAATCACAGAAAACCCGCGATATTACCGGGGGTCTGCCACGTGTGGCCGAACTGTTTGAAGCCCGTTCACCCAAAGATGCCGGTATTCTGGCTGATGTGACCGGAACCGTTTCTTTTGGTAAGGACACCAAGGGTAAACAGCGTCTGGTATTGACCGACATTGACGGTATTGCCCATGAATTCCTGATTCCCAAAGAGAAACAGGTCATGGTTCACGACGGTCAGGTGGTAAACCAGGGCGAGCTGATTGTTGACGGCCCAGCCGATCCGCACGATATCCTGCGTCTGAAAGGGATCGAGCAACTGGCCACCTATGTGGTTAACGAGGTTCAGGACGTTTACCGTTTGCAAGGCGTGAAAATTAACGACAAGCACATTGAAGTGATTGTTCGTCAGATGCTGCGTCGCGTAAACATTGTTGACGCGGGTGATACATCATTCATCCCGGGTGAGCAGGTTGAGCGTTCAGAACTGCTGAATGAAAACGATCGCATGATTGCCGAAAACAAAATTCCGGCCACTTATGAGAACGTTCTGTTGGGTATCACGAAAGCTTCGCTTTCTACCGATTCCTTCATTTCAGCGGCTTCGTTCCAGGAAACAACCCGTGTTCTTACCGAAGCAGCCATCATGGGCAAACGTGATGAACTGCGCGGCCTGAAAGAAAACGTGATCGTTGGACGCCTGATTCCTGCCGGTACCGGTCTTGCCTATCACCATGCACGTAAAGCGAAAGAAGAAGCGGAACGCGCAGAACGGATGGCAGCCCGTGCCCAGGAAAATCCTTTCGAAGAACCGACTTCAGCACCGGTTTCCCTGGAAAGTATTTTCGCACCGTTCAACAATACATCTTTGGATGAACCCCCTGCAGCAGAATAACAACTGCTGTAGTTTAAGCTGATAAATCGCCTGATCTTACGGTCAGGCGATTTTTTTTATGGATTTCGGGATTATCAATGGGAGAATACCCGAGTAAAATACTATACAATGGTCAGACGAATTGTTATTTTCTTATGGAAAGTGGTATGGAAAAGTTCTCATTAGACAAAAGCAAAATCAAATTCCTGTTACTGGAAGGTGTTCACCAGAACGCGATTGATGTTTTGCATGCTTCCGGCTATACACAAATTGATTATCAGAAAAAAGCACTGGATAGCGATCAATTGAAGGAAGCCATTGCGGATGCACATTTTGTGGGTATCCGTTCCCGCACCCAATTGACGGAAGACATTTTTGCGGCTGCCAAGAAACTGATTGCAGTGGGATGTTTTTGTATTGGTACCAACCAGGTAGACCTGGATGCCGCCAAGAAACGGGGTATCCCCGTGTTTAACGCGCCTTTTTCCAATACCCGTTCCGTGGCCGAATTGGTACTGGCTGAAATGATCTTGCTGATGCGCCGGATCCCGGCCGCCAATGCCGAGGTGCACCGTGGCCAGTGGCAAAAGTCGGCGGTTGGCAGCCATGAAGTTCGGGGCAAGAAACTGGGTATTATTGGTTATGGCCATATTGGTTCACAGCTAAGCGTGCTGGCCGAAGCCCTGGGCATGGAAATTTATTATTACGATATTGAAGCCAAGCTGCCACTGGGTAACGCCAAACCTGTTAAAACCCTGACCGAATTACTCAATATGAGTGATATTGTGACGCTGCATGTGCCCGAAAATGCCTCGACCAAAAACCTGATGAGTGCCGAAAGGATTGCCCAGATGAAGAAAGGGGCCCATCTGATTAATGCCTCACGCGGTACGGTGGTGGATATTGATGCCCTGGCTGAGGCACTGGAAGAAGAACGTCTTGCAGGTGCGGCGATTGACGTCTTCCCGGTAGAGCCCAAGTCCAACAATGAAGAATTTGTTTCACCCTTGCGCAAATTCGACAACGTGATACTGACGCCCCATATTGGTGGTTCAACCAGCGAAGCGCAGGAAAATATCGGGATTGAGGTGGCCAGCAAACTGGTTAAATATTCAGATAACGGTTCTACCCTTTCTGCAGTTAACTTCCCCGAAGTGTCTTTGCCGGAAAACAAAAATGCCCGCCGTTTCCTGCATATTCACGCCAACCGTCCAGGGGTGTTGACAGCGATTAACAAACTCTTCATGAAAGATGGGGTGAACATTGTAGGCCAGTACCTGCAGACCGATCCTGAAATTGGTTATGTGGTACTGGATGTGGAAAATGTGGATGCTGACAAGGCTATTGCCAAGCTCAAGGAAATCGAGGGAACTATTAAAACCCGGGTCCTTTATTGATTCGTGGCTATGATTGTCTTGTTGTAATTAATGAAAACTGCCTGTATAACAGGCAGTTTTCATGATGGGGTGTGTGGTGGGTATAAAAACTCGCGTTTGCAAGGGACAAGGCCTGGATATGGCCCTCTTATGGGGAAATTTTCAGGAGTGCTCCCCTGTTTGAATCAGTCAATACATAAACATAATCATCAGGGCCAACACGAACATCCCGAATCCGCTCATTGCGATCTTCCAGCAAATTTTCTTCTGCGGTAATTTTGTTCCCGTCCACAACTAAACGGATTAACCGCTGGCCAACCAAAGCGCCAATAAAAAGAGAGTGTTTCCATTCAGGAAACCGGTTACTGTCATAAAATGCCATGCCGCTGATGGCGGGGGAGACTTTCCAGTAATAAACGGGCTGTTCCATACCCTGGGCATGGGTGCCTGCCGCTTCAGGAATCGGTGTGCCAGAGTAGTTGATTCCATGGGTAATGACCGGCCAGCCGTAGTTTTTGCCAGGTTCGGGAATGTTGATTTCATCACCGCCGCGTGGGCCATGTTCGTGAGTCCATAATTGGCGAGTCCAGGGATTAAGGGCAGCGCCTTGCTGGTTACGATGCCCGTATGACCAGATTTCAGGGCGAACACCGGGCACATTGAAGAAGGGGTTGTCCTTGGGAATGCGTCCATCGGGAAGCAGGCGCACGATTTTTCCCTGTAATTTATCCAGTTCCTGGGCAGTATGGCGCTGGTTGTTTTCACCAAGGGCGATGAACAGATAGCCATTATCGTCAAACACCAGTCTTGAGCCAAAATGAATGCCGGTGGAAAGCCTGGGTTCCTGACGGAAAATCACCTGGAAGTTTTCCAGTTTTTTCATGTCTTCGGAAAGTCGGCCATAGCCTACGCTGGTGCCAGCCTTGCCGGTATTGTCTTCTTCTGCAAATGAAAGATACACATGCCGCGATGTGGCAAAGTCGGGAGCCAGGGTGACATCCAGTAAACCACCCTGACCTCTGTTAAAAATTTTGGGTACACCACTGACAGGGGCTGAAAGACCGGATTGGGCCGTCCACAGGCGCAGTCTACCAGGTCTTTCAGTAATGAGAATACCCTGGTTGTTGGGTAAAAAAGCCATTCCCCAGGGATATTCCAGGCGATTTTCAAGCTCTTGTATCGAAACCTTGGACGAGGAGGGGTGTTGGGCCAGAGCAGGGCAGGCCAGAAATGTGCTTGCAAGGCAGAGGGCCAGGCCAGTTTTTTTGAGTAAATGTAACATAATGCCTCCTTGACGATCCATAAAAATAATACATCAAAATTATTATGGGTCTGTGCTACAGTTAGGCTGTCACGTTTTGTATTATTTTCAAAGGGGGATGTTATGAGAAAATCAATGCTTGCAGTCTGCCTGGCGGGGGTTTTGACAACCGTGGGTAATGTGTCTCATGCCGATGAAGTGGAAGAGGCCATTAAGGAAGCGCTGGCTGCTTATGAGCAGAAAGATTATGTCATGGCCAAACAGTCATTGGGTATGGCAACGCAATTGATCAATCAGCTTAATGCAAAAACATTGGCTGAACTGTTGCCAGAGCCATTGGCGGGCTGGGAGGCCCAGGCCGTTTCTGATGAATCACAGGGAGGAGCCATGTTTGGGGGGGGTATAGCCGTATCCCGCAGTTACTCCAGGGAAGGCAAGAAGCTTAAAATCTCGATTATGGGTGATTCTCCCATGCTGTCACAAATGATGGGGATATTTCAAAACCCGATGATTGCCGGTTCCATGGGGAAAATGACCCGCATTGGTAAACAAATGGCCATGGAAGGCAAAGATGGTCAACTGACAATGGTGGTGGCCAACCGTTTCATGGTGACCATTGACGGTTCTGCCAGCATGGACGACAAGAAAGAATATGCCAAGGCGATTGATCTGGAGAAATTGAAAGACATGTAAGTTTTCCAGGAATAGTTGAATTCGGAACGATCCGTTTTGAGTTAAATGAGTACATGGCAGATGCTTCAATTTGGGGCATCTGCCATTTTTTGTGCGCTGCGCAAGCCATTTCGGTGCGATATAGGTAAAAACACTTAGGCACGGTTCTTGCTTAATATTTTATGAGTTTATTAACTGACATGGAAGTGCATCATGAGTAGCGTATCAGGCAGATCGGATTTGAAAATGAACAGGCGGATATTGGCAGGCGTGCTTGCTGTCAGCTTTGCGTTGCCAATCCCTGGCGTCAGTGCTGGCAGTGGATTGAATATTACCGGAGCAACGGATATTCAGTCACCTTTCGGGAGGACCTTGGTAAAGAAGGGCCTTGCCTCGGTAAAGGACTCGCTGGAAATAGCCCGTTATGCGTGAAATGCCTTTGCCGGGGACGCTTCAGGAACCGGCCTATTTAATAAGCCGGAACCATTACCTGAAGAAGGAGTATGAAAATGGATAATTATGCATTCTGTTCAATCATCGAATTGGCGGCTCACCTTGAGTTGAAAAATATTTCAGCAGAAGCTTTGACACGGATTTTTTTGAGCAGGATAGACAAACACAATAAGTCGTTTAATGCTTATATCAACGTTTTTCCGGAGCAAGCCCTTGAACAGGCGAGAGAGTCGGATGCGCGTCGCAAGGCAGGGGCATCATTGGGCTGGCTGGATGGTATCCCCATGGGTATCAAGGATCTTTGTGAGATAGAAGGATCTATTACAACCGGGGGCTCAAAGGAATGGATAAACCGTATCAGCACTGAAACGGCTGAGGTTATTGAAAAACTGCGGGCACATGGTGTTGTAATCCTGGGGAAAACACATACCGTTGAATGGGCTTTCGGTGGTTGGGGAACCAATGCATTGCTGGGTACGCCACGTAATCCCTGGGATCGTTGGCAGCATCGCATTCCGGGGGGCTCGTCCAGCGGTTCTGCCGTTGCCGTGGCTGCCGGATTGGCGGCTGCTGCCATTGGCACCGATACGGGTGGCTCTGTACGTATTCCGGCTGCCTTGAATAGTGTGACTGGCTTGAAGACAACGGTGGGACGCATTGCCACCCAAGGTGTTTTGCCATTATCGCATTCCCTGGACAGTGTGGGTGTCTTTACGCGTTGTGCTGACGATGCCGCTATTGTTTTTGATGCCATGATGAATGCACCTGCACAGTCGCGTTTGCAGGAAAATTATCGGATTCATGGCCTTGAAGGCGCTGATCTGGGTGGAAAGGTGATTTGTGTTCTACCTGATGAGCAGTATGAAACGCAAGTCCAGCGCAGTGTACGGTTGGGTGTGCGAGATATGGTCCGTATGGCGGAAATGGCGGGGGCGAAATTGGTACGCAAAGCCTTGCCGTTTAGCATGGAAACCGCCATGAATAATTGTGGCAGGCTGATTGCCGCCGAGGGATGGCGTGTGCATAAGAAGCATATTGCCGACCCGGAAAAACAAATTGATCCCAATGTCCGTCAGCGTGTTCTGGCCGGCCAGAACATTGATGACAGGAATTATGCGGAATTATTGGCGCAACATGCGGCCATGAAAACGATATGGCAGGAATGGATGGACGGGGTCGATGCCTTGCTGATTCCTGCCACACCCTTTACGGCATTACCGTTAAACCAGGTCGATGAAAACAGTACATCAATCGGTTTCTTTACCCGGTTTGTGAATTGGACCGGTGCATGTGCCTTGTCCATCCAGGCCGGGTTTGATCCGCAGAATTTGCCCGTTGGTGCGCAGCTCGTGGGCAAGGCCAATCACGAATATACGCTGTTGCAGATTGCCAGCGTAATACAGCGCATGACGGCCTGGCATGCTTATCATCCGATGGTGGGGTGAAGGCGCACGGTATAGCAGGTCGACGGGTGTCCTGGATAGGTCATTTCAGTCTTTCCAGATCGCCACCCGTTTTTCCAGAAACGCATCAATCCCTTCCATCGCGTCTTCTTCCATCATGTTGCGCGCCATGACATCGGCCGCATAATCATAAGCATCGGCAAGCGCCATTTGTTTCTGCTTATAGAACATGTGTTTGCCGTAGCGAATGGCGGTTGGGCTTTTGCTTAAAATATCAGCCAGTAATGCCGCAACCCGCTCATCAAGCTGTGCTTCCGGTACGGCATCATTCACCAGTCCCCAATCCCGTGCCGTGGCGGCGTCGATGAAACGGGCGGTGACCAGCATTTCAAAGGCCCTTTTGGAAGATATATTCCGGCTTAAGGCCACAGCAGGTGTGGAGCAGAAAAGGCCGACATTAATACCCGAAACCGCAAATTTGGCCGAATCGGTGCAGATGGCCAGATCGCAGGCAGCGACCAGCTGACATCCTGCTGCCGTGGCAATGCCGTGAACTTTGGCAATGACCGGCACTGGCAGGGACTGAATACCCTGCATGACTTTGCCGCATTTGGCAAACAGGTAACGGTAATAGGTCAGAGAGGGCTGGCTGCGCATTTCCTTTAGGTCATGTCCTGCGCAAAAGGCTTTGCCGGTGGATTCAATAATCACGCAACGCAGGGAGTGATCTTGCTGGAGTATTTCAAATTGATCCAGCAAAGCTTGCAGCATGGCTTCTGAAAGTGCATTGAACTGGGCAGGACGGTTCAGACGCAGGGTTACAACCCCTTGGTTGTAAATGGTTTCCAGAATGGACGTGGTATTGGTATTCATATTGCCTCCTCATTGATATTATTGGATGATGTTATATATATTACAGGATCGTGGCGCCTCAGGAAGTATGCCCAGGACTGGGGTGCCTGCTTTAACGGCTTGGTACAATAAATGCATGGCATGTGCCATGATCAAAATACTGGCAGACAACCAGCGCTTATGGATTCTTATGAACGCAACAAAATATATTGGCTCGTTTTTCCAATCAATTTTAAATTTACGAGTTTTATTATCACTGCTGAGTATGATTAATGGGCTTTGGTTGACGTTGCCGGTTTTATATAAATATTCCCATCACTTTGGCAAGGATACCGGTGAGTTTGTACATTGGATGCAAACCTTGGGATTCTTTCATTTACTTGAACTGCCCCGTTTTGCATTAGGTACTTGCCTGGTTTTATTTGGTTTTTTCCTGTTTAAAGGAGCCCGGCTAGCCTGGTTTTTTAGTGTTATTGCCTTGGTCTTATTGCTTGTTCTGGATATAACACTGGGTAGTGCTTATTTGATTCATGGTGCTTATTCTTCAGTTTTATTGGTTCTGCTAATACATTTTTGGAAACATTTTCCGAATCAGAGCATCAGCAACACAGCAGGAGTGGCTGTTTTCAGTATTGCCATCCTTAATGTGTATTCAGTATTGGGTTCTTTATATCTGGGTTCACACTTCAATCCAAAAATTACCGATGTTTTTCAGGCATTTTATTTTTCCATGGTAAGCATGGCAACGGTGGGCTATGGAGATATCGTTCCGGTAACGATAGAATCACGTCTTTTTACGGTTAGTGTCGTTTTTTTTGGTATTACTATTTTTACCACTTCAGTGGTGTACTTGGCAGGTATTGCGGCAACTGATACACGCAAAATCGTGCATAAAAGGTTGTTAAAAATGAAAGATCATTATGTTATTGTTGGCGCTTCCCAATTGGCGGTTTTTGTTTATAACGGCTTGAAAAAACGGGGTTTGCAGACTGTTATTGTATGCGATGAAAAAAACCGGGATTTATTCCCTGCAGATGCGATTGTGGTTTCAGGAGAAGTTGCCGAGATCGCGACCCTGGACAAGGCTTCTGTAAAAGATGCGTATTGTGTGATGGCATTGGAAAAGAGCGATGTGGAAAATACCTATATTTTATTGGCGGTGAAAGAAATTGCGGGTGATAAAGTTAAAACAATTACCATGATTAATGAAGAACGTAATCGCCGGAAATTGCAACTTTTGCACGTTGATTATATATTTTCATTGCCTGAAATGGGCAGTGAGGTTTTAATGAAGTATTTAAGCGGTGAGACCATTGACAATAATACGATTGCTGATTTGCTCATAAATCATAGTTAACTTTAATATCGTTAATATAAAGTAAAGCAATAAACAACGGTTGAACTGGCCACGATGGGGGCGACCTTGGTATCGGGTGGCATTAATCCATTAATTAAAACCAAGGTACCGTGATTATTTATAACTCTTCAAATGAATGCTGGTTTCTGAGTTATTGATATGTTTTATCAGCCTGATCCGCTCCAGTGCCTGCCCCAGTTCATCCAGGGTTTGCGCCTGCAGTTCGGCCAGCAAGTCCCAGCGGCCATTGGTGTCATGCAGGGCAACCACGCAGGGTTCACCCAGCAAGCTGGCCACTGCCTGCCGGGTGGCGTTGCCTTCAATGGCAATACTCATCCAGGCGGTAATGGGCCGGTTCTGGCTGGTGGGGCGCAGCTGCACCGAATAACCGGTAATCACGCCTTCATCTTCCAGTTTCAGCATGCGGTTGCGTACCGTGCCGCGTGAGACCTGCAGTTTCTGGGCCAGATCGGCCACGGTATAGCGGGCATTCTGGCGTAAAAGGGCAATCAGAGCCTGGTCGATCGTATCCATCATTGTCATTCCGGTAATGTGTTCTGTCATTATGATAGAAAATTGCTCAAATGTATGCAAAATGCGGACTGCCAATTGATGGCGTCATGCCTCAGACTATAGCTAACAGCTTGAATGATAAATATAAATACAGGAGGCTTCGCATGAATCACTTATTACAGAATCAGTTAATGACCGAATTGATCCGTCCACAGGATATTGCTGCCATTGTCCAGAAAAAAGGCATGAAAGCCTGCCTTGAAGGGGTTGCAAGCTATATTCTGACGGATTATTTGCGTTGGGATGAATTTGATAAATCCAAACGGGTCGCCAAATATGTGGAAGATGGCGTGATGGAGCTGATGCCGATTGCCGATAAAAAGCATTATGCGTTTAAATATGTGAATTGCCATCCGCATAATCCGGTCAAGGGTTTGTCTACCGTGATTGCATTTGGTGCTCTGGTGGATGTGGCCACAGGCATGCCAATGGCCATTTCAGAGCTGACCCTGACAACGGCTTTCCGGACAGCGGCCACATCTGCTTTGGTGGCCAAATACCTGGCCCGCAAAAACAGCCGTACCATGGCCTTGATTGGCAATGGCTCCCAGGCAGAATTCCAGGCCCTGGCCTTTCATTACCTGCTGGGTATTGAAGAAATCCATTTGTATGATAAAGATCCCAAGGCTTCTGAGAAACTGGCGGGTAATCTGGCTCATACCGGCATGAAGTTTGTGATTGCCAGCGATGTGGCCAGTGCAGTCAAGGGGATGGATATCATCACCACGGTCACGGCCGAATACGCCAAAGCGCATATTATTACCCCGGATATGATAGAGCCGGGCATGCATATTAATGCCGTGGGGGGTGACTCACCCGGTAAAACGGAATTACATCCCGAGATTCTGTCAATGGGACCGGTCTTTGTTGAGTTTGAGGAGCAGACCAGGATCGAAGGTGAGTTGCAGAATGTAGCGGCAGATTTTCCGGTGGTGCATTTATGGGAAGTGTTTGGTCAAACAAAGCCGGGCCGCAGTGATCATAAGCAGGTTACCCTGTTTGATTCGGTCGGATTTGCCCTGGAGGATTATTCTGCCATGCTGTTCATGCGTGACGCGGCAAAAGAACTGGGCTTTATGCAGTCGATTTCACTGGTGCCCGAGCTGGCCGATCCGAAAGACCTGTTTTCTTATTTGGGGGTAGGGCCTGCCATTCCGGTTTTGACGGATAAGGTCAAAGATGCGGCCGTGACAGGTTAAACGTTAATGCTTGGGTGCTACCCTTTTAACGACAAGGAAGCGATTAAACCGTAACAGAATTACTTAATTGACGTAAATTCGTTTCCTTGTTTTCAAGGGTTGCCTTGCAAAAAGGATGTTGCAGGGCGATCATTTTTTTCAGATTACGCATTTCCCTGCCTTGGTTGACCGTAATGGCACCCACCAGAATATCTTGCGAGAAGCCGAAAAGAATAAATCCTTCGGGAGCGTTCATGTCACCGCGACAAATCCATTGGTCTGCGTTCATTTGACCGCAAAGCTGGATATTTAACCCGCATTGGTCGGTCCAGAACCAAGGAGCTGAAAACTCGGGGGGATTTTGTGCCAGAATGGCTTTGGCGACTGTGATGGCCTGGTTTTGGGCATTTTCCCATGTTTCAGTGCGGGTAAATGTTTGTGTTTGACCTTGCCAGCATGCAGTGACGTCTCCGGCTGCGTAAATATCCGGGTCGGAGGTTTGTCCGTGACTGTTGATCACAATGCCATTGTTAACCCGGATGCCGGCCTGGATGGCTAGATTGACATTGGGTTCAACGCCAATCCCGTAAACAATGGCATCTGCCTGCAGGCAAGTGCCGTTTTCCAGAGTCAGGGTAAAACTGTTGTCCTGGTTCCGGCTGGCAGTGCGCAAACCGGTATTCATATGGAATTGAACACCGTTTTTTTGATGCCGTTCAAACAGGAACTGACTGAGAATGGGGGGAACGCTTCTGCGCATGACACGGTTTCCAGTATCCACCAGATTGACCTGGCAACCCAGGTCAATGGCCGTGGATGCCAGCTCCAGGCCGATCACACCACCGCCAATAATGGCAATGCGCTTTCCTGGCGATAGGGAAAGCCTGAGCATATCGGCATCATCAATGGTTCTGAGTGTATGAACCTTCTCCCCAAGCTCATCAAGCATGGAAATATGTTTAACACTTGCGCCAGTTGTTATTACCAGCTTGAAATAGTCCAGCTTTTCACCATTGGCTAACAAAATCTGACGGGTTTGTGTATTGATGCTGGTGACTTTTTCATTGTTTCTGACTTCGATTTGTTTTTCAGCATAAAAGTCAGCACTGAAAATCTGGCAATTGGTTGTATCGGGTGTTAACAGCCTTTCTTTTGAAAGAGGGGGCCTTTCATAGGGCAAATGAGGTTCGTCTCCTACCAGGATGATGCGACCTGTGAAACCATCCTGGCGTAATTGTATCGCCACGGTTGCACCTGCCTGGCCAGCTCCAATGATGATAATAGTTTCTTTATTCATTGAATTTTTCCAGGATTAATTTAAATGGGTTGTGCTTTCATCATGCCCATGCCGGCAATCCATTCCTTGATGGGGTAATAATAGACAATCTCGGCATCGTAAGGACCAAATTCAGACAGGGCCGCGAATGCGGACATCCAGGCACGGACTTCCTGTCCACCTTTACCACCATCCCGCTGGATTTCTTCATTGGTGTAGGCGGCAATGCGCTTGAAATCGGCCTTTTTGAATTGCTCCATCAAGGCCATGTCCCATTCAGGGTTCAGGGGAATGGAGGGGCCTTCACCTTTGGCCAGTGCCTGACCAGTGGCAATAACATTGGCCTGGCGCTTGTTCCTGGCTTCAGGGGTGGGGTTGCGCCCTGCTATCAGGAACTCTTCAACTTCTGGGGGAACCGCACCCATTTGAGGAGTTGGAGGATCATGTGACAAGCCACCGGACCCGATAATTAAAATACGTTGATCGGATTTGGATAAATGTTTTCCAACGGCTTTGCCAAGATCAACAGCACGTTTGCAGCTTGGCAGGGGTTTTGCCGCACCGTTAACAAAGATCGGGATAACAGGGTATTTGGTAAGGCTATTGCACAGAAGCATCAGGGGTTGGGTAAAGCCATGGTCTGCCTGCATGCGATAGGAATAGGCCACATCAATGCCCTGATCCAGCACGTCCCGGGTTAGAGCCAGCGCCTTGTCTTCAGGAATGTTAAGCGGACCCTTGCCAATATCCCAGTCACCGGCGGCCGATGCACGAATGCCAATATTGAAAGCTGGCATTAAATCATAGAAAAAACCGTTGAAATGATCGGGAGCGAAAACGACGATCAGATCCGGATTGTATGCATCGACCTCGGCCGCAAGTTTGGCAAAAGCGGCACGTGCTTCCTTTTCGATCTTGTCACCCGGTGAACAATGGTCCATCATTGGCGTGTGTGCCACACATATTAATTTTACGGTCATAAGGTATGTCCTTGAATGGCCATTTTAATAATAGCCATTCTTTAATTATTATTAAAACTTGAACTGTTTACAGGTTCATGCCACCGGCAGTATTACGGATGCCTCTGATGCCCAGGCCGGCATCGGCATTAATCATGACACCGCTTAATGTACGGTTGTTTTCACGGGATGCCAATAAAACAAAAGGCCCGGTGAATTCACTTGCATCGGGGAAAAACTGCAGTGGCAAAATGCTGGCAATGGCTTCGGGTGTGCGTGAATCCATGATTCGCAACTGGTCTTGTCCCAGAGAAGCAGGACCGCGCAAATCACTGGCCATGCCACATGGGCCAACGCCATTGACCCGTACTTTGGGCGCCAGTTCAAAAGCCAGCTGACGTATTAGTCCAACAGCGGCATGTTTGCTGGATGTGTACAAGGGGCCTCCACCTTCGGGGTAGAAGGAGGAATTGGATAGACTGAAAATAATCGAACCTTCTGATTTGATCAGTTCCTGGCTGGCTGCTTTGGCACCCAGCAGATAGCCTTTTACATTAATTGAAAAAAGTTCATCGAAGCCGGTATCCAGCTGTTCGGCTGACAGGCTCATCAGGCTGGCGCCATGATCCCAAACGGCAGCATTGCCAATAAAACAATCCAGTTTTCCAAATTTCTTGACGGTTTCCTGAACGGCAAGCTGGTTGTCTTCGTAATTGGCCACGTCTCCTTGCACCACAACGATGTCATTGCCGTAACGTTCTTTCAGTAACTCGACTTTTGACGCGGAGCGTTGCAAGACACCGATATTGGCACCTTCATTCAGGAAGCGTTCCACCAGGGCCAGGCCCAGGCCCGATCCGCCACCGGTAATCAGAACCGTTTGGTCTTGTAACCAGCTCATTGTTGCTGCTCCTTAAGAAGGACATAGATGGAATCATTTTCAACCACAACCGGATGGGTGGCGATAGGATCGGTTGCCGGCAGGCATAAAGGCTTGCCGGTTTTGACGCAAAACAGGGCGGAATGCAGGGGGCATTCCACCGTGCCATCCTCTTCAATATAGCCTTCGGACATGGACGCGTTGCCATGACTGCATTTGTCATTCATGGCATGAAATGAGCCGCCAATATTAAATACGGCGATCGCTTCGGGCTGGCAGTCCACCTTGATAGCTTCACCTTCGGGCAAGTCATTTTTTGAGCAAACAAAAATCTTTTCCATGACTAGAACAGTATGCTTAGGTTATGAGAGGTAATAACAACCTGGTCCAGGATAATTTCCCGATGGGCAATTTCCCAACCCATTTCATTGTTTCCGGTTCGACGAAGACGATCTTTGCGCATGCCGACATAGAAGGTTTCATCTTTTTCTTTTTGTGAACGATAAAGCAGGTAGTTCACACGAATATCGTATTCATCTTCCTGTTCAGTGGGAGATATTTGGATATTGTTGACGAAGTGACGGGTACGGGAAGGAGGTTCTTCGGCCCAGGCCATACCAGTTTCAAGTCGGGCGATCCGTTTCTCAAGCTGGAATTTGCTATCGTTGAAAATCCAGGTGGTAGGCGGTTGTACACAGCGGCGGCGATCCCTGGTTTGGGCGTTTACTGCCGTGCGCATGGTGTAGTGGATATCTTCTGCGATCAGGGTGAGCCAATCACGGAATTGCCAGTCATCCAGCTTTTGAGCCTCATAAAACAGGAATTGGCTGATTTCATGATGTAATTCCATGGAAACGGGCGTGATAACTTGTGTCATTATGCGACCTCCTTGCTGTTCTCAACCAAGGTGTTCTGATAAGCATCGGTTTTGGCTTTGGCTTCCTGCCAGGTTTTACTGCTTAATAAATTTGCCCAATGCTGATAGAAGCCACGAGCGGCCGTTTCCGAGAAAATGTAGTTGGTGATACCAGGGACGCCATCATCACGGATTTTTTCATTGCCCATACCCATTTCCATGCACAGTTGACTGTTGCGTGCACGGTAGCCACGCAGGATTTTCTGGATTTCAACCCAGTTTTCAGAGTCATCCTGTTCCAGAAAACCGGCAGGACCGAATGCACGGGTAGCGCTGCGTTCAAAGGCGGCTTTGACTTCTTCAGGAGCATTTTTATCGGTAATACAGAATGCCCAGACTTCAACCTGGTTGGGGCCACGGGGATGCCAGACACGCAGCGTGGCAGTACCGTTTAACCATGACAGGGTGGGGAACAGGGTGTTGTGACCCGCCAGGCGAAGTGCCCGGATTTCGCCAAGGCGTTCAAGGGCTTCGGGATAAGTTTCGCGATAATAATCGGATACTTCACCATCGACCCAAACGTTGGCATCAGGTTTTTCGGTAAAGAAAAAACCGCTACCGTGACCATCCTGTCCAAATTGCAGGGCGTCTTTTGCCGTTTCCCATACAGGGCGGGCTGTTTGGCCCGAGCCCAGTGCTTTTTGCTCGTCTTCGGGTTTAGCACCAAGCACTTGTACCGCTGAGGCATGGGAGAACAGGGCATGGTACTGGTCACTGGCGAATTGTTCGGCTGCAAATTTCCAGTTGCAATCAATGGTCCATTTATGAATGCCACCAACAATTTCGGTGCCGCCTTCACGACGGTCGAGAACACCGTCAAGATACCAGGCCATGTCACCCATATACTCCTCAAGGCTGACTGCATTTTCGTCCCAGGTGCCGAAGATGAGGCCTTTATAAGAGGCAACTTTAGTGACTTCTTGCAGGCCCCATTTAGATTTGCATAGACCTTGCGGGTAGGCACGGGGTTCAAGCGGAACCTCGATCAGTTCTCCGTTGGTGGCATAAGACCAGCCATGATAGGGACAGGTGAACGCCTTGGTATTGCCTGAGTCGGCATAGCTGACCCGCATGGAACGGTGACGGCATTGATTTAAGAATGCTTTCACGGTACCATCTTTTTGACGGACAACAACAATGGGGTCTTCACCCATGTAAGTATTGAAAAAATCCCCTGCTTTTGGAATTTGGCTTTCATGCGCAAGAAACAGCCAGCAGCGCCCGAAAATTCTTTCTAGTTCAAGTTCATATATTTCAGGGTCAGTATAAATTGAAGGAGTCACTTGCCCATTCTTGGAATCTATTAAAGCTTGAATGTCTATGGTTTTATTCATTAACTAAGCCTCCAGTAGTCGTATTTAAGATCATTCTTTTGTGTGGTAACAACCGATATGATCGTTGCAGTTGTAACAACTGTGAAATACTTTTTTTATTTGAATTAATATTTAAAAAAGATTACTGGAGGGTGACTTGGAACTTAGACACATACGATATTTCATTGCTGTTGCGGAAGAATTGAATTTCACCAGAGCAGCTGAAAAGCTGTTTACTGCCCAGCCCTCATTGAGTCAGCAGATTCGTGATTTAGAGAGTGAAATAGGCGTCAAACTGTTTAGCAGAACGAAACGGAAAGTAGAACTGACCAAAGCGGGAGAGGTCTTTCTCAAGGAGGCTCGGCTGGTATTGCAGCAGGCTAACCTTGCCATTCAGGTAACCCGTGATTCGGTCAGGAAATCCAACAGAAAAATAACAATGGGGTTCGTGCCTTCGGCTGAGGTGAAAATTTTCCCGAAAATTATGCCTTTTATCAGGGAGAAAATGCCTTCCCTGAATATTGAATTGAAAAGTCTTAATACAATTGAGCAGGAAAAGGCATTACTGAAGGGGAATCTGGATGTTGCTTTTTTGAGACAAACAGTGGAGGGATTTAAAAATAATCTTATTTATCAGGAAGAGTTGATATTGGTGATGTCAGTTGAACATCCCCTGGCCCTGGAAAATGAAATCCCCGTAAACTTGCTGCAGGATCAAAATATTATTGTTACCGATCCTAATTTTTCGGGGGCGCTTGGCATATTGACCAATCAATACCTTAAAGAAAACAATGTCAAATATAAAAAAATCCAGAATGCATCCAATATACTGTTTACCCTGAATCTGGTTTCTATGGGAATGGGCGTTGCCATATTGCCAGATTATGTTATTTCGCTACTGAATCCTTCAATTTGTTTCAAGAGAATGGTGAATCCAACCCCGCCAACAATCAATTTATACATGTCATGGCATGATCATTGTGCGATGGAAGAGTTTCAGTATTTTCTGTCTTTGATGGAACAGAATTTCAATATTTCGTGTTGCGGTAATGAATAAAAAAAATTGAATTAGATTTTTATCCTATCAATAACTACAAAATAAATATTGGATTAAATCAATGTTTTTTAACATGCTTAATGCTTAAGGTATTGTTAATCACATATTGGAGATAGAGTAAGTGAGTCGTTCATCCAGCACTTTGGAAAATAATCATAAGAATAATGCCCAGCCCGAACTGCGTTCTTTATGGTCTGCCGTTGCGGATGGCAGTGTCCGTTTGCATTATATCGACGTAAAAGGGGTAAAAACCCGTGTCCTGGAAGCCGGTGAGGGGCCCGAAACATTATTTTTACTGCATGGTATTTCAGGTCACTTGGAAGCTTATATGCGTAATATTCTGCCGCACGCAAAGCATTTTCGCGTGCTGGCCATTGATATGCTGGGACACGGTTTTACCGACAAGCCCAAATCCAATTATGAGGTCATCGATTATGTAGAACATCTGCGTGATTTGATGGATGTATTGGGACTGGAAAAAATTCATCTTTCCGGTGAATCATTGGGCGGATGGGTCAGTGCCCGTTTTGCGGCCAAATACCCCGAACGGGTTAAGCGTCTGGTGCTTAATACCTGCGGTGGCATGATTGCAGACCCCAAAGTGATGGAACGTTTACGTACCCTTAGTCTGAACGCGGTCAGAAACCCAGACCGGGAAGCAACCCGTAAACGCCTTGAATTCCTGATGGCGGATCCTTCAATTGTTACCGAAGATCTGGTTGAAGCCAGATATGCCACCTATCGTTCTCCGGGCATGCTTGAAGCCATTGAAAGCATCATGTGCCTGCAGGATATGGACGTACGCCTGCGCAACCTGCTGACCCCCGAAGAACTGGCCAAAATCGAAGCCGAAACATTGGTGCTTTGGACCAGCCATGATCCTACCGCTGCAGTCAGCGTGGGTGAAAAACTGCATTCGCTGGTATCCAACAGCCGTTTGATTGTGATGGAAAACTGCGGTCATTGGCCACAATATGAAGACCCGGAAACGTTCAATGCACTACATATTGATTTCCTGTTAAATGGTCACAAAGACTAAGGAAACACATTAATTATGAGTGATCAATTGCTAAGTATAGAAAGTGCCGCCGCGCTTTTGCGGGTGGCACAGCAATCGGGCAAACCGCTAGCACCCATTAAAGACCGTCTTGTGCAGGCCGATATACAAACGGCTTATGCCATTCAAGAGCAAAATACGCAATATGCATTGAGCCAGGGCCGCCGTTTGGTGGGCCGGAAAATCGGACTGACTTCGCCCGTTGTACAGGCACAGTTGGGGGTGGATCAACCCGATTTTGGTATGCTGTTTGCAGATATGGCGGTTGGAGAAAATATCCCCGTACAGTTGTCCGGTCTTATCCAGCCCAAGGTTGAAGCCGAAATCGCACTGGTGATTGGTAAAGACCTGAACCATGAACGCCATACGTATGCGGATATTATCGGTGCAACCGAATATGCGCTGGCGGCCATTGAAATTGTAGATAGCCGTATTGCTGACTGGAAAATCAGTATTACGGATACTGTGGCGGATAATGCGTCCAGTGCCCTGTTTGTATTGGGTAGTCAGCCCGTTTTGCTTAAAGATTTTTCCCTGACTGAATGCGACATGTCCATGATGCACAATAACGCGCAGGTATCGGTCGGAAAAGGGGCTGCTTGCTTGGGAAATCCATTGAATGCGGCTGTCTGGCTGGCGGATGTCATGGTGCAATGCGGGCGTCCCTTGACGGCTGGCAGCATTATTCTGACGGGTGCACTGGGGCCAATGGTGGCCGTGTCATCGGCTGGCACTTACAGCGTTAGCATTGATGGGCTGGGTACGGTTACCACCGTGTTTGAATAATAAATTGCTTTTCTTGAATAATACGATGAATAAAATTAAATGTGCAATTATCGGCCCGGGTAATATTGGAACCGATTTACTTTATAAATTGCAACGCAGTGAGTTTCTGGAGCCGGTCTGGATGGTGGGTATTGATCCTGATTCTGCCGGTTTGTCCCGTGCCCGTGAGCTTGGCCTGAAAACCTCTTCCGAAGGGGTGGATGGTCTGTTGCCGCATGTCAAAGAAGACAATATCCAGATTGCCTTTGATGCCACTTCCGCTTATGTACATGCGGAAAACAGCCGCAAGCTTAACGAATTGGGTGTCCTGATGGTTGACCTGACACCCGCGGCAATTGGGCCCTTTTGTGTGCCGCCGGTTAACTTGGATGATTGCCTGAAGCAGGGGGCCATGAATGTGAATATGGTCACTTGTGGTGGCCAGGCCACGATTCCCATGATTGCAGCGGTTTCCCGGGTGCAAGAACTTGAATACGGGGAAATCATTGCAACGGTATCCAGTCGTTCAGTGGGGCCCGGTACGCGTAAAAATATTGATGAATTCACCAGAACCACGGCAAGTGCGGTTGAAAAAGTGGGCAAGGCCAAAAAAGGCAAAGCCATTATCATTATCAACCCGGCCGAACCACCATTAATGATGCGTGATACGGTGCATTGTCTGGTGGTTGGAGAACCCGACCGTGAAGCCATTACGGCTTCCGTACAGGAAATGATCCGGGAAGTACAAAAATATGTACCGGGTTATAAGCTGGTTAACGGGCCGGTTTTTGATGGCAATCGGGTATCCATGTTTATGGAAGTGGAAGGCCTGGGTGATTTCCTGCCAAAGTATGCCGGAAACCTGGACATCATGACCGCTGCCGCAACCCGGACTGCTGAAATGTTTGCAGAAAATGTACTGGCAAATACGGCTGTGGCGCAATAATAAAGGATTAAATAAAAATGGTCGACATGAAAAAAATCAAGATTCACGACATGACGCTGCGTGACGGGATGCACCCCAAGCGGCATCAGATGTCTTTAGAACAGATGAAATCCATTGCCTGTGCGCTTGATGAAGCGGGTGTTCCCCTTATTGAAGTCACTCACGGTGATGGTTTGGGGGGCAGCTCTGTCAATTATGGTTTTCCGGCCCATAGCGATGAAGAATATCTGTCAACCGTTATCCCCTTAATGAAACAGGCAAAAATTTCAGCCTTGCTGTTACCCGGCATTGGTACGGTTGATGATTTGAAAATGGCATGTGAAAAAGGGGTCTCAACCATTCGCGTGGCCACGCATTGTACCGAGGCGGATGTCTCTGAACAACATATTGGCTTTGCCCGAAAAATGGGCTTGGATACGGTAGGGTTTCTCATGATGGCCCATATGGCCACGCCTGAAAAACTGCTGGAACAGGCCAGGCTCATGGAATCTTATGGAGCCAACTGTATTTATGCAACGGACTCGGCTGGCTATATGTTGCCGGAAGATGTTACTGCCCGGGTTACCGCGTTAAGGGATGGTTTAAGGCCGGAAACAGAATTGGGTTTTCATGGCCACCATAATATGGCCATGGGGGTCGCCAACTCGGTGGCAGCCATCAAGGCCGGTGCCACACGGATTGATGCCGCTTCGGCCGGTTTGGGTGCCGGGGCTGGCAATACACCACTTGAGGTTTTGGTTGCAGTATTGAACCGGATGGAAATTCCTACGGGTATTGACCTGTTTAAGGCACAGGATGTGGCCGAGGATTTGGTCACGCCTATTATGGATCAACCCATTCGTGTGGACCGGGATGCGCTTACGCTGGGTTATGCGGGTGTTTATTCCTCTTTTCTGCTGTTTGCCAAACGGGCAGAGCAGAAATACGGTGTTTCTGCCCGGGATATTCTGGTTGAACTTGGACGCAGGGGTACGGTTGGCGGTCAGGAAGACATGATTGAGGATTTGGCCCTGACCATGGCAAATAACAGGATGAAATAAAAAAATGGTGTCGGGTTCTTTTTGAGCTCAAGCGTCACACCATTGTCTCTTTGGTAAAATGGAATGACACCCCAAGCCCGGAACGATATCCGGGTTTGGGGTGTTTTTTATGGTGGCTTTTGCCAAACGTAAAGGATAGCGAGGGCGGTGTAGCCGTCCTTGTCTTTAGGTTTCAGTGTGGGGTTTGCTGCTGCTCGACTACAAGTACGAATTGATGCCCGACGACCAGCAGGAGCGGCAAATACGCTGCTTCGCTGGCTCGTGCTGGTTCGTCTACAACAAGGCGCTGGTGTTGCTCCTTTAGGGAGGGGATGATGTCAATCTGTGATGGTGCAACGCTTAAAGCGCCGATGACAGCCCTCCATCAATGGCCAGCGTTTGTCCGGTAATAAAATCGGCTTCACGCGAGGCAAAGAAACAAACGGCAGCGGCTACATTTTCGGGGTTTCCCCATTTTTGTTGGGGAACCCGTTGGTGTAGCCATGACGTGAATTCAGTATCCTGTTTCAGTTTTTCCGTAAATTCGGTGGCAATATAACCGGGGGCGATGGCATTAATGGTAACACCGGCGTTACCCAGTTCAACCGACCATTGCTTGACCATGGCATGCAAGCCTGCCTTGGCAATGGAGTAGGCGGTGACATCCTTGCGTCCTGAGAGGGCGGTGATTGAACCGGTGAAAATAATGCGGCCATGGCCGTTTTCAACCATATGGCGGGCAAGGTGGCGCCCCATGGCCCATTGTGAGGTTAAATTGACCTGAATGATTTCTTCAAATTTCTCCAGGGGATAGTCCAGCAGATTTTGACGGTGCTGGCTGGCGGCATTGCCCAGGAAAATATCAATTTTATGGGTCTCCAGAATTTTTTCCAGATGAGCGACTGCTTCGTGTGGGTTGCTGATATCAAAGGGAGCGGCAATGGTTTCTATCCCCGCTTGTTCCAGTACCTGTTTGGCCTGTTGCAGGTTTTCTGGATTACGGGCATTGATAATGACCTTTGCGCCTTGTAACCCCAGTGCTTTTGCTGCTGCAAAACCAATGCCACGGGATGCTCCGGTAATGAAGGCCGTTTGGCCGGTAAGTTTAAACATAATCATCATGCCTTAGAAGTTAACATTATCGGCACCCTTTAATTGCAATATCTGGCGTGCTTCAGCTGGGGTGGCAATTTCAAGGTTCAGGGCTTCCAGAATAGTTCTGATCTGTTTGACTTGGTCAGCATTGGATTGGGCCAGCTTTTTAGGGGCAATCCATAGGGAATCTTCCAGCCCGACACGTACATTGGAACCCATGGCGGCACCAATGGTGGCTAATGGTATCTGGTTGCGACCAGCGCCTAGAATAGACCATTGGTAATTATTACCAAACAGTCGGTCAGCCGTACGGCGCATATGCATCAGATCTTCGGGATTGGGCCCGATACCACCCAGTAAACCAAACACTGATTGAATAAACGGCGGTGTTTTGACCAGTCCGCGATCCATAAAATGAGCCAGGTTATACAGATGGCTGATGTCATAGCATTCAAACTCAAAACGGGTGCCGTTTTCATTGCCGATACGTAAAATGGTTTCAATATCATTAAATGTATTCTTGAAGACCAGATCACGGCTGTTTTCCAGATGCTGACGTTCCCATTCGTGTTTGAATTCGGTAAAACGGTTCAGCATGGTGTACAGGCCGAAATTCATGGAGCCCATATTGAGTGAGGCCAATTCCGGTTTGAAGGTGGTAGCGGGTAGCATGCGTTCTTCAACCGTCATGTGTGGGCTGCCACCTGTTGTAATATTAATGATTGCATTGGTTTTTTCTTTGATCTGCGATAGAAATGGACGGAAATAATCCGGGTCCTGAGTGGGCTTGCCGTTTTCGGGATCACGTGCATGTAGGTGAAGAATGGCGGCACCGGCATCGGCAGCAGCAATGGCAGCGTTGGCAATTTCATCTGCGGTAACCGGTAGATGTTCAGACATGCTGGGGGTGTGAATGGCACCTGTAACTGCGCAGGTAATAATGACTTTTGACGACATTTTGAGAAATCCTGATTTGAATATAAATTAAAGAGACTGTTTTTGTTTGTGCTTTAATAAGGCCATTAATTGCTTATCACGCCATAAACGGCGTTGTAGCAATTGCTCGTTTGGCAGTTGTTCCCTGCGGCTGTTTTCCAGTTTTGTGATCAGGGATTCCGACCAGCTTTCGGTAGAGGTCTGTTCTTTTGATATAGACTGGAAAAGAGGGCCGTAGCGTTCCGAATACTCTTTTATGCCATTTGGAGCGTTAAGGTCGATGGTCTCAAAGGGGCCCATGAAAGCCCAGCGCAAGCCCAGTCCGTCTTTGATCGTTACATCAAGGTCTTCAACAGAGACATAACCCAGTTCAACCAGCCGATAAGCTTCACGCAGCAGGGCACCTTGCAGACGATTCAGAATAAAACCTTCCAGTTCTTTATGGATGACAACGGGTTTTTGCTTAACCTGATTCATGATCTGTCGGGTTTTGGCGATGGTCTGTTCAGAAGTCCATGGCGCACCGCAAATTTCCACGGCAGGAATCAGGTAGGGCGGATTGACTGGGTGAGCAACCAGACAACGATGGCGTCCGTTCAGGTCTTGGGTAAATTCAGACGCCGGAATACTGGATGTGGAGCTGGCCAGGATCGTTCCGGGTGGTGCCAGGGCATCCATTTCTTTATAAATGGCCCGCTTCACATCACGGTTTTCGGGAAGATTTTCCTGAACGTACTCGGCGTCTTCCAGTGCCTCATCCAGATGCTGTACCACACGCATGTTTTGCAAAATAGCAGCCGGTTCGGATACCAGCCCATTTTGTTGCAGATCTTCCAGTTGCAGGGCAATGAGTTCAAGCGCTTTCTGAGCTGCCTGATAATTACCATCCCACAGGATGGTTTGGCATCCTGCCCGCGCAAAAACAATGGCCCATGCCTGGCCAATCAGGCCGGTTCCGATAATGGCTGTTTTGATCATTGTTGTTTCGCCTATGCAGATTTTAGTTTGCAGGTAGACATGCTTTCAGGGCCAAAGGCTTCTTCACCGGGAATGGTGCTGATGATATTGAAATAATCCCACGGTTCTTTGGAGTCGGCAGGTGTCTTGACTTCGTGAAGAAACATGTCGTGTACCATCAGGCCATTTTCCCTGACTTTACCGTTTTTAATATACATGTCGGAAATCGGTGTGGATTTGAACCAGCCCATGATGGTGGCGCCATCATCAGTACCCGTCTGGTTGACGGCTTTCAGGTAGTTGGAAACGGCAGAGTAGTTGCCTGCCTGGTTGAAGGTAGGCATGGTTTTTTGTTTTTCATGGAATTTCTTGGACCATGTACGTGAAGCGTCGTCCTGATTCCAGTACCAGGGAGAGGTGCGGTACATACCTTGGGTGGCATCCAGCCCCAGAGCATGAACATCACTGATATATACCTGTAAACCGGCGATACGCATGGAAGAGGTGACGCCAAAATCATGTGCCGCCTTGATGGAACCGATAAAATCATTGCCCGCATTGGCCAAGCCCAGAATTTTGGCCCCTGATGTTTGTGCCTGCAGCATATAGGAAGAAAAATCGGCAGTATTTAAAGGGACCAGCACGTTACCCATTGACTTTCCACCGGAGGTGTTGACAACATCCGAGGCTGTTTTTTGCAGTGCATGTCCGAAGGCATAGTCTGACGTAATAAAGAACCAATCTTTGCCCCCTTGTTTCAGTACGGCGGAAGAAACACCGTAGGCAGTGGCTTGCGTGTTATAGGCATAATGAATGGTGTATGGTGTGCAATGTTCGCTGGTAATGGAGGTTGCGCCAGCACCTACTGAAATGACCGGCACTTTTTTCTCTGCAGCGACACCCATCATGGCAATCGTGGTGGCGGAGTTGGTACCGCCAATAATGACATCCACTTTGTTCTGGTCAATCCATTCCCGGGCTTTGGACGCAGCGATATCGGCCCTGTTCTGGTGGTCAGCGGTTAGTAATTCAATGGGTTTTCCATTAATATTACCACCCGCCTCTTCAATGGCCATTTTGATGGCTAGCACTCCACCGGGTCCGTCCGTATCGGCATAAACGCCTGACATATCGGTAATAAAACCAATGCGGATGGCATCATTGGAAATGCCATTGGCGTGTGCAACCGTCGTGCAAAGGATACTTGATGCCAGTACGAACGGTAGTGTTACTATTTTCATGCCTGCTCCTCGGTTATGATGAACCATTGAAATGAATTTCGAACATTTTTAAAACATAACGACACTATACAACTGTGATCACAGTTTTTATTTTAGTATTTACCCTGATATGGCTTCTGATATGACAACATCGCGCAAAACTTTGAGTACAGATATTCTCAATCGGATTAAGGAAATGCTCTGGACGGGTCTATTAATGCCCGGTGAGCATTTATCTTTGAGAACGACGGCAGAAAGTCTGGGCGTCAGTGTTATGCCTGTCAGGCAGGCGATTGCCCAATTGGTGGCCGATTATGCGCTGGAAGTGGCACCCAACAAATCGGTCAGGGTTCCTTTGCTGAGTCAGGAGGTTTTTGCCGAAATTACTAAAATCCGTTTACAGTTGGAAGGGATGGCGGTAGAGGCGGCGGCACAACATGCGGATGAAAACCTGATTCGGAAAATTACGCGAATTAATGACCAGCTGGCCAAGGAGATGGCGTCATCGGGCCAGAATAAATCGGCCTTGGTCCTGTTGAATCAGAAATTTCATTTCGTGATTTATGAAGCCGCGCAGATGCCGGTACTGCTGAAATTGATAGAAAGCCTGTGGTTACGGATAGGGCCAGTGCTAAATTACGACTTGCGCCAGGGTTCACAAAGGACCACTGATAAAATAGCCGTGATCCATCACGAGAATCTGATCAAGGCCTTGAGGGCACACGATGGCAAAGCTGCCATAGCAGCCTTGCATGGAGATATTTTGAGCAGCTTTGAGTATATTTCCAAAGAAAAACCATCACTTTTTCAACCAGAACAAATCAATATCAACGTCTAGAAGAGTTTTTCGGTATGACCATCCACAGCCAGGGCTTGTCCTGAAATATGCATACTCAGGTCACTGGCCAGAAACAGGGCCTGATGGGCGATATCCTGTGCGGTCACCATACAGTGCATGGAAGATTGTCCTTTATACAGGTTCTCAATTTCTTCATGGGGCTTGTTCAGCATGCGGGCTTTCTCACTGATGACATGTTGAATTCGTGGGCCATCAACGGCACCCGGACAAATGGCATTGACCCGAATATTTTCCGGGCCCAGCTCAATGGCGAGGGATCGTGTCAAGCCGATAACGGCCCATTTAGAGGCGGAATAGGGAGAGCGGCCGGCAAAGCCGAGCCTGCCAGCGGCAGAAGAGAGATTGATAATAGCGGCATTTTTTTCCTTGCGTAGCAGGGGAAGGGCATACTTGATGCAGAGGAACTGCCCGGTAAGATTGATATTAAGGGTGTTATCCCATTCTTCACGGGTGATCTGCTCAACGGGTTTGGTAGGCCCGGCAATACCTGCGTTATTGACCAGGATGTCCAGGCCGCCGAGTGTTTTTTCGGCAGCCGCCATCATGTTTCTGATGTCTTCTTCTTTGGAAATATCAGACTGACTGCTGTAAATGTCGGGATGGTTTTGTTGTAAACGGCTTAAGGCTTCTGGATCGATATCCGTCACATAAACATTGGCGCCTCTTTGCTTGAAAGTCGTTGCAATCGCAAGACCAATGCCATTGGCGCCTGCCGTGACCAGTACTTTTTTTCCGTTCAGCTTCATTCATGTCTCCGAATTATATTTATTTTGATAACACATCTGTGATCACAGATATGTTATCAAAATAAATGCGGGTGTGCCAATTGATTTTTGCCAGCCCCTGCGCGATGTGAGAAAATAGGCCAACGGATTCTTAAGGAAGATGAAGTGGTGGATATTCAAAATAAACGGCTTAGCCTGATTGGCGTACCGACCGATGTGGGTGCCGGCCATCGTGGTTCCAGCATGGGCCCGGAAGCCTTGCGGGTGGCGGGCATTACCCAGTCCCTTGAGAAACTGGGACTTGAGGTGCGCGATTGTGGCAATATTCACGGTCCGGCCAATCCCTGGCAGTCACCCGTCAATGGTTACCGCCATCTTGAGCAGGTTGTAGCCTGGAACCGGCTGGCCCATGATGCCATTTACGCCCAACTGCAGGAAGGCCGTTTGCCGGTCATGCTGGGGGGCGATCATTGCCTGGGTGTGGGCTCCATCAGTGCCGTGGCCCGCTATTGCCGGGAACAGCAAAAGCGGCTGCGGGTATTGTGGCTGGATGCCCATACCGATTTCAACACTGCCGAGCTGTCGCCCACGGGCAATATCCACGGTATGCCGGTGGCTTGCCTGTTCGGTTATGGCCCCGAGGCGCTCGTCAATATGTCGGGCACCAGGCCTGCGCTTAATGCGGACATGATCCGCCAGATTGGCATCCGCAGTGTTGATGCCGGTGAAAAGCATTTCATCCATGAAGCGGGCATAGAGGTTTTCGATATGCGTCATATCGATGAAACCGGCATGCGTCAGACTATGCAAGAGGCCTTGTATGGCCTGGACCAGGATACGCATTTACATGTCAGTTTTGATGTGGACTTTCTTGACCCGGATATCGCACCGGGTGTGGGAACAACGGTAAGGGGTGGACCCAATTACCGTGAGGCCCAGTTATGCATGGAAATGATTGCCGATACAGGAATGATGGCCTCTTTGGATATTGTTGAACTGAATCCGGCCCTGGATGTGCGCAATTTAACGGCGGAAATTGCGTTGGATATGGTGGAAAGCCTGTTTGGGCAAAGTACACTGGTACGTCGTAACGTTAAATAAGAGATTTTTGCTGTGCAATTGGAAAAAGACAAATCGGTGCTTGAACGGTTTTTGCATGCTTTCTGTTTTGAGGTGCTGGCCATTGGCATTAGCGCACCTTTGGCAGCTTGGCTTTCAGGCGAGTCCATGGTTGACATGGGGGTGGTTACCGTTGTGATTGCGGTAATGGCCCTGTTGTGGAATATGGTTTACAACATCTTCTTTGATCGCCTTTTGAAGAAATTTGGCTGGGTAAAGAACACCTTCATGCGCTGCATGCATGCGGCCGGATTCGAGTTTGGCCTGCTGGTGATGGCCATACCCTTTATTGCCTGGTGGCTGGATATGGGTCTTGTTGAAGCGCTTATTCTGGATGTTGGGCTGGTGATGTTTTACCTGCCTTATACCTATGTGTATAACCTGATTTATGACCGCTTGCGTGCCCGTTACTGGGGGCGTTTGGCGGCGGCCTGAAAATGAAAATCTATACCTCTGCACAAATGCGTGAACGGGAGCAGGCAGCCGTGGATGCCGGTACCAGTTTTGAGCAATTAATGGAAAATGCCGGAACCGCGGCGGCCAGTGATATTTTGCAGCGCTTTCCGCTACCTGGGCGTTGTCTTGTGGTGTGTGGCAAGGGTAATAACGGGGGCGATGGCCTGGTCATTGCCCGTTGCCTGCACGAGCAGGGCTGGCAGGTGGATATCGTGTTCCTGCTTGGGGAGCAATTATCTGAATTGGCTGAGCTGAATCGCCAGCGCTTGCCGCAATCCGAGCGTTTGCAAATCATGGCCCTGCAGCAGGTTTCGCAGCAAAAATCTTATGATTTATTGCTTGATGGCGTTTTCGGAACCGGCTTTTCAGGGGCTTTGCCCGATAAAGTGGGGCAATGCATGAAGGCACTGAACCAAATGTCAGGTACCCGGATTGCCCTGGACATGCCCACGGGCCTGAATTGTGATACCGGGCAGGCTGCTGAAAACACCTTTATGGCCGATATTACCTATACCTTTGCCGCTTACAAACCCGCGCACTTACAGGCGCAGGCCCAGACCTATTGCGGTCAAATTGTTTGCCTGGATATCGGGATTGATTAAAAACAAGGAGTGTTGCCTGGTGTGATGCTCCCTAATTCCTGCTTATTCATTATTGGCTATTCGGGAAGTATCTTAACTGTGTTGTCCAGCCAGGCCGGTTTGCTGTCCAGTACCCGTTGGTAAACGGGGCAATCAGCATCATGGGCACCGGGCAAATAACCGGTACTCATCAGGAACTCATTCACAATTTCTCCACCAGTAAACTTGAAGGTTTTTTTAAACAGGCGGGTCCATTCTTCTTTTGATAAAGGGTGATAATGATTCAGCCACGCCTGGAACGAACCGAATTCTTTCTGCAGTGCCAGCACGGTGCGGGCATTTTCAATGGCAGCATTGATTTTTAAACGGTTGCGAATAATGCCGGCATCATTGAGCAGGCGTTGCCGGTCTGTTTCCTGATAGGCCGCTATTTTTTCTATGCTGAAACCGTCGTAGGCTTGCCGGAAATTGTCCTGCTTCACCAAAATGGTATTCCAGCTAAGTCCTGCCTGGTTGATTTCCAGAATCAGCCTGCCAAACAGCTCATTGTCATCGTCCAGCGGGAAGCCGTACTGGGTGTCATGGTAAGCGCGGTGAACCGAGGGTTGATGTACGGGTAAACCGGCAACATATTCGCAATAGCTCATGGGGCTCCTGAAGGTGGATTGGACAGGTTGGCAACAGGGACGGTTGTCAGGCAGGATTCTGCTATGATGAGCGCTTGTTTTCTCCCTGTCCCCGTGCGGATTTTTTATTGTAAGTCATCCACAATGAATATGAATACCCAGCCTGCTTCAAAATCTTTTGGTAAGCCAGAACTTGCGTTGATGTTGGTGACTGTGTTCTGGGGGGCCACGTTCCTTATCGTACAGCTGGCGGTGACGGTAAGTGAGCCTTTCTTTTTTGTGGGTTTGCGTTTTGGCTGTGCCACCCTGGCTATTGCCGCCTGCAGCCTGGGGGCGCTCAAGGGGCTGACGCGACAGGAATTGTGGGCTGGCCTGTTAATCGGGATTTGTATTTTCCTGGGTTACAGTTCGCAAACCGTTGGCCTGCAAACCATACCCAGCAGCAAGTCCGCTTTTATCACGGCTTTATATGTGCCGCTGGTGCCCTTGCTGCAATGGGTTTTTCTTAAAAGAAAACCGTCTGTCATGAATTGGGCAGGGGTTCTGCTTGCCTTTATCGGGTTGGCCCTGCTGGCCGGGCCGGAGGGAACCCGTGGCGGGGTAGGCTGGGGGGAAATGATTACCGCTTTTGGAGCGCTTGCCATTGCGGTGGAAATTATCCTGATCAGCCGTTTTGCCGGCAAAATCAATCTGTTCAGGGTGACGGTGGTTCAGCTGGCGGTGACCTCGCTGGTTTCCTTTGGCGTATCTGCCGGGGTGGGTGAAGCGGTACCCGATTTTTCCTGGTTGCTGTTTTCATGTGTCCTATTACTGGGCGTGGCCAGTGCGGTAATCCAGGTCACCATGAACTGGGCGCAAAAGCATGTGTCGGCCACCCGGGCCACCCTGATTTATGCCGGAGAGCCGGTTTGGGCCGGCATTATTGGTCGTCTTTACGGTGAGCGCCTGCCGGCACTGGCACTAGTGGGGGCGGTGTTGATTGTACTGGCGGTTATTATTAGTGAAATCAGGTTGAAATGGCTGGGCAAGGAAAAAGAGCAGCTTAAACGGGAGCCTTAAAATTCATCTTGTTACGCTTTTCTGTCGTAGTCGTTGGCAGTATTCCGTCGATGTCATACCCGTCGCGTTCGGAAAGCGGTTCTGGAACAGTTCGGCATAAACCCAATGCGTTGTGACCCTTCGCTTGTCCAGTAAACCTGTTTCTCCTAACAAAAAAGCACCAGCGCAGACCGAAGCCCAGCATGACCTCGTTCGCGTGATGGTGCTTGAGCCAGTCGGTCCAAAAAGCAGCGGCTTCCATACTGATTGGTTCGCTCAAGGTAGGCGGCAATTTGCGAGGCACCCGCCAGTCTCAGGGCGAAACCTGCGGACACCAGCTCCTCCTCAAGTTCCTTGATAGCTCGCGACAGCGGCGATTGCTCCATGCGCAAATGCTCGACAGCGCGGGCGAAGTGAAGTTCTTCAGCCACGGGCAGAAAACAACGCAGATGCCGCAGTTCCATGTGTCAGGTGGCCGCTATTGGTATACAGGATGACGACGGCACAAGTTCACCACTTGTTTCTGCACTGTTCCACGAACCGTCGTCATCGCACTGCTACCCGCTTCCAGCGCATCCAGCACGTCGCACAGCCAACCCGCCAGTTGCTCGCACTCAGCCACGCCGAAGCCGCGTGTAGTCACGGCAGGCGTACCGATGCGCAGCCCCGACGTGACGAATGGCGAGCGTGGATCGTTGGGTACCGAGTTCTTGTTCGCGGTTATATAAGCTTCGCTCAGCGCGGCGTCCGCATCCTTACCTGTGTACGGCTTCGCAGACAAGTCGATGAGCATCAGGTGATTGTCCGTACCACCTGAGACAATCTTGTAGCCGCGCTGCTGAAGCACTGCGGCCATTGCACGGGCATTGGCTACCACCTGCTGCTGGTAGGTCTTGAACTCAGGACGCAACGCTTCCTTGAAGGCTACTGCTTTAGCGGCAATGACGTGCATCAGCGGGCCGCCCTGGATGCCGGGGAATACGGCGGAATTGAGCTTTTTATAGAAATCTTCATCCTGTCCCTTAGCCAGAATAATGCCGCCGCGCGGGCCGCGCAGGGTTTTGTGCGTAGTGCTGGTCACTACATGGGCGTGTGGCAATGGGTCTGGGTATTCGCCTGCCGCTACTAGGCCAGCGACATGCGCCATGTCCACCCAGAAGATGGCCCCCACTTTGTCGGCAACGGCACGCATGCGCTCCCAATCCTTGTAGCGGGAATAGGCCGAAAAGCCACCGATCAGCATCTTCGGTCGGGTTTCCAGCGCAATGCGTTCCATTTCATCGTAGTCGATCAGGCCCGTCTCAGAGTCGAGTCCATAAGGCACAATCTTGTAGTGTTTGCCGGAGAAGTTGGACGGATTGCCATGGGTCAGGTGCCCACCTTGTGCCAGGTTCATGCCCATCACTGTATCGCCGGGATTGGTCAGCGCCAGGAATACCGCTGCATTGGCCTGGGCACCAGCATGGGGCTGGACGTTAGCGTAATCGCAGTTGAATAGTGTCTTGACCCGTTCAATGGCCAAGCGCTCGGCCACATCCACATGCTCGCAACCGCTGTAGTAGCGCTTGCCTGGATAGCCCTCGGCGTACTTGTTGGTGAATACAGAATTCTGGATGGCCATCACCAGCGGGCTGGCGTAGTTCTCGGAAGCGATCAGTTCGACGTGATCTTCCTGGCGGCATTCTTCGTGCTGGACGGCTTCCGCCAGTTCGGGGTCGAAATCGGTTAGGGTCAGTGAGGTGTCATACATAGATTGGTCCTTTGCTCTGGAATTTAGGTTGTGGGATGTTCGGGTGTGAAGGCGTGATCCGGCTTGGGTGCGTCCAGATCCAGTTGATGGCGTACGTCGCGGATCAAGTCGCTGGCCGCCGCCAGCGCCGCGGCAGCTGGTTTGTCGGCTAGGCTCTCGATGAGCCAGGAGCCAATCACGACGGCATCGGTCACCTGGGCGACATCCCTTGCCATGCAGGCATCGCGGATGCCGAACCCAATACCAACGGGAATACGCACATGGCGGCGGATGCGTGCCAGCGTGTCGCGTACCTGGGTCATATCAAGTGTTGTGGCACCGGTGATGCCCTTGATCGAGACGCAATAGACGTAGCCGCTGGCGTGGTCGGTGACTTGTTGAATACGCCGTTCGGTGGAGGTCGGTGCCAACAAGAAAATCAGGTCGATACCGTGGTGGCGTAGTTGCGCCGCCAGATTGCCGGAGACTTCGGGCGGGTAACCAAGCACCAGAACGCCATCTACACCCGCACTGGCTGCGTCCTCGGCGAAGGCACCCGACTGGCGCAACAGGTCGTAACGCTCAATGGGGTTGGCATAACCCATCAACACCACTGGCGTGTCCGTGTCCGACTTACGAAATCCTCGCACCTGATCAAGCACCTGCGGCAAGCCGATGCCTTGGCGCAGGGCGTGCTCGCTGGCGGCCTGGATGGTCGGACCATCGGCCGACGGATCGGAAAATGGCACGCCCAGCTCGATGATGTCAGCGCCAGCTTCGACCATAACGTGCATCAGCGCCGGAGTGATGTCCACACCTGGGTAGCCAGCAGTGATATAAGGGATCAGCGCCTTGCGGCCCTGTCGTTGCAGATGCAGGAACGTTGTATTAAGTCGGCTCATAGCTGATCCCCCATGACATCCGTCTGAGCCATCACAGTCTCCATGTCCTTGTCTCCTCGGCCAGACAGGTTGACCAGAATGGCCTGTTCCCTGGGTAACGTAGCCGCAAGCTTGATCGCGTAGGCGACGGCGTGACAGGCCTCAAGTACGGGGATAATGCCCTCCACGCGGCTGAGATGATGGAAAGCATGCAGCGCCTCGTCGTCGGTGGCACCGACGTATTCGGCGCGGCCAGTTTCATGCAGCCAAGCGTGCTCAGGCCCGACACCGGGATAGTCCAGCCCGGCGCTGATGCTGTGAGTTTCCTGTATTTGACCCTTATCATCTTGGAGGATGAGCGAACGGTTGCCGTGCAATACTCCAGGGCTGCCGCGTTGGATTGACGCTGCATGCTGGCCGGTATCCAGCCCCAGCCCAGCCGCCTCGACGCCGATTAGGCGTACCGCCTCGTGTTCGATGTACGGATGGAAAATGCCGATGGCGTTACTGCCGCCACCGACGCAAGCGATGACGGCATCAGGGTGCTGTTTTGTTATACCCAAACGTTTGAACAACACGGGTATCTGAACTAGGCATTCCTTGTCGATTACGGTCTGGAAGTTCCGCACCATTGTCGGGTACGGGTGCATACCGGCTACCGAGCCAATCAGATAGAAGGTGTGATCGACGTTCGTGATCCAATCGCGGATCGCGTCGTTCATGGCGTCCTTCAGTGTGCGCGAGCCGGAAGTAACCGGCATCACCGTCGCACCCAGCAGCGCCATACGCTGGACATTGGGATGCTGCCGCTGAATGTCCTCACTGCCCATATAAATCACGCATTCCAGGCCGTAGCGGGCGCAGATCGTCGCGGTGGCAACGCCATGCTGGCCGGCACCGGTCTCGGCGATGATGCGCCGCTTGCTCATACGTCTGGCCAGCATCGCCTGGCCGATTACGTTATTGATCTTGTGAGCACCGGTGTGGTTAAGGTCTTCACGCTTGAGGAAGATGTGTGCGCCACCCGTTTTCTCGCTGAGACGCCGGGCGTAGTACACCGGAGAGGGACGGCCAACGTAATCAGCCAGCTCTTCCTTGAACTCGGCAATGAAAGCAGGATCGTCGTGATAGCGCTGGTAGGCAGCTTGCAGTTCCTCAACAGCCCGCGATAGTGTTTCGCTGATGAAGCTTCCGCCAAAGCGACCAAAGAAGCCTTCAGCGTCAGGCTGATTGTATTTGGTTTTCTGCGTCATATCACCGGTTCCGTCTGTGCTGCCGTCTCAGCCGTTACTGCATTGTTTGCCACGCTCGGCGATAGCAAGTGAGCGATACGCGCCACGATGTCGTCGATCTGCATCTCATCGCAAACCAGCGGATTGCCGCCGAAGGTCGAGCCATGCTGTCCGGGAGAGAACAAGTCAGCCGCCGTACCACGCGCCATACGAGCACCAATGGGAAAACCATTGCCCAAGGCCTTCGCCAGGGTCATCACGTCCGGTGTGATACCCGCGTGCTGGTGTCCGAACCAAGCGCCGGTGCGACCCATTCCGGCCTGAATTTCGTCGAGCATTAGCAGCCAGCCATGTTGGTCGCAAAGCATACGAAGTTCGCGCAGGTAGTCGGTGTTCGCAACCCGAACTCCACCTTCACCCTGTACCGGCTCGATCAGTACGGCCACAATGTCGGACTCCTCGGCTGCCACCTGGCGCACCGCCTCAAAGCCTTGTTGCTTACTGGGATTTCCGCTGGCGGAAAGCGTCGCGATGGTGCGGCCATGAAAACTATTCTCCATTACTAGAATTTTCGGCTCCGCTACCTGATTGCGGTGACCGTGAAGTCTCGCCAGCTTAAGGGCGGTTTCGTTGGCCTCTGCGCCCGAATTGCAGAAAAAAGCTTCTTCGGTCATAGCAGTCCCCCTGGTGTTTCACCCGGCCAGTAGTGGTTGTCTGGCAAGGCGCGGGCACCGAAGATGGCCTGTCCGATGCGCACCACGGTGGAACCTTCCTCAATAGCGATCTCGAAATCGCCAGACATGCCCATTGATAACTCATTCAGGTCGATGTCGGTGGGCGCACTCTGCCGCAGCCGATCACGTAAGGTGCGCAGCAGCACGAAACACTGGCGCACCCGCTCGGCCTCGCCGGAGAACAGCGCAAGCGTCATCAGACCGCGCACACGCAACGCCGAGAACGCAGGCAGCGCCTGGATGAAACCCTGCACTTCCTCGGGAGCCAAACCGTATTTGCTAGCTTCACCGGAAGTGTTGACCTGCACGAACACATCTAGCGAGCGTCCTTCGACTTGCAGTCGGCGATCCAGTGCCTCGGCCACGCGTAGGCTGTCCAGTGCCTGGAATTCGGAGGCGAAGCGCGCCACCAGCTTGGCCTTGTTGGTTTGCAGGTGGCCAATGACCGACCAGTGCAAGTCGGTCAAGTCTTGCATGGCCTCCCACTTGCGATAGGCTTCCTGTACCTTGTTTTCGCCCAGCATTCGGCAGCCAGCCACATGAGCCATACGCAGACTGGTTTCGGGCTTGGTTTTGCTGACGGGCAACAAGCGCACCGCTGCCGGATCACGGCCAACACGACGGCAAGCCGTCTCGATACGCGCTTGCACTCCCGACAGGTTTCGCCGGAAGTCTTCAACAGTAACGGCTTCTGGATACCGACCGTGTTGGTCGTGATGAGTCTGCGTGTGGGAAGGTACTGGCATTAGTTCACCTCTTTATGGGCAGGTGTTGAAGTCATGACTGACTTTGGTTCTCGTTGTGGCAACTGGCCATTAAGCATCGCATAAGCGACCAAGCCGATCACCAAGCCCCAGAACGCGCCACCAATACCCAGCAGGGTGATGTTGGCGGCGGCTGCAAGGAATGTAATCAGCGACGCTTCGCGAGCCTTGGCATCAGCCATGGCGCTGGCAAGGCTACTGCCGATGGTGCCCAGCAAGGCCAAGCCCGCCAGCGTAGTAATAAAGGTTGCTGGGAAAGCCATAAATACAGCAGCCAGCGTCACCCCGAACACACCGACCAGGATGTAGAACACGCCAGCAGCAATACCGGCGATCCAACGCTTGTCCGGGTTTTCGTGCGCTTCCCGACCGGTACAGATAGCAGCCGTGATGGCGGCGATATTGAAGGCGTGTGAACCAAAAGGTGCCATCAGCAGGGAGCCGAGGCCGGTGACCGTCACGATAGGGTTCGCGCTGCTTCTGAATCCGTCGTTGCGCAGCACCAGCATGCCTGGCATGTATTGCCCGGTCAGGGTGATTAGGAACAGTGGTAACGCCACGCTCAGCAAAGCGTTTAGCGAAAACTCAGGCATGGTAAAAACAGGTGAGGCCAGCTTTAAGGTCAGCCCCGATAGATCGACGCGATCCTGAATAAGCAGGAACGCCAGTCCCAACACCAGAATACCCACCACCGCATAGCGTGCGGTGAAACGCTTAAGCACTACATAGGCGACGATTAAGAGTCCCGCGAGCAATGGGTCTATGCTCATGCCGCTGAAAGCCCCGATACCGAACTGGAGCAAGATGCCTGCCAGCAGCCCAGCCGCCACGCCAGGGGGAATCAGGCGGATAACGCGCTCGAACCAGCTCGACAGCCCGAGCATCACAAAGGCTGCGGCTGAGATCAGGTAGGCACCGACTGCCTCTGCGTAAGGCGTAGTCGCCAGTGCTGTGACGAGAAAGGCCGCCGCTGGTGTGGACCAGGCCGTGATGATCGGTTCGCGGGAAATCCAGCTCAAAATGATCCCTGTCAAGCCCACGCCGATGGAAATTGACCACACCCATGACGCCGTCAGTTCTGGGCTGAGACCAGCCACCTTAGCGGCCTGGAATATCAAGATAAACGTACCGCCGTAGTTGACGATGACCGATATCAGACCGGCTACAACGGGATGGGTAAGATCACTCCAACGAACGGATGAAGATGAGGGGACGGATGGCATAGTCTGACAGTGGTTCCTAAAAAAATTTAACGGATAGAGTTGATAAACGCATTTATAGCCTTAAAATGGATGGATGTTCCCTACCATTTTTTTGAAGTGATACAGACCAATTGTTCAAACATGCCCAACTAGAGTCCGTCAAAGCCTGGATCAGCGATCCTATGCAGAGCGCTTTACCGCTGTATGCGCGCATACAGCGTGGCATCCGACAACTGATCCTTGATGGCACGCTTGGCGTCGGTAAGCCGTTGCCCGCCTCGCGTGTTCTGGCGAAATCGCTGGACGTTTCCCGCGATACGGTCGAGTCGGCCTATAGCCAGTTGCATGCGGAAGGCTTCATTGAGCGGCGTGTTGGCAGCGGCAGCTTTGTATCGGAGCGGGCAAAACGTCTCCCAAGGCGTAGTGCGATGCGGCGTACGGGAACGCGCAATGAAACGCTGGCCCTCAGCCAACGCGGTGGCACTATGTTCCAGGGGGGCGGCCTCCGCGACTTTCTGGCTCCACGTCCATTCGCTCCAGGCGTACCGGAGACGCGCAACTTTCCCCTCCAGATTTGGGAACGTCTGGAGCGGCAGGTGTTTAAGGAATATGGGACTCAGGTTTTGACACACAGCGATCCGCAAGGGCTCGAACCATTGCGGCGCGCCATTGCGGATTACGTCAGTCTTGAACGCGGGGCGCATGCCACACCCGAGCGGGTACTGGTGCTGACCAGTTCGCAACAAGCTATGACGTTATGCGCCAACGTGCTGCTCGATCCTGGCGACAGAATTTTTATTGAAGACCCGGTATATCAAGGAGCGCGCAAAGCGTTCGACGCTGCTGGTCTGGAGTGCGTGCCCGTGCCACTCGATGCTAATGGGATGCAGGTGGAGCATCTGAATCATGCGGCGAAGACCTTCAGTGATTCAGTCAAGGCAGTGTTCCTGACGCCGTCGCACCAGTTCCCAACGGGGGCAACATTGGCGCTGGATCGGCGTCTGGCTGTCATTGAATGGGCTCGGCAATATCAGAGCTGGATCATCGAAGACGACTACGATAGCGAGTTTCATTACGCAGGCAAACCCACCGCCTGCGTGCAGGGATTAGATTCGCATGAGCGGACGATCTACATCGGCACCTTCACCAAATCACTCTTCCCCGGCCTACGCATTGGCTACATGGTGCTACCGTCGCCGCTGGTAGCACCCATGATCGTAGCCCGCACTCTGCTGGACGGACACAGCGCGCCTATTCCGCAGCTTACACTGGCGCGTTTCATTGAAGGCGGCCACTTCGGTGCGCATGTGCGCATCATGCGTGCTGTTTATGCCGAACGGCGCGACGTGCTGGCGCGGCTGGTGCGCCAGCATCTGGCCGAATTCGTGGAACCACGAGTGCCCGCCGGAGGTATGCAGATGCCCTGCGTGTTCATCCGGGACATCCCCGAAAACGAGGCAGTGGATTCTGCGCGTCGGGCTGGAATCGACTTATTGGGGCTGACGTCGCTCCATGCGTCGAGTCGGCATAAGTCTGGCTTTCTCATGGGGTTCGCCGCCTACGCTCCCCATGAAATGGAAATCGCCGTCAAGAAGCTGGCGAACGTTCTGCGCGCACTGTGTCGCTGATCGCTATGAATTATGGCTAACGGGGATCATGCATGAAGCCGTCGTCCAACGGGTTGCTGGCCCAAGTATCCACTGCTCATCTGGTCAGCCATCTGTATATCATGGCGGTGCCCGCCCCGTTGCCGTTGCTGCCCAGTACGATGCAGGTCGGCTTTGTCGAATTGGGTATTGCCATTGGCTTGTTCAACATCGTGTCGGCCTTATCCAGAGAGGCAAACAATTTGACTATTTGGTCGTCTGTGATAAGGTGGGTCGAGCCTTTTTCTGGGTACTTGGGCACATGGCGACAAGGGTTTGAATCGTCAGGGCGGTATCCCCATAATTCTGCCAGGTTGAACATTTTTCGCAGGCAGGACAGGATGCGATTCGCCTGTAGAGGGGATCTCTTCATGCGTTTCATCAATGCGGTAATATCGTGGCGTGTAACTTCATGCGCCTTCTTGATACCGAAGGCCGGTACGATGAAGGTGTCGATTTGATATTGATATGATTTCTGCGTGCTGGGTTTGTTATGTACTTTGGAGTGGTCTTCCATGAACTGCGAGCAGAGTTTCTTGACAGTGGGGGTGCTTTGTGGGCTTCAGCTTGATCTTTGCCGTTGGAGCTCCAGAAAGCCCCAATTCCAGGAGTCAGCTAGGAGCCAGACGAAAGAGAACCGGGGTAGTTTGCGTAGTGCACCAGCATATGATTCAAGATGTAGAGCCCAAGGAAAACCTGCCACAGCTGGCTGTATCCAAGTTGGGAGGGTGACCGGAGCAGAATATATCTTCTGGCTTAAATACAGCTGGCTGTTATGCTGGCGGTGTTTCAAACTTGTTTTGTATGAGTTCTCTGAACATTTCGGGCTGGCCGTAGTAGCGGGTATGATCCAGTTTTTCCAGCTTATCGCCTTTTTGCAGTACGAATGCCGGAAAACCGTTGGCACCGGCATGATGCATAAGCCTTAAGGTGTCATCAATATGGCTTTGGACTGGGCCGGACAGCACTTCTTCATAACTCATGGCAAATTCATGGCGGTCCAGCCCGATGGCTTCGGCAATATCGGCCAGTACGTCCGCCTGGACAATATGTTTCCCGTCACGGTAATGCGCATGCTGAATGGCCTTGAGCATGAAAGGCGCATGGTTTTTCTGCAATTTTTCCGCGGCCAGGATGGCGGCAATGGGGGGGCAGGGAATCAAAAATGGTTTGCGGGTTATCCAGCAGCCCCTTAAGGTAGGCATCACCAAAAATTTGCCCCGTCATTTGGCTGATACGGGCATCGGATTGCCGGATCATGTCGCGCTTGCCAGCAGGAATGTGCATGCGCTGAAACAGGCCACCGGCATGCAACTCAAGTTCATACAGGCCACTGCCTGATGCAATGGCGGTTTCCAGCAGGCTTTCTGCCGCATAACACCAGCCGCACAGCGGGTCGTAAATATAATGAAGTTTGGTTTGCATGGATCTCTCCTGGGCATCTGCCTGTGTGACTGTTTATGGTAGTGTATCACTGGGTTTGCAGCGCTGTTCGCCCGGGCTTTAACGTTGGGCAAGATGCGTACAAGATGCAATCTAAAGGAAATAAAACCATAATTCCAGTACAGTCATAGTCTTATTGAAAAATATGCATTTTTGCATAGAAAAACCTGAAGATGTAAGCCATGACGCAGCCAGAACTTTTACCAGAAACACACCCTTTGCCTGCCTTTGCACCCGAAAACGCCCGTTTGTTAATGCTGGGCAGTTTTCCGCCGGGCCGGCATCGCTGGAAGATGGATTTTTACTATCCTAATTTGAATAATGATATGTGGCGTATCATGGGTTTATGCTTTTTCAACGAACGCGATTATTTCCTGACGCCCCAAAAAAACGGTTATGAAGAAGACAAAATTCGCCAGTTTCTGCAGGAAAAGGGGATTGCCATCAGTGATACCGCGAAGCAGGTAATACGCCTGAAAGAAAATGCTTCAGATAAACATCTGCAAATTGTGCAAACCATGGATATCGCGGCCTTGCTGGAACGCTTGCCGCACTGCCATGCCATTGTGACCACGGGGCAGAAAGCGAGCGATACCTTGCTTTCCATTCTGCCCGGTATTCCTGCCGCGCCTGCCGTTGGCGGGTTTGTTGAGTTTTTGTGGCAGACACGGAAAATGCGTTTTTACCGAATGCCGTCCTCATCGCGGGCCTATCCTAAACCCTTGGCGGAAAAGGCCGGGGTGTATTTGGGGATGTTCAATGAAATTGGCTTGTAACGCGTATAATTATAAGCATCTGCCTGAAATAATTAAGGAATCTGAAATGACAATTCGCATTGAACGGGACAGCATGGGTGAACTTGAAGTGCCAGAAGAGGCGCTTTATGGGGCACAAACGCAACGGGCCATTAACAATTTCCCGGTGAGCGGGCAACGTTTGCCGAAAGCGTTTATTGCTGCCTTGCTAACCGCCAAGGCGGCCGCGGCCAAGGCTAACGCTAAATTGGGCCATATACCCGAGCCAATGGGAAAGGCGATTGTGACGGCAGCCAATGAACTGCTGGCCAGTGACAATTTCATGGTGCATTTTCCCATTGATGTCTACCAGACCGGTTCAGGCACCAGCACCAATATGAATGCTAACGAGGTATTGGCAACGCTGGCAACACAAATCTATGAAAGCAAAGTCAGCCCCAACGATCATATCAATTTCGGGCAAAGCAGTAATGACATCATCCCCAGTAGCATTCATATCAGTGCGGCCATAGAGCTGGATAAAAAACTATTGCCTTCGCTTGCCCACTTGGCCAAGACCATTCGTGAGAAAGCCGCAACGGTAGACCAGTATGTAAAAACCGGCCGTACCCATTTAATGGATGCCATGCCGGTGCGCCTGAGCCAAAGCCTGACAGGCTGGGCGGTGCAAATTGAACAGAATATCAGCCAGTTGAAAGCCACCCGGCCATTGCTGCGCAGTCTGGCACAGGGTGGTACGGCAGTGGGTACAGGTATTAATGCCGATCCGGCTTTTGCCGCCGAGTTTGCCCGTCAATTAAGTGAAATAACCGGACTTACCTTTACACCGGCAGAAAGCTTTTTTACCCATATCGGTTCACAGGATATTGCCGTTTCACTGTCAGGGCAGTTAAAAACAACTGCGGTATCCATCATGAAAATTGCCAATGACCTGCGCTGGATGAACTCCGGGCCACTGGCCGGTTTGGGTGAGATCGAGCTGGAAGCCTTGCAGCCGGGTTCTTCCATCATGCCGGGCAAGGTGAATCCGGTAATTCCTGAAGCGGCAGCCATGGTGGCGGCCCAGGTGATTGGTAATGACGCAGCCATTACCATTGGCGGTCAGGCTGGCAATTTTGAATTGAACGTGATGCTGCCCATGATTGCCAACAATCTGCTCAACAGCATTGAAATTCTGGCCAATATTACCGTCTTGCTGGCAGATAAAAGCATTAAAACGTTCAAGGTGAATGAGGCCCGTCTGGAAGAAGCCCTGGCCCGTAACCCGATTCTGGTAACGGCGCTGAACCCGGTTATTGGCTATTTGAAAGCGGCTGAAATTGCCAAACAGGCTTATAAGGAAGGTCGCCCGATTGTGGATGTGGCGGCAGAGCAAACCGATATCCCGCGGGATGAGCTGCTACGCCTGCTTGACCCGATGACATTGACACAGGGTGGTTTGTAATTAATATGGAACAACTGGAGTTCTTTGAAATTCCCAGCCCTTGCATTGGTGTGTGTGAAGCCAATGCAAGGGGGTACTGTAAAGGCTGTTTTCGCAGCCGTGAAGAGCGTTTTAACTGGCAGACCTATTCCGACCCGCAAAAACGTGAGGTGATCCGTTTGTGCCAGATGCGCAAACAGCGAGCCGTGCTGGCGCTGCTGGAGGCCAGAAAGAAAACGGAGCCCAGCGGGAATTAATTGTGGTATAAGTGGTGGCCCTTTAGCTGGAAAATAGTAGCAACAGATGAAAAAAAGTTTGATTGTATTCGCGCTTGTATTGAATACATTGGCAGGGCAGGCACAGGCCTCACAACTGAAAGGCAAGGTGGTTAGTATTGCCGATGGCGATACCCTTACCATTCTGCAAAATGATAAAACCCAAAAACGCATCCGCCTGGGTGAGATTGATGCGCCGGAAAGTAAACAGGCTTTCGGGCAGCGCTCAAAAGAATCTTTAATCCAGATATGCGGTGGCCAGAATGCCGTGGTACAGGTGCAGGATATCGACCGTTATGGCCGTGTCGTGGGCCGGGTGAACTGTAATGGCGTGGATGCCAATGTTGAGCAGCTGCGCCGTGGTATGGCCTGGGTGTATGACAGTTATGCCAAGGATAAAAGCCTGTATGACGTGCAAAGCCAGGCCAAAAAGGCGCGCAAGGGCTTGTGGTCCGATGCCAATCCGGTTGCGCCATGGCTTTGGCGCAAGGGGCAGACAACCGCGCGGGCTGCCAGCCAGACAGGCCCTAAAGTGGGAAACGGTGACGTGCGGGGTAACAAAAACTCCAAGGTTTACCATTTATCCAACTGCCCGGGCTATACCGCGATGAGCCCTAAAAATGTGCAGCCTTTTAAAACCGAAAAAGAAGCCCGGGCAGCCGGTTTTCGCAAGGCGGGTAATTGCCCTAAATAACTATGCCTTCTGTGCTTGTTAATGCCCGTGGACCGTCTTCCAGGCTGTGTATTCGGAAGGTCGTAAACCGTAGCGCGCCAGCACGCCCTCATGCATCCTGCGGAGCTCTTCGACCGCCAGTGCCTGGACACTTGCCTGTTCATCTTCAGGCACATGTTTTGCCACGGCTTGGTGAATGCAGGAGAGTGGTTCAAGTTCTGGATGTGTGATGACTTCGCGGATGGTCTGCTTGATTAAATCACGCCAGGCCAAACGAAGAGGGTCGGGTTCCGCCAGGTCTTGTTTGATCGCCAGATATTCCTGTGTAGAGCGTTCGTAGGCCCAAACGTAAAGGTCACGCAGCAGTTCCACGCGGGTCATTTCGTATACGCCGAGGGTGGCCCGGCTGTACGCTTGCTCAGGCACATCCAGAAAAGTCAGCGGACAAAGGTTTGCGTGAAACAGCGGCAAATTCGCGGCTAACCGTGAGGTGCGTTTGTTGATGTCGGCAAAGGGTTGCAGGTAGGGTAAATGCACCATCATGAAAAAGGATTGCTCAAACGGGTCTTTAATCTGATTGGCTTTGCCCAGAAGCTCTTCCAGCATATCTTCGATCTGTTGTGGTATCGATAGCGGACGATAAACGCTTTTGCCGATATCGACAGCATGTTGGCGAATTCGTCCTTCATTAGCAGGATTGGGCAGCAAGTTTTCTGCCAAAGCACTGTGCAAATTCATTAACGTGTAGTGGTTGAGCCTTGCGCTGTCGATGTTGTCCACGAGAAGTTCAATCGCCGTCTTATGATTCAGGATCATTTGCGTCTCAATGGCAGCCTTGCCCCGTGCGGCCTTGCCATGTTCAATGAGTTCGCGTGTGTCAAGTCGGGAGTAAGTATTGCCTTCCAGATGGCTTGAGGCCCATGACAAGTCGATCAGTAATCTATTGAGAATGGCGCGGCTGTAGGTGCCCGCTGGTTTGTCAGCGTCAGTGGTTCTGCCCATTTTTTGTAATTGGCGACGTAGCGGCTCAGACAAATACCAGGTTTCATTCGGGCGGTAAGCGTCCAGAAAATCCCGCTGATATCCTACCGGTTTGCGTGCTTCCTCAGGCTGATCAATATAGGCAAGGATGTCCTGGCTGTCGGCAGACAGGGGAATAAAAGGCGGGAAGCGATCTGTTTTAGTGATTAGTACACTGTTGTCAGCCTGGGTATCAGCATAGAAATAGCGACGGGCCCGACTTTTACCTGTTGCAGTGATTTGGCCGCTATCGATCAGCTTTGCGATCAAACGCTGTGCTGTTCGCCTGGCAATATCAGGGTGTATGGTCAGCAGTTCGGCCAGCGACAATCCGTTCGGGGATACCCGGATGCTGTTCAGTAAATCTGTTGTGGATGACATAGTGTTGTGGCGCCATTCTGGATTTATATGGCGCAATTATGGCGCAATTTATTAAATTGCGCCAGATTTAAACAGGAAAATGGCGCAGTTTGTGATGATCTGCGCCATTTTAGGGTGGAAGATGAGGTTTCTAATGCTGCAGTGATCAAGTAATTTAAGACACTGCAAGAGGTTTTTTACGGTAGTATGTAAAACTGGGAAAGAAGCCAGGACAGCCGGTTTTCGCAAGGCGGGTAATTGCCCTGAATAATTTAAGTTTAATATATTAAATAAAAATAATTATTTAATTACAGTAAAACATAAGCTAATACCAAAATATCTAAATGACTTTCTTGTATTTTGTCTGCCAGTAAACCTTATTTATAGTTGTAAACATATCTTAATAAATATGGGTTTTTATCATGGCAGCTTCTTTACAAACCATTCACGACCTGACCAATTTTACAACCGAACAATCATTCAAGATAAATTCATTGCCTGTCCTGGGGGCTGAAATTGTAAATATTGATCTTGGCAGGGTATTGAATGAAAATGATTTTTTACGGATAAAACAGGCTTTGTTGTCGCATCATGTATTGGTTTTCCGTGACCAGGACATTACGCCAGAGCAGCATATTGAATTCAGCCGTTTGTTTGGTCCTTTGCAAATTCATGTTCTGAAGCAGTTCCAGTTGCCAGGATATCCTGAAGTCTTAACTATTTCAAATATAAAAGAAAATGATAAGCCGATTGGTCTGGGTGATGCCGGGGCGTTCTGGCACTCGGATTTATCGTACAAGGAAATTCCCAGCCTGGGCTCATTGTTGTATGCGCGTCAATTACCGGCTGAAGGGGGCGATACGCACTTTGCCGATATGCATCTGGCCTGGCAAACCTTGCCGACACACCTGAAAAATGCGATTGAAGGCAAACAGGCTGAGCACACTTATATCAAGAAATATGCCGAGTTGCAGGCCCGCTCGCCATGGCGGCCCAATCTTACGCAAGCACAGCTTGAAGAAGTTAAACCAGTCGTGCATCCGGTGGTGACCCGTCATCCTGAGACAGGTTTGAATACGCTTTTTGTGAATGAAAACTTCACCTCACGCATTATTGGTCTGCCACAGGATGAAAGTGATGACTTGCTGGCGCAGTTGTTTGCGCATAGCGTCAAGCCCGAGAATGTTTATATCCATCAATGGCAGGATAACGATCTGGTGTTCTGGGATAACCGTTCCGTGATTCACCTGGCGGCAGGTACACCTGACCATTTACCACGAAAACTGTACCGCACCACGGTTGAAGGGACCCGGCCAGTAGCCGCCTGAATGAAGAAATAATAATTCAATATTAAAATTTAAGGATGGGAATATGTTTTTGAAAAATTCAAAAAAACGGTTGTTGGCTTCAATCCTGACGCTGTTCAGCATCACGTCTTTTGCCCCGGCTCATGCCGAAGGCCAGATCCGTATTGCCGAACAGCATGGCATTATTTATTTGTTGTTGCATGTGGCACAAGACCAGAAGCTGATTGAAAAGCATGGCAAGGAACAGGGTCTGGAAATCAGGCCGGAATGGGTCAAGCTGTCCGGTGGCGCTGCCATCAATGATGCCTTGCTGTCGAATTCGATTGATATTGCCGGTGCCGGTGTTGCCCCTTTGCTAACCATTTGGGATAAAACCAAAGGCAAACACAATGTACGTGGTGTGGCTTCTTTGGGGAATTATCCCTATAAGCTGATTAGCACCAATCCCAATGTGAAAACGATTGCCGATTTCACGGAAAAAGACCGTATTGCCTTGCCCAATGCCGGTGTCTCGGTGCAGTCACGCATTTTGCAGCTGGCTTCTGCCAAGCTGTGGGGCGAAGAAAACTATAAAAAGCTGGACAGGCTGTCGGTCACTGTTCCGCATCCCGAGGCAACAGCTGCCATTCTGAAAGAGGGTACGGAAATCAACGCACACTTTGCGACCCCACCTTTCCAGGACCAGGAGCTGGCCGGTAACCCCAATGCCCATGTGGTGCTGGAGGCGTATGATGTACTGGGTGGGCCTTCCACTGCAACCGTTTTGTATGCCACAGAAAAGTACCGTGCGGAAAACCCCAAAACCTATCAGGTTTTTATTGCCGCGCTGGATGAAGCCGCCCAATATATTAAAAACAATCCTGAAGGTGCGGCAGACGCTTATCTGAGAGTCAATAAGAGCAATATAGACCGTGATCAATTGCTCGCAATTATCAAGAGTCCTGACATTGAGGTCAAATTGACACCACAAAATACGTTTACCCTGGCTGATTTCATGCATCGTGTCGGTGCCATCAAGAACAAGCCCGCCTCGGCCAAGGATTATTTCTTTGACGATGCACACAACGCGTCGGGGAGCTGAGCATAATGAGTCACGGTCTTAGCCTGGCCTTTCAGGCACGAACGGATTTTGTGGATAACGGCTTATTGGCAGCAGTGGCTGACGGTGTTGAGGTGAGCCCGAAACTACCATCATGGCCTACGGTGGAACCCCTGCTGGCTGTCAAGAATGTTCATCTGGAATATGCAACCGACAAAAGCATTGTGCGCGCCACCCATGATGTGAGTTTCAATGTGTATGGCGCTGACCGCTTTATTTTGCTGGGTCCTTCAGGTTGTGGAAAATCCAGTTTGCTGAAATCGGTCGCGGGGTTTTTACCGCCCCGTTCCGGCTCGATTGAACTGGACGGCCAGGTGGTTCGCAAGGCAGGTCCTGACCGGGTCGTGGTGTTTCAGGAGTTTGACCAGCTGGCACCATGGAAGACCGTCAAGCAAAATGTCATGTTTGCCCTGCAGGCTTCCCGTACCCTGGGGAAAAAAGAAGCGTCTGAGCGGGCTGAGCATTATTTGCACAAAGTGGGGCTAAGCCGCTTTTTCAATGCTTATCCGCATACCTTGTCGGGCGGCATGAAGCAGCGTGTGTCCATTGCCCGCGCGATGGCCATGGAGCCCAAAATCCTGCTGATGGACGAGCCTTTTGCCGCACTGGATGCCCTGACCCGTCGCAAAATGCAAGAGGAGTTGCTGGCCTTGTGGGAAGACACCAAATTTACCCTGATGTTTGTGACGCATTCAATTGAGGAGGCCTTGGTATTGGGTAACCGTATCCTGTTGCTGTCACCGCATCCAGGCAGGGTCAAGGCGGAAATCAACAGCCATCAGTTTTCCCTGGATAGTGCGGGCAGTCGTGAGTTCCAGGCAACTGCCCAGCGCATCCATCATTTATTATTCAACGAACAGGCATAGTTTTATGAGTACCTTATCCCATGCCGTCAATGGCGTTATTCCGGGTGAACATCCTGTTCGTCCCGAATATGAGATTGATCTTAAACCCTTTAATCATGAAGTAAGTGATCATATTGCGCTGGAGAAAAAACTGTCTTTGGCACAAAGGCTGTGGCGTATTGATGGCATCCGTAAAACCTGCATTCTTCTGGTGCTTGCGCTGGTTTGGGAAGTGGCTGCCCGTGTTACCGATAATGATTTGCTGTTACCGACGTTTTTACAAACGTTTGATGCTTTTGTAGCAGGAATTGCCAACGGGGAATTGCTTGACCGAGTCAGTGTCTCGCTAGGGGTGCTATTGCAGGGTTATGCCCTTGGGATTGTGCTGGCCTTTGTGCTAACCACTGTAGCCGTTTCAACCCAGCTGGGGCGCGATATCCTGTCCACCTTTACCGCCATGTTCAACCCCTTGCCGGCGATTGCCCTGTTACCTTTGGCCTTGATGTGGTTTGGCCTGGGTAATGGCAGCCTGATTTTTGTGTTGGTGCATTCCGTGTTGTGGCCGCTGGCCCTGAATACGTTTTCGGGTTTTCAGGGGGTGCCTGCCACCTTGCGCATGGCCGGGCGCAATTATGGCTTGAGTGGCATTGGCTATGTGGTGCATATCCTTATTCCTGCTGCCTTGCCTTCCATTTTGTCGGGCCTGAAAGTAGGCTGGGCCTTTGCCTGGCGTACCCTGATTGCGGCCGAACTGGTGTTTGGGGCATCTTCAGGGGAAGGGGGGCTGGGCTGGTATATCTTCCAGAACCGTAATGAACTGAATACCGATAAGGTCTTTGCCGGTCTGGCGATGGTGATTATTCTGGGCCTGCTGGTGGAAGGGCTGGTTTTTAAAACTTTGGAACGGGTCACTATCCGGCGCTGGGGGATTCAGCATTGAAATATTTCACAAGCCCAAAATCCTGATTTGCGAATCAATTTCTATGAGCGAGGCATAGGTTTTATCAGGCTTTCTGCCGGGATGCCGAACATGTTATGCAGCTTCCAGATCATTGGTAACGTCAGTGCGCGTTTACCATTCAGTACTTCATAAACACGATTTTTTCTTCCAATGGCAGGAGCCAGGTCTGCAGCAGTCAGGCCTGATTGTTCCATGCGGAACTTGATTGCATCAATAGGGTTAGGCAGGTCTATGGGGAAGTGCTTCGCTTCATAGGCTTCTATCAGGGTAATCATGACTTCAAATGCGTCACCTTGAGGCGAACCTGGTTCGGGCTCATTATCGAATAGTACGGATACTTCCTTGAGTGCCGCACGGTATTCGCTATCGGTATGAATGGGACGAATTTTCATTTGCTTACTCCATGTCAACTGTGTTGGCATCAATGGCATCGTATTGCTTATGTGTGCCTATAAATTTGATGTAAATAGCGCCAAATTGGTATGCAATAGCGGTTATTAGTCGGTAATCGTTACCTTTGATATTAAAAACAACCCTGCGATTTTTAAGAATGCTCGCATTACGAAACTGTTTTTTTATATCAGCGGGACTAGTCCAATTGGCTTGTTTGGCTTCATCAAGCCACGCTAATAAGGATTGTTCTGCATCAGGGTGCTGCTCCCAGAACGCTTTTAGATAACTGATGGCAATGATTTTCATTTTTTTTAATTTTAGTCCCAAATTGGGACTTACGCAAGGGTAAGTATTAAATTAATTTACCGGGGTTATAAGAAGTGAACTGACCCTGTGAATAGTAACCTTTGGGCTGGTGGGTTGCCAGGAAATAGGGGTAGTATTATCCTGGTAATAGTGTTTCGTCTCAAAGGCATCAATAAATGCTGTCCTCTTCTCAAATTTGACCCCCTGTCAATGTCACGCTTTTGTCATGCGTGCTGACTATACTGACGGCTCAGATTAAATCCCAAAGAGGACAACTTTTATCATGCATTTTTCTTTTCCCAAAGTGGGCAAGGGGCTTTCTTGCGCCCTGTTACTTCTGGCCCCCGCAATTTCCCAAGCACAAACTTCGTCTAACGTTCAGCTGTACGGTATTCTTGATACCGGCATGCAGTACCTGAGCAATGACCCCGGTGATAGCAGAAAATTCCGCCTTAGCTCTGGCAACCTGAGTGGTTCACGCTGGGGGATTAAAGGCAGTGAAAACCTGGGTGACAGACTCAAGGCCGTTTTTGTACTTGAATCAGGCTTCGATATGACTAACGGCAAATCGCTACAGGGCGGTCGCTTGTTCGGTCGCCAGGCTTACGTTGGCCTGGCCGATAAAGAGTGGGGGCAGGTTTCATTAGGCCGACACAATACGCTGATGATCGACTGGATGAGCAAATACAATCCGTTCGGCAATGCCAATTTTTCGGGCAAGCGTGCTGATCCTGCTTTCTCCGACCGTATGGACAACTCCATAAAATATGTTGGCAAATTTGGCAACATTAATGTTGGGGCCTACTACAGCACGGGTTGGAACAACGAGCAATCTTTGACCGATCGAAAGCTGGGTCGCATGTTTGGCCTGGGTTTGCGCTATGCCAACGGCCCGCTGGATGCAGCGGTGCTTTACCATCGCAAGCATGCCAATGCACCCAAAGCGGGGGCTAACAGCAGCAACCGTGAAGACCGTATCGTTGCAGGCGCTTCATACAAATTTGACAATGTCAGTGTATACGGCGGTTATCGCTGGTTGAAACAACGCCTGACGCATCAAGACCTGCGCAGTGATATGTATTGGGCAGGCGTGCAGTACCGTCCCAGTAAGCCCGTCCGTCTTTCGCTGGCTGTTTATCATGTTAATGGTACCGTTTGCGACAACCTGAACAACGCCATGTGCCCCGCCCTGCAAGGGGCTGGCAAAGACCAGAAGCCCACCCTGTTTGTACTGGGCGGAGAATACGACCTGTCCAAACGCACAACGCTGTATGCGCTAGGTGCTTACGCTATCAATAAGCACGGCTCTTCGCTGAGCGTTGCAGGGGGTAACTATGGCGCCAACGTTAAACCTGGCCATAACCAGTTCGGCCTGCAACTTGGCATGCGCCATCGCTTCTGATGAAGACCTCAGGCAAACAGGGCACGACCCTGACTCTACGTGGCCTGCGTCATGCGTTTAGCGACCGGGTTGTACTGGATGATGTGGACCTGACCGTACCAGCGGGCACGATTACCGCCTTGTTGGGACCGTCGGGCTGTGGCAAAAGCACCTTGCTTAAAGCGGTAGCCGGACTGCTGCACCCGCAATCAGGCATCATTCAGTTTGATGACCAGGTCATGTGTAACGGAACTCACTTTGAACCACCTGAGAACCGGGGTTTGGGCATGGTATTCCAGGACTATGCCCTATGGCCGCACATGACCGTTCAGGATAACGTGAGTTTTCCGTTGCGAATGCGTCGCGTGGTTCGCGCAGAGCGGGAGCGCAAAGTGCGCGATGCCCTGGCCATGGTTGGACTGGATGAGCATGCCGGGCGCAGGCCCGCACAGCTTTCCGGCGGCCAACAACAACGCGTCGCCTTGGCACGTGCCATTGTGGCACAACCGCGTGTGTTGTTGTTCGACGAACCTCTGTCCAACCTGGATCGCAACCTTCGCGAAGTACTGTGCCGGGAAATCGGCACATTGCTGGAGAAACTGGGTATTACCGCTATTTATGTTACCCATGACCACGAAGAGGCTTTGGCTCTCGCCCATCAGATTGCTCATATGGAGCTGGGTCGCATTACCCGGCTCTCTCTTGCACCATTTAAGGATACCCAATAAAATGTTTACTTCTATCAAAACCAAGCACATTGTTTCCAGCTGCATTTTCATGGCCATTTCGTTATTCGCGTCTACTTCTCAAGCCCAACAATCTTTAACTGTTTATACGGCCGGTCCCGGCGCCCTGATCAAAAATCTTGCCTCTGGCTTTGAAAGTGAAACAGGTATCAAGGTCAATGTATTCCAAGCCACCACCGGAAAAGTAATGGCCCGGCTTGAAGCTGAAGCGGCAAACCCGCGTGTTGACCTGCTGATTTCAGCCTCCTGGGATACGGCTGTAAACATGGAGCAACGGGGCTTACTGGCACCGCATCACAGTAAAAACGCCGTGCATGTACCAGAGCAGTTCAAGGCAAACAACTACATTGCGCAGGGTATTACCGCCCTGGGCATTGTCTGGAACAGCAATAGTGGCACGCCCGAGCCCAAAGATTGGGTTGACCTGCTTGCACCTGCTTACCGCGACAAGGTGACGATGCCCGATCCGTCCCTGTCGGGGGCTACCCTTGACTTGCTTTTGGGGCTGCAACAAGCCGACCCAAAAGGTGCTTGGGCATTGCTTGAACAGTTACGCAATAACGGTATGGTGGTTTCCGGGCCTAACGCCCAGGCGTTGACGCCCGTACTGCAAGGTGCCAAAGCCGCCGTGTTTGGCGGTGTAGATTACGTTACTTATAACAGTATCGCTCAAGGCGAGAGCGTCAAGGTGATTTTTCCAACCAGCGGAACCGTGATTGCCCCACGCCCCATGATGGTGTTCAAGTCCTCAAAGCGGCAAGATGAAGCGCGTCAATTTATTGATTATGTGTTGTCTGAAGCCGGCCAGAAAACGGTTGCCGATGCATGGCTCATGCCCGCCCGTAGCGATGTTGGCGCCCGTCGTCCCTTGTTCAAAGACTTGAATGTCCTTCCGTCTGAGCAGGCAGAGACCGGTACTGAACGTAGCGACACGCTACAACGCTTCAATACACTCATCGATCGCCACTAATCTCCCATGAGATCTGCTTCCGTCATCGCTTTTATTACGCTGGCGGCGCTGGGGGTGCTCGTCGTTTTGCCGATGGGTTTCGTCGTGCTGCAAGCCATCTTCCCCAACCTGGGTGCCGGTTCCTGGCAGCACCCGTTTGGGGCCGTTTCCTCAACTTTCTCTGATCCGGCAACGCTGACATTGCTTGGAAACACAATGGGTACCGGCATAGGGGTAGCGCTTGTGGCTGCCTGCCTGGGCATTCCATTGGGTGCCTTGCGGGCTCAATTCAGGCTCCCTGTTCCGGCATTGTGGGACCTGCTTTTTCTGATCCCTTTCTTGTTGCCACCTTATATTGCCGCTCTTTCCTGGATTTTGGCCTTGCAGCCTAACGGCTATATGCAGCAATTGTTTGGCTTCAATCTGGGCGGACTGCTGTTTTCGCAAACCGGCATGATCCTGATCATGGGGCTCAGTGCCTTTCCGATTGTTTACTTTGCCGTTTCGCGCAGTATGATGGCTGCCGGTACACGTCTGACCGAGGCTGCCCGTGTTTGCGGTGCTTCACCCTGGAACGCCTTCCGGTTGGTTACATTACCTTTGGCGCTCCCGGCCATAGCGGCTAGTCTGCTGTTGGCATTTACGCTGGCCATCGAAGAGTACGGTGTACCGGCAGCCCTGGGTTCGCAAGCGGGCGTTGGCATGTTGACCACTGCTATTGAGCGACGCTTGGCCGACTGGCCGATCGACCCGCCAGGGGCGGCATTGCTGTCGCTGGTGCTTGTATGCCTGGCCATGACCGCTTACTGGGCGCAACGCGCCATAGTGGCGGGGCGCGATTATGAAACAACCACGGGCAAGGCAGCTGCCGGTAATCAGGCAAGTCTGGGCGTTTGGTATGTGCCCGTGTGCCTGTTATTCGGCTTTACGGCTTTGGTCGCTGTTGGCCTGCCACTGGCTTCCATGCTGGCTGCCTCTTTATCGCGTACCGTTTCTGGTGGTTTGGCGCTGCCTAATTTGTCGGTCGCTAATTTCTCAACGATCTTTATGGTTGGCAATGAAGCCATCCAGGCGTTAGGCACCAGTTTGTCTTTGGCAGCCGGCACCGCTTTGCTGGCCGGTTCAGTGGGTTTCCTGGCGGCCTGGTCAGTTACCAAGGGGCGTGTGCCTGGTGCTGCCCTGATTGATGCCGCTTCGCTACTGCCGGCTGCGCTTCCGGGCGTGGTGGTGGGGGTCGGTTTGATTCTGGCCTGGAACCAGTCGTTCTGGCCTGCTACACCATACGGGACCTGGCTAATTCTGCTGCTGTCATATAGTTGTTTGCTGTTGCCTTACCCTGTCCGCTATGTAGGCGCAGCATTCCGGCAAATTAGCGACAGCCTTGAAGCGGCGGCTCGTGTACACGGTGCTTCGCTGGCCAGAACACTTTGGCATATTTCTTTACCCTTGTCCTTGCCCAGTTTAATTGCAGCCATGCTGATGGTCTTTGCGGTGGCTTCGCGTGAGCTGGTCACCTCGTTGTTGCTGGCCCCAGCGGGCGTGCAAACCATCTCTATTTTTATCTGGCGACAATTTGAACAGGGTTCTATTGGCCAGGGCATGGCCATGGCGACCATTGCCATTTTAGTCAGTTTGAGTTTGATGCTGGCCGGCCTTTCTTTGCAGCGTCGGGCGGTTTGAAGTGTGGAACGCGAAGCCTGTCGGCAGTCGCTCTTGGACGGTTTCGAGTAATGGCATTAAGTTTTGTTTGCTTCTTGATCAAAAAAGACTGAGCCCGAAAAACACGGATTCAGTCCTTGTTAATAGCCAATTAACAGGCTTGATCATCAAGCCTGTTTAAAGCAATAACGGCAAACAATTATTTGGCAGGGGCCTTGGCAAAGCGCAGGTAAGGCAGTTTAATGTCGAGTTCGCCAAATTTTTCTTTGGCCTGTTCATCGTTAAGGCTTAAGGCCACAATGACGTCTTCGCCAGGTTGCCAGTCGGCGGGTGTGGCCACAGGCACACCATCGGTTGCCTGAATGGCATCCAGGGCACGTAAAATCTCGGCAAAGTTACGGCCGACAGACATGGGGTAAGCCAGGGTCAGGCGGATTTTTTTGTCTGGGCCAATAATGAAGACGGTACGTACGGTGGCGCTGTCGGCGGGAGTGCGGCCATCGGGCAGGTAGGCATCGGCAGGCAGCATATTGTATAGCTTGGCTACTTGCAGGGACGTGTCGTCAATAATGGGGAAATCGGCCGGTGAACCGCAAAATGCCTCAATATCACGTTTCCATTTCTGGTGCTCATCAACGTTATCAACAGAAACGCCGATTACCTTGGTGTTGCGTTTGGTGAATTCACCGGCCAAACGGGCGACTGCACCGAATTCGGTGGTGCAAACAGGGGTAAAGTCTTTGGGGTGTGAAAATATAATGGCGTAGCTGTCACCAATCCAGTCGTGGAAAGTCAATTCGCCAGCTGTCGTGTTGGCGGTGAAGTTGGGTGCAATATCATTGATACGAAGTGACATGTTGAATCCTTGGTAAGTTAACAGGAGGATCGGTGTTGATCCTGGTAGGGCCTGTCAGTGACTGAACCTGGTACAGGCTGGGTTTGCATATAACGATGACTATATGCTTACTGTATGCATTCCCACGCGAGAGCGTGGGAACGAGCAATCACCGCATAGGCAGGACTGATACTATAGATATTACAGTAGATAAACGCTTATTTTATATAAATAAATATTATATAAAAATAATATATTGATACAAGATATCGTGTAGTAAAAAAAATCCCTGCTGTTACGCAGGGACAAAGTCTACTCCACTAGAGATCGTTCAAATTCACATTTTTTAGCAAGCCTTAAACCGGCACTACCTGTTCCCAACGCTCCTGCGTGGGAATGCATATGGTACCCACCCTTAAACCGGCGCTTTTACTCGTTACTCGTTTACTCGTTCCCACGCTCTTGCGTGGGAATGCATACTTTTTATTGTTATCGCACCACTCCTAAACCAGTGCTTCTATCACTTCCTTGTTCTGCAAGTCCCACACATAATCAATCAGATGCCTGATGGTTTCTGTAGAGGCCGCGTTTTCATATTGGCCCAGGCGCATGACCTTGTCTTCAATTTCAGGGCGGCTCAGCGTGTTGCCCGGATCGCCCTTGGGTTCGTCCACACGGCCCTTGAACACGCGGCCATCATTGGTGGTAACTGTAACCTTGCCAATCCAGCGGTTGGGGTAAGCAGTATCCACTTCTTCATCCAGTTCCATCGTGACTTTTTCACGGAAAGCACCCACCTGTTCGTCGTGCAGGGCTGCGTCAAATTCAGCCAGGCCCGCAAAATTCTGGATGGCAATCAGGGCCAGTACGGTACCCATGGAGAATTTGGACTGGTGAACGGTTTCAGGCTTGACCACCGCGCCCAGCACGTCAATCGCACCCTGGTGCACGTGGGTGACCACGCTGGCAATATCACTGGCAGACAGATTGTTGTCTTTCATGACCACTTGCAGGGCATCAGCGGCTGGATGCGTATGGCGGCAGGAAGCGTGGTATTTGAACGAGGTTTCGGGCAAGGCCCAGCGGGTACCCAGGCCGTCAACCAGCTTGCGTGGGTCGGCATCGGTAGACATGCCGGCACCCATACCCTGGGCGCCTTCCAGAATCTGTTTGGCACCGGTGAAACCGTCTTTGGCCAGGTAGGCGGCAATCAGGCCATTGGCGGCCGCTTTGGCGGTGTGCAACTGTTTGGAGTCGGCAGCAGTGCGCAGGAATTCCCACAAACCGGCCGCCTGGGTGCCGGCCGAACCAATGGCATCCAGCATTTGTTCAGGATTCAGTTTCAGCAAACGGCCCACGGTCACGGCAGCGGCAATGGTACCAGCCGTGCCGGTGGTATGGAAAATCCTGTAGTGTGAACGGCCCAGGAATTCACCAACGCGAATACCCACTTCATAACCGGCCACGCAGGCGGTTAGCAGTTCTTTGCCGGAGGCGCCAATTTCCTGGGCCACCGCCAGTGCGGGTGGGAATACCACTGCGGCGGGATGGAATACCGAACCGTTATGCACGTCGTCCTGCTCTACCATATGGGCAGCGGCAGCGTTGACCAGAGAGGCAAACAGGGCAGTGGTGTTGCGGACATTGCCCAGCACCTGGCTTTTACCGGTGGTGGGGCCTTGCAGCTTGGCAAAAGCGTCAATGGTTTTTACCGGGCGGGCGGTAGAGCCGGCCAGGATTGAACCAAGGGTGTCCAGCAGCAGGTCTTCGCAGCGGGCGATGACAGGGGCGGGTATATCACTGAATTGCAAGTTGGCGGCAAACGTAGCCAGCTGTTCACTTTGAGTAGTCATGATCGCAATAAAATTCAATAATGGAGTGAAGAAACGGGCGACCCGAAAGCCGCCCGGTTTTTATAGTGGCCAGATTAGAATGAGCGTGGCAGGCCCAGTACGTGTTCGGCCACAAACGAGTAGATCAGGTTGGTGGAAATAGGCGCTACCTGATACAAACGTGTCTCACGGAATTTACGTTCTACGTCGTACTCATTGGCAAAGCCGAAACCACCGTGGAATTGCAGGCAGGCGTTGGCGGCTTCCCATGAGGCTTCAGAGGCCAGCAATTTGGCCATGTTGGCCTGGGTACCACAAGCCTGGTGAGCGTCAAAGCGGCGAGCAGCTTCGTAACGCATCAGGCTGGCAGCCTCAATATTGATGAAGGCCTTGGCAATCGGGAACTGCACGCCCTGGTTCTGGCCAATCGGGCGACCGAACACGACGCGTTCTTTCACGTAAGCGCTGACCTTGTCGATGAACCAGTAACCGTCACCAATACATTCGGCGGCAATCAGGGTGCGTTCTGCGTTCAGGCCATCCAGGATGTATTTGAAGCCTTTGCCTTCTTCACCAATCAGGTTTTCTTCAGGAATTTCCAGATTGTCAAAGAACAATTCGTTGGTTTCATGGTTGACCATGTTGGGAATCGGGCGGACGGTCATGCCGTTTTTCATGGCTTCGGCAATGTCAACGATGAAGATTGACATGCCTTCGGATTTTTTGGTGACCTGTTCGATCGGCGTGGTGCGCGCCAGCAGAATCATCAGGTCGGAATGCTGGATACGGGAGATCCAGACTTTCTGGCCATTAACCACATAGCGGCCGTCTTTTTTGACAGCGGTTGTCTTGATTTTGGTGGTGTCGGTGCCGGTGGTGGGCTCGGTAACCGCCATGGATTGCAGGCGCAATTCACCGGTGGCGATTTTGGGCAGGTATTTCTGTTTCTGGGCCAGGGAACCATGGCGCAGTACCGTGCCCATATTATACATTTGTCCGTGGCAGGCACCTGAATTGCCCCCGTTGCGGTTGATTTCCTCCATAATAACGGAGGCCTCGGTAAGACTCAGGCCTGAACCACCGTATTCCTGGGGAATCAATGCGGCCAGCCAGCCTGCCTCGGTCAAGGCATTGACGAATTCCTCAGGATAGGCGCGTTCTTCATCGACTTTCCTGAAGTATTCAGCAGGGAATTGTGAGCATAGGTCACGGATGGCATCGCGAATATCCTGATAAGCATCGGCTTGGTGTTGCATAGTAGATCTTTCCTAGATAACGGGTAATAACGGTAAATGGATATATTCAATGATGTAAATGTGCCTGAGTTCCGAGGCTTTGACTATTGATGTTTTATTAAGTATGGCTTTGCAAATTATTAAGGAGCTGAAAAATGGCAATGCATTTTGACCTGACAGATATGCAGTTGATGGTTAATATCAGTGAGGTTAATAGCCTGACAAAGGGGGCGGAGCGTTCTTTTCTGTCATTGCCGGCCGCCAGTAACCGGATCAAGAATCTGGAAAACAGTCTGGGTACCGCATTGCTTTACCGGAATAGCCAGGGGGTTACGCTAACGCCTTCTGGTGAGGCTTTCGTGCGTCATGCACATATTGTCTTACGCCAGCTCGAACACCTGCGGGGCGATATCAGTGAGTTTGCCCAAGGGATCAAGGGCAAGGTAAGGGTGTATGCCAATACCACGGCCATGAATGAGTTCATGCCGGCCATTCTGGGTAAATACCTGGCCCGTCATCCTGATGTTAGTATCGAATTGCGCGAGCGGCTAAGTTACCGGATCGTCCAGGCGGTGGCCGAAGGCACGGCCGATGTGGGGGTGGTGGCTGGCGTGGAGCCTTCTGAAAACACGGTGGCCGATGGCCTGACCTTTATGCCTTACCGTTCCGATAATCTGGTTCTGGTGACGCATCAGAACCATCCGCTGGCTAAGGTTGATCGGATCGCTTTTGCCGATACCCTGTCATACGACTATGTCGGTTTGTCGGAGTGGAGTGCCATTCATGCGTTTTTGCGCAATGCTGCCGATATGCTGGGTGTGCCCTTGAAGTTCCGGGTGGAGGTGGGTGGCTTCGAAGCGGTCTGCCGGATGGTGGCGGCGCAGGTGGGGATTGGTGTGATTCCCGAAACTGCAGCGTTTCGTTACGCGGTGACCATGCCGGTCAAAATCATTCATTTAACCGATGCCTGGGCTTTTCGCCAATTGCATGTTTGTGTGCGCAATCTTGACAAACTGCCGCCCTTTGCCCAGGATCTGGTGCAGCTGATGCGCGAAGACGTTGAGCAGGAAGAGAAAAAGACAGATCAAGTCACCGGTTAGTTGTTAGCGGCCTTATCTTTCTGAAAAGCCCCCTTTTCGGTTTTAAGAATTCACATTTGCCTGTTTCTGGGGCATGCTTGATGATTACTGATATTTAAAAGTGTAATTGTGAGACTGAAATGAGTAATGAACAGAATGGTGTGAATTTGAATGATTGGCTGGGCCGTCAGGAAAGTTATGGCGAGTTTATCAACCCGGCCCATGTCAAGAAAATTGCCCTTAGCCTGAATGCGCCGGTTCCCGAAAATGGCCAGCCTTTGCCACATTTATGGCAGTGGGCGCTGTTCGTGGACCCATTACCCTTGGATGAACTGGGCACTGACGGGCATCCGCAACGGGGTGGTTTTTTGCCGCCTGCTGACAATCGCAACCGTATGTGGGCCGGTGGCCGGGTTCAATTCATCAAGCCACTGGTGGTGGGTCAGGACGCAACCCGGACGTCCACGATTACGGCAATTAAAGAAAAAAGCGGTTCAACCGGCAAGCTGTTGTTTGTCACAGTCAAGCACGACTACACCCAGAACAATGAATTATGCATTTCCGAAGAGCAGGATATCGTTTACCGCGAGCCCAGCCCTCCAAAACTGTCAGGCACGCCTGAAGCCGAAGCGGCCCAGTGGTCCAGCGAGATCGTGCCGACCAGCACCATGCTGTTCAGGTATTCGGCGGTTACTTTCAATGGCCATCGTATTCATTATGACTACCCCTATGTGACCGAGGTTGAGGGGTATCCCGGTCTGGTGGTGCATGGTCCCTTGATTGCCACCTGTGTGTTACGGGCATTTACCGATGCCAACCCGGATAAAACAGTGACCGGTTTTTCTTATCGTGGTGCACGTCCATTGATCAGTCCCTTGCCGTTCAGGGTCGAAGGGACGATTAAAGAAGAGGGCAAGGCAGCGGTATGGGCCCAGCAGGATGGCTCGGTTGCCCAGCTTGGCGAAGTGCTTTTCAAATAAATAAAATTATTTAAGGAATGAATCAAATGAGTGTTAGACCGCTTGAAGGTATCACCGTATTAAGTCTTGAGCACGCCATTGCGGCACCGTTCTGTTCACGTCAGCTGGCGGATCTGGGCGCACGCGTAATTAAGGTGGAGCGTCCGGGTGTGGGAGACTTTGCCCGTAATTATGATGAGCGCGTTAAGGGCATGGCGTCTCATTTTGTCTGGACCAACCGTTCCAAGGAAAGTCTGACGCTGGATCTTAAAAATGAGGCGGCTGGTGATGTGTTGGAAAAACTGTTGCCTCAGGTGGATGTGCTGGTGCAAAACCTGGCTCCAGGTGCGGCTGCCCGTTTGGGTTTGTCGTTTGAGGCCCTGCATGAAAAATATCCCCGATTGATTGTGTGTGATATTTCCGGCTATGGTGAGGGTGGCCCTTATGAGAAGAAAAAAGCCTATGACCTGTTGATTCAAAGCGAAAGCGGTTTTGTATCGGTCACGGGCAGCAAGGATGAGATGGCCAAGGCGGGTTGCTCCATTGCCGATATTGCCGCTGGCATGTACGCCTATAGCAATATTCTGTCCGCGCTATTGTTGCGTGAAAAAACCGGCAAGGGCAGCCGTATTGATGTTTCCATGCTGGAAAGTATGGTCGAGTGGATGAATTTTCCGCTGTACTATTCGTTTGAAGGCCAGGAGCCTCCGGTGCGAGCAGGGGCGGCGCATGCCGTGATTTATCCTTATGGTCCTTTCCCGACCGGGGGCGGCCAGACTATTATGCTGGGTTTGCAAAATGAACGCGAATGGAAAGTGTTTTGCGAGCAGGTTCTGGGTAAACCTGAACTGGCTGCTGATGAACGTTTTGCCAACAATACCTTGCGTACTGCCAATCGTGAGGCCTTGAAGCAGATTATTGTTGACACCTTTGCCGGTATGAGCAAAGATCAGGTGATCGAATTGCTGGAAACGGCCAAGATTGCCAACGCCTCTGTGAACGACATGAAAGGGGTGTGGGAGCATGAACAATTGAAATCACGCAATCGCTGGCGTGAAATGGACAGTCCGGTGGGCAAGCTGCCAACGCTGTTGCCACCGGGCGTGAATAATGCTTACGAATATCGTATTGATGCGGTGCCGGGCCTGGGTGAGCATTCTGAAAAAATCCTGCGGGAGCTGGGTTATGACGAGCAAACCATTGCGGGTTGGCGTGAACAGGGAGTGGTGTGATGAGTTTGTCAAGATCAGCATTGTTTGTCCCCGCAACGCGGGTTGATCGTATCCCCAAGGCGCTACAAAGTGGTGCCGATTGTGTGATTGTCGACCTGGAAGATGCCGTTGAGGTTAATGCCAAAGACAGCGCCCGGGCAGATCTTGAGGAATTTGCCAAGGCCAACCCCGAAGCCCGTTTTCTGGTTCGGGTCAATGATGCCAAGGCACCTTGGTTTGATGCGGATATTGCCATGTGCGGACGCCTTGGCAATGTAACCGGTGTCATGCTGCCCAAGGCGGAAAGCTCACGCCAGATTGAGTTGGCGGCCCGAGCCGATAAGCCTGTTTATCCCATTGTTGAAAGTGCTGTTGGGATTGCCAATCTTGCCGAATTATGCCGTACACCCGGTGTGGCAAGGGTGTCATTTGGCGCACTTGACCTGGCATTGGACCTGAATATGGATGACGATTCGCCAGGGGCTCGCGCCTTGCTCGATCATGTACGTTGTCAGATTTCCATTCAAAGCCGTGCGGCAGGTATTTTGCCTCCGCTGGATGGTGTGTTTCCGGATATTGCCAATACCCAGGGTCTGGCCAAAGCGGTTGCGTTTGCCAAGGGCATGGGTTACGCTGGTGTGTTGTGCATTCATCCCTCCCAGATTGCCGTTATTCATGAGGTATTTGAACCGACTGAGGAAGAAAAGGCCTGGGCCACGCGCGTGCTGGAGATGGCCAATGAAACCGGCCTTGCCGCCTTCAAGTTGGACGGCAAGATGGTGGATATGCCCGTGATTGAGAAGGCTAAACAGATTCTTCGTATTCGTCCGGTGGCAAATTAATAATAAAAGTTGTTCCATGGCCAGGCTCACTTTCAACCTGAATCTGGCCATTATGACGCGTTATGACGGTTTTGACGAAAGACAGTCCCAGTCCCACGCCGTTGACCTGACTGTCCGGGCCAGATACACGAAAAAAAGAATTGAAAATCGTGGCTTGGTTTTTTTCGGAAATCCCAATACCCTGATCCTTGATCCTGACCTGCCAATAGGCGTCCTGACGATGGATGGAACAATGGATGGTGGTGTTATCGGGGCTGTATTTGAAGGCGTTATCAATTAAATTGACGAAGCAGCGTGATAAAAGGACATGATCTCCTTGGGTAAAGGCAAGTTCATTACCAAAGTCGCTGGTGATATTGATATGGCGTTTTTGGCTGATTCCCCAGTATTCACTGATGATATGTTCCAGCAATTCTGTCAGGTTGACGGGTACCAGGTTCAGTTCCATCGATTCAGCACGTGTCAATTGCAGGAAGTCATCAACCAGTTTCAGGGTTCGACTGGAAAGATTGTTGATACGTTGATAAAACTCTTCATCAGGTAACGCGGTTTGGGGATTTCTTTGCAGCTCAATGAGTGCCTGGATGGCACTTTGTGGGGCACGCATGTCATGCGAAAGAAAACGCAGTGTTTCTTCCCGCTTGCGTTCGGCCTGACGGATGGGTGTAATGTTATTCAGACTCAGAATATAGCCGATATGCTCACCGCTGCCAGAGTAGGTGTTGACATATTTCAGCAGCAGGTTCTGTTCAATGCAGTCTTTGATTTCGACACCGTTTTTCCTGAGTTCATCGAGCAGGCCGGTTTGCCGCTCTTCGGGGGTATTGATTTTGTTGATGACCGCCATAATTTCAGCCCGCTGTTCATTGTCTGAGACAACGGGTATCAGAAACTGTGCCAAGGTCTGGTTTTTTTCGGGTGTAGGGCTCCCCACTTTTTGCATATAGTTTTTGGTGGTATCGGTCGTGAATTGCAGTTTATGATCCAGGTTGAATACGGCGATGGCATCAGGCATGCGGTTGATGCCATCCATAATGAATTGCCGCAAACTGCGAACCTGCTCCATGATTTCCCTGAACTCGGCAAGCCGGTCATTGAGGGATCGGCCGTAATTGACTTGCTGCCAGTTTTTGATTTCTGTTTTAAACAGGGGTTCTTTTTCGTTAAGCTCGGCAATTTCGCGGCGCATCTGATAAAGCGCCATTTCCTGGGTACGCCAGCTCCAGAGCGGATATAACAGCAAGATGCCCAGCATGGCAGGCAAGGGGCTATGCCAGATGCCCCATTGAAACATGAGGAGACCATGAAGCAGGATAATGAGGATCGCTGTCAGGATGCTCAGCAGTAGAATGGTTCTGGGGGACGAGTTTTTGAGAAAGACACATAAAACCAGCATTGGCAACAGGCCAAGCAGCAGGTCAATGAGCGGACTGGTTTCTTTAATCCAGGTTTGCTCAAGGCTTGCCTGCAAGCTGTTGGCCAGTATTTCCACACCCGCCATGTTCAGGCTTTTTGATGAGGTAGGCGTGGGAAACTGATCTCCCAGTCCGCTGCCCCAGACACCAATAAGGACGTATTTATCCTTGAAAAAGCTGGCGGGAATGCGCTGATTCAGGACATCGCTATAAGGCAGCATCTGAAAATGACCGGGAGCACCGGCAAACGGAATGGCCGTTTCGCGGTTACCGGTTTGTTGCAGGGTCTGTTTAACCAGTTCATGTTCTCCGCCCGCATTTAACATGGCAAGGCTCAGATGGTAGGCCGGGCTGCCGTCATTTTGCACTTTTTGCAGGGGGACGCGTCGCACCAGCCCATCAGGATCAATCTTGATGTTGATAAAGCCCAGTCCCTGGGCGGCTTGCACGAATTCAGGCTCAGGGTTATTGGGCAGGTTACCGGCTTCAGTGAAATAGTTGGCCAGGATGACGCGGCCATGATTACGGATGGCGTTGGCAAATATTGCATTTTCCTGCTCATAGCCGGCTTGCGTGCCCATAAAGCTGATATCGAACGCAACGGCCTTGCTTTGCTGCAGGCGAGCAAGAAGATCGGCATGGACCGAGCGTCGCCAGGGCCAGACGCCGATTTCCGCAATGCTTTTGTCATCAATGGCCACAATGACAATGTCTTCGGAAGCGGGTTTGTCCTGGGTTAGCTGGATGGCGATATCGTAAATGCGGGCGTCAAGCAGCGGGAAACTTTTAAAAACGGAAAGAAAAGCAGTGATCATCAGAATGAGAAGGCTGACAACCAGCCATTCGAGACCATAACGCTTTTTCATGTGTTTCATTTTTAATGAGTCGGCTGCTAGTAGTGTGTCTGGATCAGGGGACCGGACTGTGTGCCAATTGATACACCGGTTTCTGTCATGATACTTGTGGCAGTAATGGTGAACGGCTGGACGGCATCAGCACCGGCAAGCTGGTTGCTGTCAATGGAGCGGACTGAAACATAATAAGTGCCTTTGCCTGGCCCGGTAACGCGGGCTTCAGGTTTTTTAACGGTTTCGGTGAACAGGACATCGTAGCCGGAAATGTCATTGGATACGCGTACCAGGTAGGATGTTGCGCCAGTAACCGGCTGGATGGCTACCTTGAATTCGAAGGGACTGGATTGCTTCAGCTGGATCTCCGGTGGTGGCAATAACTCAATGATATCACCGGCTTGGCCTTTGGGAGTAGCGGTAATGCCCTGATTGGCATTGAGATGCACGGACTGGTCACGGGATGCGGCCGCAATGAAGGCCGCTTTACCGTTCAACAGTTCGCTTGACGAGCCTGCCTGTTGGGAAGCCTCTGCCCGAACCACGGTGCCCCGTACCCCTGTAATACTGACGGGGGTGCGAATTTCAAAACGGCCTACCCCGGTCTTTTTGGGGGAGGCATGGGCAGCCAGCTTTCCGGTTTCAATATTGAAGATAGCGTCGATCAGGCCAGTGCCACGGAATTTTCGTAAGCGTTTCACGAGCACCGTACTGTCAGGGGGGATTTGTACCTTGCTTTCATCGGAAAGTACCAGGGTGATATTGCTTTGTGTGCCGGTGATAATGGTGTCTGCCTCGGCAATGACACGATTTTTGTCTATAGGCTGATTATTGACCAGCACATTGCCGGTCAGATACAGGACTTTTGCCTGGTCGGGCTCTTCATCAATCAGTGAGAAGGGGATCTTGAGTGTCATGCCGATAGGCACTTTCCGGGTATTGGCAATACGATTGCTTTTCTGGATGGCTTTCCAGTTGGACTGTTTGCTTGTAAAGGTTTCAGACAGTGAGGAAAGGGTTTCTCCGGGTTTGATCTGATACAGAAAATGGTCTTCATGGGCACCGCCAGGCTGTGCATGGATATCAAGTGTTAGCAAACAGGCAATATTTAACAGCAGGAGGCGTAAGAAAGTGTTGATTCTCATGGGGGTGTTGGGTCATTCAGACTGATGGAGGTGTTTTGTCATTCAGACCGTGGTTACTGGTGTATCGTCTGTATGGTGATTGAATAATTCCATCCGGTAACCCAGAGCATAGGATGAAACGATGCGAACACCATTTTCCGGATTGATGTGCAGTTTCTGGCGAATGTTTGACAGATGTGTATCGAGGGTGCGTGAGGTGGCCGGTATTTCCCGGTTCCAGATGGCGGCACTGATGGTATCCCGTGAGAAAAGCCGCCCGATATTGCTGAAAAACAGGTAGGCAAGGTCAAACTCTTTGGGTGCCAGCTGGACAGGCTCTCCATGCAGGGTGATTTCGCGCTTTTGCTGATTTAACTGATAGGGTCCCTGTTTGATGATGTTTGAGGTGTTTCCTGCGTTATTCCTGCGCAGCAGTGCCTTGATACGGGCAATCAGTTCGGGCGCCTTGAAGGGTTTGACAAGATAATCATCGGCACCGGCATTCAGTCCGGTAACCAGATCGTGATCCTGGTTACGGTTGGTCAGGAATATCACAGGCAGCTGGTTGTCCAGGTTGGCACGTATCCATATGACAATGTCTTTGCCGGAAATATCGGGCAATTCCCAATCTATCAACAATAAATCAAGTTTTTCCGATTTTTTCAGGGCAACCAGTAAATCCTTGCCTGTTGCAAAATGTTTGCTGTTGAATCCGGCTTCAGCTAAGGTGTGTACTATGTATTGTGCCTGGACCGGGTCGTCTTCTAATGAGGCAATGATCATTGAATGTAAATCTCTTATAAAATATTAACGCGGTATAAATTACTCGCAATAATGCTTATGAATTTATATGACTTGTTTCAATGTAAATAAAATGTAAATAAGTGACTGATTTTTAATGATTGGTTTTGCCTGGACTAAGATAACAGGAAAAGAATTGGTAATTCATTTAACAAAATATCGTTAACAATCTTTGACATTTTACAGTTGATTTTGCAAAATTGCGCTTTCAGTTGATATTGTAAAATTGCACTTTTTTATCAAAAGCACAATAAGTTTTGTTCTTCTTGACTTTTTTTTGTTAAATGTGGTATTGTGATGGGCTGATTGGTGTAAGCCCGTTTTGTTTTGGGTTTTAACCGGTTGGTAAGTGGTTGATTGTTAGGTTGATTTTTTCAATTTAACAAGGCCATGGTCAGTTTATCGCTCTTTGTGGTTGCTTATCTGCAGATTGTCAAAATTTGCGGGCAAGTTGGCTATTCGGGTGATATAACAACAAATCCTAGCTTAGAATAGCCTTGATCTGCAATCACGCATGTCAATCTTTCTAAGGCCTGGCGTACATTAAAGTCAGTACGTTAAACAGACGATATATAAATCCAGTACATTTTTGTACATTAATAGGACAAGCAAGGTCATGCCTACCATTAGTCAACTCGTGCGCAAGGCGCGTGAAACTAGCCGCGTGAACAGTAAGAGCCCAGCGCTTGAAAACTGTCCACAACGCCGTGGTGTTTGTACCCGTGTTTACACAACAACACCTAAAAAACCAAACTCAGCTATGCGTAAAGTAGCTAAAGTTCGCTTAACCAACGGTTTCGAAGTTATTTCGTACATCGGTGGTGAAGGCCACAACCTGCAAGAGCACTCTGTCGTGCTGGTGCGCGGCGGTCGTGTAAAAGACTTGCCAGGTGTGCGTTATCACATTGTTCGCGGTTCCCTTGACTTGCAAGGCGTTAAAGATCGCAAACAGTCTCGTTCCAAATACGGTGCCAAGCGTCCTAAGAAAGCTTAAGCTGGTTTGAATCAATGCTTCCTGCCAAAAGGTGGTAAGCGTGCAGCCGCAGCTGCGAGAGAAAAAATTTACTGCGGTATGTAAGGGGCTGAGTTCTCAATAGCCAGCCACGGCCACGAAAGTGGTTCAACTGAAACAGTCACAAAGGAAGTAAGATGCCTCGTCGTCGCGAAGTTCCCAAACGTGAGATCCTGCCAGATCCAAAATTCGGTAGTGTAGATCTCGCCAAATTCATGAACGTTGTTATGCTTTCAGGCAAGAAAGCAGTTGCAGAGCGTATTGTTTACGGTGCGCTTGACCAGGTTCAGGCCAAAACAGGCAAAGAACCCATTGAGGTTTTCAACCTGGCCATCAACAACATTAAACCTATTGTCGAAGTTAAAAGCCGTCGCGTGGGCGGAGCCAACTATCAGGTTCCCGTCGAAGTGCGTCCGGTTCGCCGTTTGGCGCTTGCCATGCGCTGGTTGCGCGAGGCTGCCAAAAAACGTGGTGAAAAATCCATGGATTTGCGTTTGGCCGGTGAATTGATGGATGCTGCAGAAGGTCGCGGCGCTGCAATGAAAAAACGTGAAGACACTCACAGAATGGCAGAGGCCAACAAAGCCTTCTCCCATTTCCGCTGGTAATTTAAGGACACTACAATGGCCCGCAAAACCCCCATCGAACGTTACCGTAATATCGGTATTTCCGCTCACATTGATGCTGGTAAAACAACGACTACAGAGCGTATTCTGTTTTATACCGGTGTGAACCATAAAATTGGTGAAACCCACGAGGGTACCGCCACCATGGACTGGATGGAACAGGAGCAGGAACGCGGTATTACCATTACGTCTGCTGCTACAACAGCGTTCTGGCGTGGCATGGCCGGCAACTATCCAGAGCACCGCATTAACATTATTGACACCCCCGGACACGTTGACTTTACCATCGAGGTAGAGCGTTCAATGCGCGTCCTTGACGGTGCATGCATGGTTTATTGCGCTGTGGGTGGTGTGCAGCCACAGTCTGAAACCGTATGGCGTCAGGCAAACAAATACGGTGTCCCCCGTTTGGCTTTCGTCAACAAGATGGACCGTACCGGTGCAAACTTTTTCAAAGTGTACGATCAACTGAAAACCCGTCTGCGTGCGCATCCAGTACCTGTCGTTATCCCGATTGGTGCCGAAGACCAGTTCAAAGGTGTGGTTGATCTGATCAAGATGAAAGCGATCATCTGGGACGAAGCCAGCCATGGTACCAAATTCGATTACATTGATATTCCTGCCGAGCTGGTGGATCAGGCCAATGAATGGCGTGAAAAACTGGTTGAAACAGCCGCTGAAGCCTCTGAAGAGCTCATGAACAAGTACCTTGAAGAAGGTGAACTGAGCGAAGCAGACATCATCAAGGCGATTCGTACCCGTACCATTGCCTGCGAAATCCAGCCAATGCTGTGCGGTACCGCCTTTAAAAACAAAGGCGTTCAGCGCATGCTTGATGCTGTGGTTGATTTCCTGCCATCTCCCGTTGATATTCCTCCTGTCCAGGGTGAAGATGATGAAGGCAATGTCATCTATCGTAAAGCTGATGACAAAGAGAAATTCTCTGCACTGGCTTTCAAACTGATGACAGACCCGTTTGTTGGTCAATTGACTTTCGTTCGTGTGTATTCAGGTATTCTGAATTCAGGTGAAACCGTCTTTAACTCGGTTAAAGGCAAAAAAGAACGTGTTGGTCGTATTCTGCAAATGCATGCGAACAACCGTGAAGAAATCAAGGAAGTTCTGGCAGGTGACATCGCTGCTGTAGTGGGTCTGAAAGACGTAACTACCGGTGAAACCCTGTGTGATGTGGGTGATCACATCGTTCTTGAACGCATGGTGTTCCCAGAGCCTGTTATTTCTCAGGCCGTCGAGCCAAAAACCAAAGCCGACCAGGAAAAAATGGGTATCGCCCTTTCCCGTCTGGCTCAGGAAGATCCTTCATTCCGCGTTCGCAGTGATGAAGAATCAGGCCAAACCATTATTTCAGGTATGGGCGAGCTCCACCTTGAAGTTCTGGTTGACCGCATGAAGCGTGAGTTCAACGTTGAGGCCAACGTTGGTAAACCACAGGTTGCCTACCGTGAAACCATTCGCAAGGTTTGCGAAGAGGTTGAAGGCAAGTTCGTCAAGCAGTCAGGTGGTCGCGGTCAATATGGTCACGTTGTTCTGAAACTTGAGCCGCTGGAACCCGGTGGCGCAGGCTATGAATTCGTTGATGCCATTAAGGGCGGTGTGGTTCCACGTGAATTCATTCCAGCCGTAGATAAAGGTATTCAGGAAACCCTGAGTGCTGGTGTGGTTGCCGGTTACCCCGTTGTTGACGTTAAAGTAACCCTGTTCTTCGGTTCATACCACGACGTTGACTCTAACGAGAACGCGTTCCGTATGGCTGGTTCAATGGCTTTCAAGGAAGGTATGCGCAAGGCACAGCCCGTGCTGCTCGAGCCTATGATGGCAGTTGAAGTGGAAACACCTGAAGACTATGCTGGTACCGTGATGGGTGATTTGTCATCACGTCGTGGTATGGTTCAGGGTATGGACGATATTCCTGGTGGCGGTAAAGTCATCAAGGCAGAAGTTCCTTTGGCCGAGATGTTTGGTTATGCAACCAACCTGCGTTCCCTGACACAAGGTCGCGCAACCTATACAATGGAATTCAAGCAATACGCTGAAGCTCCTAAAAACGTGGCTGATGAAGTTATCAGCGCACGTTCCAAGTAGTAATTTAATTTAAGCGTCCGGCTCTTAACAATTTATGGGGCCGGACAATTTAATCTCATTCAAATATAGTTTATTGGATAATAGATCATGGCAAAAGGTAAGTTTGAACGTACCAAACCGCACGTAAACGTAGGTACGATCGGTCACGTGGATCACGGTAAAACAACATTGACAGCAGCGATTTGTACTGTTCTGTCAAAAGAGTTCGGCGGTGAAGCGAAAGACTACTCACAAATTGACGCAGCTCCCGAAGAAAAAGCTCGCGGTATTACCATCAACACTTCACACGTTGAGTACGAAACTGCAGAGCGCCACTACGCACACGTTGACTGCCCAGGACACGCTGACTATGTTAAAAACATGATCACCGGTGCTGC
>NZ_JAAVNG010000018.1:0-5440 GCF_012923605.1 Advenella sp. EE-W14 | reverse complement strand
TGTCAGCCTCATGACCGTTGGGTCATGTTGTAATGCTCTTTAACAATATAACAGCCGATAAGTGTGGGCGCTTGGAATGTAAGAGGCCACACCAGCGTAAGCTGGTGATGCTGAATTTATACTTTAAGCGCTCACTTGAAATGAAGAAGTAAGGTTTATACATATAAACGTTATTTTCTTTTGAGTGAAGCAGCGACCATTTACCATAAAACAGTAGATGGCAATTATACAGAGATTAAACTGAAGAGTTTGATCCTGGCTCAGATTGAACGCTAGCGGGATGCCTTACACATGCAAGTCGAACGGCAGCGGGAAGAAAGCTTGCTTTCTTTGCCGGCGAGTGGCGAACGGGTGAGTAATGTATCGGAACGTGCCCAGTAGCGGGGGATAACTGGCCGAAAGGTCAGCTAATACCGCATACGCCCTACGGGGGAAAGGGGGGGATTCTTCGGAACCTCTCACTATTGGAGCGGCCGATATCGGATTAGCTGGTTGGTGGGGTAATGGCCTACCAAGGCGACGATCCGTAGCTGGTTTGAGAGGACGACCAGCCACACTGGGACTGAGACACGGCCCAGACTCCTACGGGAGGCAGCAGTGGGGAATTTTGGACAATGGGGGAAACCCTGATCCAGCCATCCCGCGTGTGCGATGAAGGCCTTCGGGTTGTAAAGCACTTTTGTCAGGGAAGAAAAGGTTCTGGCTAATACCCGGAACTGATGACGGTACCTGAAGAATAAGCACCGGCTAACTACGTGCCAGCAGCCGCGGTAATACGTAGGGTGCAAGCGTTAATCGGAATTACTGGGCGTAAAGCGTGCGCAGGCGGTTCGGAAAGAAGGATGTGAAATCCCAGGGCTCAACCTTGGAACTGCATTCTTAACTACCGAACTAGAGTATGTCAGAGGGGGGTAGAATTCCGCGTGTAGCAGTGAAATGCGTAGATATGCGGAGGAATACCGATGGCGAAGGCAGCCCCCTGGGATAATACTGACGCTCATGCACGAAAGCGTGGGTAGCAAACAGGATTAGATACCCTGGTAGTCCACGCCCTAAACGATGTCAACTAGCTGTTGGGCCCTTCGGGGCTTAGTAGCGTAGCTAACGCGTGAAGTTGACCGCCTGGGGAGTACGGTCGCAAGATTAAAACTCAAAGGAATTGACGGGGACCCGCACAAGCGGTGGATGATGTGGATTAATTCGATGCAACGCGAAAAACCTTACCTACCCTTGACATGTCTGGAATCCTTTAGAGATAGAGGAGTGCTCGCAAGAGAACCGGAACACAGGTGCTGCATGGCTGTCGTCAGCTCGTGTCGTGAGATGTTGGGTTAAGTCCCGCAACGAGCGCAACCCTTGTCATTAGTTGCCAGCATTCAGTTGGGCACTCTAATGAGACTGCCGGTGACAAACCGGAGGAAGGTGGGGATGACGTCAAGTCCTCATGGCCCTTATGGGTAGGGCTTCACACGTCATACAATGGTCGGGACAGAGGGTTGCCAAACCGCGAGGTGGAGCCAATCTCAGAAACCCGATCGTAGTCCGGATTGCAGGCTGCAACTCGCCTGCATGAAGTCGGAATCGCTAGTAATCGCGGATCAGCATGTCGCGGTGAATACGTTCCCGGGTCTTGTACACACCGCCCGTCACACCATGGGAGTGGGTTTTACCAGAAGTAGTTAGCCTAACCGCAAGGGGGGCGATTACCACGGTAGGATTCATGACTGGGGTGAAGTCGTAACAAGGTAGCCGTATCGGAAGGTGCGGCTGGATCACCTCCTTTAAGAGCAGGTTCTCCTATGTTTCAAAGCGTCCACGCTTATCGGTTGTTAGTCACATTGCACAAGGCAATGGTACCCGCCTATCGGTTTGGTGGCCTGTTAATGGCAGGAAGCCAGCAGTTGGGTCAGTAGCTCAGTCGGTTAGAGCACCGTCTTGATAAGGCGGGGGTCGCTGGTTCGATTCCAGCTTGACCCACCAAACAGGTTTGTTGGGGGATTAGCTCAGCTGGGAGAGCACCTGCTTTGCAAGCAGGGGGTCGTCGGTTCGATCCCGTCATCCTCCACCAGGAATCTTGTGTGAATGTTGGTTGTTGTTTTTTAACGAAAACAAGGCTGGCGTGATTAACAAAAAACATGCTATACTTTCTGGCTCTGCTGAAGAAAGGTAGAATGCAGTGTTCAATCGTTTTGCTGTCATTTTGGTGGCGGTGAAACGGCTGAAGATTGCACTTTACGAAGTGTGATATTGGCTGTATATGTTCTTTAACAATTTGGAAGAAGCACAACAAAGTAATTCAACGGGTATGTTGGATTCCACCAGGAGTCCGGCATATGTCGATGAAAATACGGGTTGTGATTGCATTATATTTGAAGTTCTCAAATTCAAGACGTCATTCGCAAGAATGACAACCTGGAAAATGATGAACGGCACACAAACGTGAAACTCAGCATGCGGTATCGTGATTTGAAAGGCGCGATACGGCAAAAACCTATAGCCTTTAGTGTTATAGGATCAAGTGACTAAGTGCACATGGTGGATGCCTTGGCGATCACAGGCGATGAAGGACGTAATAGCTTGCGATAAGCTGCGGGGAGCTGGCAAATAAGCTTTGATCCGCAGATTTCCGAATGGGGAAACCCACTGCCTCTGGCAGTATCCTGTCCTGAATACATAGGGATAGTGAAGCGAACCGAGTGAACTGAAACATCTAAGTAACTCGAGGAAAAGAAATCAACCGAGATTCCGAAAGTAGCGGCGAGCGAAATCGGAGCAGCCTGGACGAGATAGCGCAATGTATAGTCGAACGGAATGGAAAGTCCGGCCGCAGCAGGTGATAGCCCTGTAGACGAAATGCGTTGCGTGGTACTAAGCGTCGAACAAGTAGGGCGGGACACGTGAAATCCTGTCTGAATATGGGGGGACCATCCTCCAAGGCTAAATACTCGTGATCGACCGATAGTGAACCAGTACCGTGAGGGAAAGGCGAAAAGAACCCCGGAAGGGGAGTGAAATAGATCCTGAAACCGTGTGCATACAAACAGTAGGAGCGGGCTTGTCCCGTGACTGCGTACCTTTTGTATAATGGGTCAGCGACTTACATTCAGTGGCAAGCTTAACCGAATAGGGAAGGCGTAGCGAAAGCGAGTCCGAATAGGGCGATTTAGTCGCTGGGTGTAGACCCGAAACCAGGCGATCTATCCATGGTCAGGTTGAAGGCACGGTAACACGTGCTGGAGGACCGAACCCACTAATGTTGAAAAATTAGGGGATGAACTGTGGATAGGGGTGAAAGGCTAAACAAGCCTGGAAATAGCTGGTTCTCTCCGAAAACTATTTAGGTAGTGCCTCGTGTATTACTGCCGGGGGTAGAGCACTGTTATAGCTAGGGGGTCATGGCGACTTACCAACCTATGGCAAACTCCGAATACCGGCAAGTACAGCACGGGAGACAGAGCACTGGGTGCTAACGTCCAGACTCAAGAGGGAAACAACCCAGACCGCCAGCTAAGGTCCCCAAAATTGGCTAAGTGGGAAACGAAGTGGGAAGGCATAGACAGTCAGGAGGTTGGCTTAGAAGCAGCCATCCTTTAAAGAAAGCGTAATAGCTCACTGATCGAGTCGTCCTGCGCGGAAGATGTAACGGGGCTAAGCCAGTTACCGAAGCTGCGGGTGTATGATTTATCATACGCGGTAGGAGAGCGTTCTGTAAGCCTGTGAAGGTGTCTGGAGACGGATGCTGGAGGTATCAGAAGTGCGAATGCTGACATGAGTAGCGATAAAGGGAGTGAAAAGCTCCCTCGCCGTAAGTCCAAGGTTTCCTGCGCAACGTTCATCGGCGCAGGGTGAGTCGGCCCCTAAGGCGAGGCAGAGATGCGTAGCTGATGGGAAGTTGGTTAATATTCCAACACCATTGTTGAATGCGATGGGGGGACGGATTGCGAAATGTGATCGGGTGATTGGTAGTACCCGTTGCTGGTATCGAGAAGGTGGTTAGGTAAATCCGGCCGCGTAATTCAAGATATTGGCTCGAAGCGAACTTGTTCGCGAAGTCATAGGAAGTGGTCCCAGGAAAAGCCTCTAAGCTTCAGTTCAACAATGACCGTACCGCAAACCGACACAGGTGGACGGGATGAATATTCCAAGGCGCTTGAGAGAACTCAGGAGAAGGAACTCGGCAAATTAATACCGTAACTTCGGGAGAAGGTATGCCCTAGTAGCGTGTTAAAGCGTGAATGGGCCGCAGAGAAATGGTGGCTGCGACTGTTTATTAAAAACACAGCACTCTGCTAACACGAAAGTGGACGTATAGGGTGTGACGCCTGCCCGGTGCTGGAAGGTTAAGTGATGGTGTGCAAGCACTTGATCGAAGCCCCAGTAAACGGCGGCCGTAACTATAACGGTCCTAAGGTAGCGAAATTCCTTGTCGGGTAAGTTCCGACCTGCACGAATGGCGTAACGATGGCCACACTGTCTCCTCCTGAGACTCAGCGAAGTTGACATGGTTGTGATGATGCAATCTCCCCGCGGCTAGACGGAAAGACCCCATGAACCTTTACTGTAGCTTTACATTGAATTGTGAACCGGCCTGTGTAGGATAGGTGGGAGGCGTAGAAGTAGTGTCGCTAGATGCTATGGAGCCGTCCTTGAAATACCACCCTGGTTTGTTTGCGGTTCTAACCTAGGCCCGTTATCCGGGTTGGGGACAGTGTATGGTGGGCAGTTTGACTGGGGCGGTCTCCTCCTAAAGTGTAACGGAGGAGTTCGAAGGTACGCTAGGTACGGTCGGAAATCGTGCTGATAGTGCAATGGCATAAGCGTGCTTGACTGTGAGACTGACACGTCGAACAGGTGCGAAAGCAGGACATAGTGATCCGGTGGTTCTGAATGGAAGGGCCATCGCTCAACGGATAAAAGGTACTCTGGGGATAACAGGCTGATACCACCCAAGAGTTCATATCGACGGTGGTGTTTGGCACCTCGATGTCGGCTCATCTCATCCTGGGGCTGTAGCCGGTCCCAAGGGTATGGCTGTTCGCCATTTAAAGAGGTACGTGAGCTGGGTTTAAAACGTCGTGAGACAGTTTGGTCCCTATCTGCCGTGGGCGTTGGATACTTGACGGAGCCTGCTCCTAGTACGAGAGGACCGGAGTGGACGTACCGCTGGTGTATCGGTTGTCATGCCAATGGCATTGCCGAGTAGCTACGTACGGAAGAGATAACCGCTGAAGGCATCTAAGCGGGAAACTCGTCTGAAGATTAGGTATCCCGGGGGCTAGACCCCCCTGAAGGGTCGTTCGAGACCAGGACGTTGATAGGTCAGGTGTGTAAGCGCAGTAATGTGTTTAGCTAACTGATACTAATTGCCCGTGCGGCTTGATCCTATAACTCTGCAGGTTATATTAAACTGCTGAACATAGCGTTTCAAGTGTCGTTCAAA